>JAYVXF010000325.1:0-10304 GCA_043793345.1 Betaproteobacteria bacterium | reverse complement strand
CGAGACCGACGTAAAGCGTCTTCGCGGCGCGGCCCTGCGCCATGTTGCCGCCGCTGGTATTGAACTGGTTGTCGGTGAGCGGTTTCCACTCCGGATTGCGATCAGCGAAGTTGTCGGTACTCCACAGGCCGCCGCCTGAAGTGAGAACATATACGCGGTCGGATTCCTTGCGGTCCTGTAGCACGCGCCGGACACGCCCGCTATCGGAGACCGCGAGCGTCACGCCGTTGGTCTGGTATTGCGCGGACGATGGCCCGAGCGACTTCCAGGCCGGGATGCCCTTGCCACCCTTGCCACCGGCGAGCTGCGCCGCGTACTGCGCGGCGTGCTTCTGCGCCGCGGCGACCATCGCGGCCTTGAACTCCTCGCTTTGGTAGTCTCCAAAGCGCTCGAGCATCGCTTCGCGTCGTTCCAGGGCATCCCGGTCGCCACCGGTATTGACCTCTACGACGATGGGTGTTCCTGCTGGATCCGGATCCAGCTTGGTTGGGGCGGCCGTGGCATTGCCCCAGAAGACTGCAGTAGGTATCAGAAATAGAAATGCCGAGAGAAATTTTGTGAATCGCATCGGAATCCTTTCAGTTGGTCGGTGGCGAGGGCTGTTGGCCGTCGGGAAATTAGTATCTTGACTGCGGGGAACTTTGTCAAGCAAGGCGACGGGTATGGGTAAGCAGTGCCTGCGCCGTGGCAGTCGGCATCGATACGGCTTGCGGCAAGTGCAATTTAGCAGCCCGCGTCTCGCAAGCAAGATCTATAGTTGGCGCGGCTTTTCAGCCATTTTGTGCCTGCAAAGCGCGCTGATGCTGGTGTTTAGGCAATTTATGCTGGCTGGAAGCCTACTGCTCACCCGCGCGTATCGCCATCACCTGCGCACCGTCAAAATCCGGCTGCCTGCGCAAATCCAGCGTGAATGGATGCGCAGGATTACGGCCCTCGGGTTTGAAATCCATCGGCCCCGGTGTGTGACCGATTTTCTGGAAACGCGCGACGCGACGCGCTTCGGCCGAGAACGCGTTCACCGGAAAATCATCGTAGCTGCGTCCACCCGGATGGACGACGTGATAGGTGCAGCCGCCAACGGATCGCTGCGCCCAGGTATCGACGATGTCCAGTACCAGCGGCGCATGCACGCCGATGGTCGGGTGTAGCGCGGAGGGTGGCGCCCACGCGCGATAGCGCACACCGGCGACGAATTCACCCGGCGTGCCGGTCGGTGTCATCGGCAACACGCGACCGTTGCAGGTGATGGCGTGGCGCTGCTGCGTCATGCCGGTCACGCGCACCTGGCAGCGCTCAAGCGACGAATCGACATAGCGCGCGGTGCTGCTACCGGCCATCTCTTCGCCGAGCACGTGCCACGGTTCGATCGCTTGCCGCAGTTCCAGCTCAACACCCTGATACGCAACTGAGCCGTAACGCGGAAAACGAAACTCGAGGAACGGTGCGAACCAATCGAAGAGCACCGGATAGCCAGCAGCGTTCAAATCATCGACGACACTTTTCATGTCGGCAGCGACGAAGTAGGGCAGCATGAAACGGTCGTGCAGCTCGGTGCCCCAGCGAATCAGTTTGCCGCGATACGGCGTTTTCCAGAAGCGTGCAATCAGCGCGCGCAACAGCAGCATTTGCGTGAGGCTCATCTGCGGATGCGGCGGCATTTCAAACGCGCGAAATTCAAGCAGTCCCAAGCGCCCGGTCGGACCATCGGGCGAATACAGTTTGTCGATGGAAAATTCTGCACGGTGGGTGTTGCCGGTGAGGTCAACCAGAAAGTGGCGCAGCAATCGATCCACCAGCCACGGCTTGTCGGATTCTCTGCGGCCTTTATTTTTTGCCGATTTCAATGCGGCATCAGTCAACGCCACATCCATCTGCTCGAAGGCGATTTCCAGCTCGTACAGCGAATCGTGCCGCGCTTCATCCACCCGCGGGCTTTGCGAGGTTGGGCCGATGAAGGTGCCGGAAAATAAATACGACAGCGCCGGATGATTTTGCCAATAGGTGATCAAGCTGCGCAATAAATCGGGCCGCCGCAACATCGGGCTGTCAGCAGGTGTCAAGCCACCGACCGTGACATGATTGCCGCCGCCGGTGCCGGTGTGACGGCCATCGAGCATAAATTTTTCGGTGCCGAGCCGGCATAAGCGCGCCTCTTCGTACAGCGTGGTGGTGTTGGCGACCAATTCCTGCCACGACGACGACGGATGAATGTTGACCTCGATGACACCGGGGTCGGGGGTGATGGCGAATTTTTTGATGCGTTTGTCGGTCGGCGGCGGGTAGCCTTCGATCCGCACCGGTATCGCGAGCATTGTCGCAGTCGCTTCAATCGCTGCGACCAGCGCGAGATAATCCTCCAGCAACGCCAATGGCGGCATGAAGGTGTGCAGCATGCCGTCGCGCACCTCGACGCACAAGGCGGTGCGCACGATCTTCTTGGCGGACTCGCCTTTTTTAAGTGTGTGCATCAACGGTTTGGCGGGCGCGTCCTTGCTGCTCTTTGTTTTTGGTTTTGCGGCCAGCGCAACTTGCTCCGAAAATGGATCGACGGGGATGATGATGTCCGCGTCTTCCTCAGCAACGGTTGGAAGTGAGGCCAACGGCAGCCGAAACCCGATCGGCGAATCACCGTCGACGACGAACAAATGTTTGGCTTTCAGCGGCCAGAGACTCGATGCCCATTCGCTATCCGCATCCGGCGTTTTGCGCTCGATCGCTTTCAGCGGCAACACATAGCCAATTGGCTCGCCGATTGCGCCGGATAATTGCGCGATGAGTTTTTCGCGACCGGAAAAATTTTTAAGACCAGGGTCAAGTGGATCGATGTTGTCGGGCAGCGCGGCCTCATCGCGAATCGTGCGCAGCACACTCTCGTAAGCGGGCATGGCATAGTCGGCGTGAAGCCCCAGTTGTTTGGCAAGTTCAGTAGCAAAATTTTTCGCGTCATTTTTCTGCAGCGGTTTTTTGCCGATTTCGAACGCAATCAAGCTTTCGTCATTCCACAACGCGCGACCATCGGGCCGCCAATAACAAGACAGCGCCCACCGTGGCAACGGCTCGCCCGGGTACCATTTTCCCTGACCAAAATGCACCAGGGCACCGGGTGCAAATTTTGGTTGTAGTTTGCGCAGTAACGCAATCGACAGCGCAAGTTTCTTCGGTGACAGCGCGGTGACATTCCATTCCGGGCCCTCCATATCGTCAATCGAAACGAAGGTCGGCTCGCCGCCCATGGTGAGGCGCACGTCGCCTGTTTGTAGCTCGCGGTCGACGGCAATGCCGAGCGCGCTGATGGCGCTCCATTGGGCGTCGCTGTACGGCTTGGTGACGCGAGGATCCTCGTGAATTCTCGTCACCGACATTTCGAACTCAAGCGTCGTTTCGCACACGTCGGTAAAACCCGATACCGGTGCTGCGGAAGTTGGTATTGCCGCGCAGGCGAGTGGAATATGACCTTCGCCGGCGAGCAGACCCGAGGTCGGGTCGAGCCCCACCCAGCCGGCACCAGGCAGGTAGGCCTCGGCCCAGGCGTGCAAATCGGTGAAATCCTTATCGGTGCCGCTAGGGCCGTCGAGCGCTTTTTGGTCACTGACGAGTTGAATCAAATAGCCCGATGCGAAGCGCGCAGCGATACCAAAATGGCGAAGAATCTGCACCAGCAGCCAGCCGGTGTCGCGACACGAGCCCATCCGGCTCTCGAGCGTTTTTTCAGGCGTTTGCACACCCGCTTCCATGCGGATCAGGTATTTGATGTCGTGCTGTAGCCGGGTGTTCAACGCGATGATGAAATCGATGGTGATGATGGGCTTGGCAAGAATTGTTCTGCGCGCCTCGGCAATCCATTGCAGCAATAATGCACTCGGTGGATCAATGTCCAGATAGGCGGCGAGCTCGCGGGTATTTTCCGGCGTGTAGGCAAACGGAAATTGCTCGGCGTATTGCTCAATAAAAAAATCGAACGGGTTGATGACCGTCATTTCGGCGACCAGATCGACCGTGATCGAAAGCTCGCGGGTTTTTTCCGGGAAGACCAGGCGCGCGAGCCAGTTGCCATAAGGATCCTGCTGCCAATTCAGGAAATGTTTTTCTGGCGTAACGGTCAGCGAATAACTTTCAATTGGCGTACGGCAATGCGCGGCGGGACGCAAGCGAACCTCGTGCGGCGAGAGATTGATCGCGCGATCAAACGTGTATTTGGTTTTATGGTGTAGGGCTACGCGGATGGTCATTTTCGGAACTCGTAACGGGTGACGGATGTGGCGGGGCGGATAACGGGCGGTGAGCGGTTGTTACCGGTTACGTTTCTCCTGTCACACTTCATTGGTAACCGCCCTCATCACTCCATCCAATCCGGATCCGGCAATTCCCCGAACACCCGCCGCAAGCCGCCGCCCCAACGTTGTCGCAGCATCGAAAAATATGGGTCACCCTCGCGGATCCGCTGCTGTACCCCAACCCGCAGCGAATCGCGCGGATACCACAGCATATCGATCGGTAAGCCGACCGAAATGTTTGACTTGATGGTCGAGTCGAACGAAATCAAGACGCATTTGGCCGCTTCTTTTTGCGGGGTGCCCGGGGTTAAGACGCGATCAAGAATCGGCTTGCCGTATTTGGCTTCGCCCAATTGAAAATACGGCGTTTCATCAGATGCCTCGATGAAATTACCCTGCGAATAAATGTGGAACAGGCGTTCATCCTCGCCCGCAATTTGGCCACCGAGGATGATGCTGGCCGACGACTCAATGCCGCTTTGCGTCAGCGTGTGGCCATCACGTTCCTGCATCTCGCGCAGTGCGTTGCCGGCCAGCGTTGCAACATCAAACATCGATGTCACCGACCAGATTGTGTCTTCCGCCAGCGGGGCATGACGGTGCCGGTCGAGAATATTGATCACACCCTGGGTAATGGACAAGTTGCCGCTGGACAGCAGCACGATGACACGGTCGCCGGGTTTTTCGTAGACGCGCATTTTGCAGAAGGTCGCGATGTGGTCGACACCGGCATTGGTGCGCGAGTCGGATGCAAAAATCATCCCAGAGTCGAGCCGCAGGGCAACGCAATAAGTCATTTCAAATTCTCCATGCAGAAGTTATTCTTTTGCGACAGCAACGGCAACTTCAGGCGCGAAAAACGAGGCGGTGATCTCCTCGCCAAGCCGGTCAGTGGATTCCAGAAACTCGGTAAGGTATTCGTGCAGTCCGGTATGAAAAATATTGCCGATACGGCCAAATTGCATTGCCGCGTAAATCTCGCCTGCCTGTCGGGTGGCTTCTGCTGACGTCCGGTTTTGCACCGCGCAAAGAATTTCGTAAACATCGCGCATGCAGAAATGCAGTGAGCGCGGAATATCGACCCGCAGGATCAGTAGCTCGGCAATGCGCACCGGTGTCACCGTGTCGCGGTAAACCTTGCGATATGACTCGTACGCCGAGACGGATCGTAGCACCGCCGACCACTGGTAATAATCCACTGCGCCACCGACATCTTCCACGCTCGGTAGCAGCACATGGTATTTCACGTCGAGCATGCGCGCGGTATTGTCAGCGCGCTCCATGTAGGTGCCCAGGCGATGAAACTGGAAAGCCTCATCGCGGCGCATGGTGCCGAAGGTCACGCCGCGAAACAGGTGCGAGCGCTCTTTCACCCATTCAAAAAATGTCGAAATACCGCGCGCGTACAGGCGATCTTCGTCCATGTTTTGCATTTCAAGCCACGTGGCATTGAGCACTTCCCACATTTCGCTGGTGATCGAGCCGCGTACGGCGCGGGCATTTTCACGCGCCTTTTTTGCGCAGTTATAAATCGACGACGGATTCTCGGCATCCAATGCCACGAAGTGCAACACTTCCTTCGCGCAGACGATCGAGTGGCGGCCACTGAAGGGAAACAAGGTGCCGGTGATATTGAGTGGCGCAAACCATTCCTGATCCTGTAAATCCGGATCCTTCGTCAGCAACGACATGCGATAGGCGACGTCAAGAATGCGCGCGGTGTTTTCGGCGCGCTCAACGTAGCGCGACATCCAGTAGAGTGTGGAAGCGGTTCTGCTCAACATATCAGTCCACCACCCAGGTATCTTTGACGCCGCCGCCTTGCGATGAATTAACCACCAGCGAGCCTTCCCGCAAAGCAACGCGCGTCAAGCCCCCCGGCACGAAATTAACCGCTTTGCCGGAAAGAATATAAGGCCGCAAATCAATGTGGCGCGGCACCAAACCTTTACCCACAAACGTCGGACAGGTCGATAATGACAGCGTCGGCTGCGCAATGAAACGCTCCGGCGCATCGAGCACGCGGCGCTTGTAGCGTTCCCGCTCTTCCTTGGTCGAGGTGGGACCCACCAGCATGCCGTAGCCGCCAGAGCCTTGTGTTTCCTTGATGACCAGATCGGCCATGTTGGCGATCACGTAGTCGAGATCGGCTTTGTTGGTGAGGATGTAGGTATGCACGTTTTTTAATATCGGTTCTTCGCCAAGATAAAAACGAATCATTTCCGGCACGTACGGATACATCGATTTATCGTCGGCGACACCAGTGCCGACAGCATTGGCCAAGGTCACGCGACCGGCGCGGTAGGCACTCATCAGGCCGGGCACACCGAGCATCGAATCGGGCCGGAATGCAAGAGGGTCAATGAAGTCGTCGTCAATGCGCCGATAAATCACATCGACTTTTTGCGGCCCCTGCGTGGTGCGCATGAAAACGGTATCGTCCTGAATAAATAAATCGACGCCTTCAACCAGCTCGATGCCCATTTGCTGCGCTAAAAAAGCGTGCTCAAAATATGCCGAGTTGAAATTTCCCGGTGTCATTAGCACGATGGTGGGATTGTCAACGCCAAGCGGCGCGGCGTTGCGCAAGGTTTCGAGCAGCATGTCGGGATAATGCGCCACCGGGCGGATATTTTGCGCAGCGAACAGCTCGGGAAAAAGCCGCATCATCATCTTGCGATTTTCGAGCAGATACGACACGCCGGAAGGTGTGCGGAGATTGTCCTCCAGCACATAATATTCGCCGTCGGCGTCCTTCACCAAATCGATGCCCGCGACGTGTGCATAAATTCCGCCGGGCACATTTACGTGCATCATTTCGGGGCGAAATTGGCTATTGCCTAACACCATCTCAGCGGGAATTTTGCCGGCCTTCAGAATATTTTGTTCGTGATACACATCGTGGAGAAATGCGTTCAGCGCGGTGATGCGTTGCGTAAGGCCACGTGCGACGACTTCCCATTTCTTGCCGGGAATGACGTGCGGCACGATGTCAAAAGGTATCAGCCGCTCGGTGCCGGTGGTCTCGCCGTACACCGCAAAAGTGATACCGACGCGGTGAAACATCAGGTCGGCCGCTTCGCGGTTCTGCGCGATTTTTTCCGGCGGCGTGGTGGCAAGCCATTCGGCAAATCCGGCGTATTGCGGACGCACGCTGCCGTCAGCGGCATACATCTCGTTATAAAAGGGCTTAAGCGCCATGGAGTTTTTTGGTTAGGTAATTTTGATATCGCGACATAACAACAATAAGCAACCACCATGCCCAAATATACCTTTTTTTGCCAGCCAAGCGCGACGGCGCAAGATTGCATCGCATAAAATACTGTCTATGTTGATCGAAAAATCTCATGACGCCGATTCCGTTGCCACCATCCGGCAGTCGCTCGGGGCTCGTGTGCAGTCGATTCGTGCGCTTGATTTCGCCGCCGCCGCTGCGCAAGCAAGCGAGCTCACAACGCGCCATCAACTATTTGAACGTGCGCTGGACACGGTGGCGGTTTTGCAAGGCATCGATGCCGACGATGAGACCATTGCCGCCGCATTGCTGGTGTTAAGCCTGCCCAAAAGCGTGATCGATGCCGTGATCATCACGGATGCCTTCGGCGCCGAAATATGGGCGCTGATCAACGGCGTGCAGCGGGCAGGGCGCATCGACAGTATCGCCGCGCAATCAAGCGATGCAGCGAGCAGCCCCGGCCTGGAAACACTGCGCAAGATGCTACTGGCGCTGGCCGATGATGTGCGCGTGGTGCTGATCAAACTTGCCGAGCGCGTGGTCTTCATGCGCTCGATCACCAGGGCCGATGATGCGGTGCGTCGCGCAGCGGGCCAGCAAACCAAAGATCTGTTCGCGCCACTGGCCAATCGTCTGGGTGTGTTTCAAATCAAGTGGGAGCTGGAAGATTTCAGTTTCCGCTTTCTGGAGCCCGAACTTTACAAACGCATTGCCGCTTTACTTGACGGCAAACGCAACGAGCGCGAGGCCTACATCGACCGCGTGCTGGCTTCGCTGCGCGCAGATCTGGATAAGCTCAACATCAGCGCGGATCTCGCGGGTCGGCCGAAACACATTTTTTCGATTCACCGCAAAATGCAATCGAAAAATGTGGCCTTCGAAAACCTGTATGACATTCGCGCCATCCGCGTGCTGGTCGACAGCGTCGCCGATTGCTACGCGGTGCTGGGCCTCGCGCACGATCTATGGCAGCCGATTCAGGGTGAGTTTGACGATTACATCGCGCAGCCGAAAGCCAACAATTATCAGTCCTTGCACACTGCTGTCTTGGGCCCCGAAGGCAAGACGCTCGAAGTGCAGATTCGCACCCGCGAAATGCATGCGGCATCCGAGCACGGCGTCGCGGCGCACTGGCGCTACAAAGAAGGCACCAGCCACAAGACGGCGGCTGACAAAAAGTTCGAATCAAAAATTGCCTGGCTGCGGCAAGTGCTCGAATGGAAACGCGAGCTGGTTGACGAGGCCGGCTTTTCGGATCAGGTGAAGCAGGGACTTTTCAACGACACCGTTTATGTATTCACCCCGCAGGGCAAAGTGGTCGATCTGCCGACCGGGTCAACGCCGGTCGATTTTGCGTATCACGTTCACACCGATTTGGGCCATCGCTGCCGCGGTGCCAAGCTCGATGGTCACATCGTGCCGCTCAATACCAAATTGCAAAACGCACAGCGGGTTGAAATTCTCGCGGCAAAAGTCGGCGGGCCCTCGCGCGACTGGATCAATCCGCAGTTGGGCTTTTTGTCGAGTCATCGTGCGCTGGCCAAAGTGCGGGCGTGGTTTCGTCAGGAGTATTTTGAAGTCGATGTCGCGCATGGCCGTCAGGCGATGGAGCGCGAACTGGCGCGCGCCGGTGCGACTTCGCTGGCGCTGGAAAAAATCGCCGCCGCGTTGGGACACAAAGAGCTCGACGAATGCCTTGCCGCAATCGGTCACAACGAAATCACACCGCACCAGATCGAGACTGCGATACGTGAATTGCGTGACCTCAACACTGCAAAAACGGTAGCGGTAACCGAGCCAGAAGCCGCGCCAATGCTTGGGCTTGGCGCATCTGCCGCAACCTCAAAATCCTCCAGCGGCGTTGTCGTGCTCGGGGTAAACAATATTGCAACGATGGTTGCCAAGTGCTGTAAACCGGTGCCGCCGGACGCGATCATCGGCTTCGTGACCAAGGCACGCGGTGTGACGGTGCATCGCATTGATTGCGTGAACATCATTGGGCTCACCACCGAGCAACGCGAACGTTTGATGCCGGCCGAATGGGGCAACACCGGTGACCAGCCGTTTCTGGCTGATTTTGAATTGGAGGCAGAAGACAGACAGGGTTTGCTGCGCGATGTGTCTGAAGCGCTCTCGCATGAGCGCGTGAATGTGGTCGGTGTGAACACGCAATCGCGCGGCAATCGGGCGTCGATGCGCTTCACGGTCGAAGTGCGATTGGCCGAGCATTTGCAGCGCGTGTTGCGCGCGGTGAGTGAGGTGGCGGGTGTGGAGACGGTAAGGCGTAGATAGCGGCTGAAAACTCTAGCACTGGCGCGGCTTGCGGGCTTAAAATGGCTGAGAAGGCGCGCCAGTGCTGGTGATTTACTCATCAGTCAGAAATGATGGCGACAGTTTCAAATCAGGGGTTGTCTTTCCCGCGAAGGCGGGAATCCAAGGTAACGAAGGCAAACTTAGATTCCCGCCTTCGCGGGAATGACGGTGCACGATGGTATCGTCGTCAATATTCCTGACTGCTGTGTAATGTTCAAATACTTCTGAACACCAACAAGTCGCGGCAGTAAACTTTGTCAACTGTTGGCGCGGTATCCGAATGAAAAGGAGGAGAAGCAAATGTCAAATCGATTTCTGATCGCGTCACTGATTTGGGTTGCAAGCAGCGTTTGCGCGCAACCATATCCGAATAAACCGGTGAAGATGGTCGTGCCGTTCGGTGCGGGCAGCGCCACCGATACGGTCGCGCGCCAGGTTGGGCAGCTCTTGTCCGAAGCGCTGGGGCAGCAATTTATCGTCGA
>JAYVXF010000324.1:0-10358 GCA_043793345.1 Betaproteobacteria bacterium | reverse complement strand
GCCTTGACGCTCTCGCAAATCGAGCAGCGCATGGATCGCGACGCGGCGGGCATCGATCTGGTCATCGGTGCCAAAGGCAGCCCGCTGCAACTGGTGTTGTCGACGGTATTTCAAATCGATATTCCAACCGGCAATATTGATGTTGCCGAGGCCGCAACGGTGATCGCGCAACCGGTCGTAAAAAAAGCCATCCCGCTTGCACTGGGCGATAGCTATAAAACTTTTCGCATCGTCGGCACCAACGCCGCCTATCTAGAGCTCTACGGCGCTTCGCTGCAAAGTGGTCGGCAGTGGAACGCGCCACTGGAGGCGGTGGTCGGTGCGGAGGTGGCGCGCGTCACTGGTCTCAATGCGGGCAAGTCGTTCGCGGGCGCGCACGGGCTGACCGACGGCGGCGGCGACCATGCTGATCATTTGTACACAGTCGTCGGTGTGCTCAAACCTACCGGCTCGGTCATCGACCGCGTCATCCTTACCGCCGTCGAGAGCGTGTGGGAAATGCATGACCAAGCGCTTAAGGCTCAGAGCAAAGAGGTCACTGCATACCTGATCCAGTACGCCACGCCAATGGCGGCCGCGTCGTTCCCGCGCCGGGTGAATGGCAGTACGGCATTGCAGGCGGCAGCCCCTGCGATGGAAATGGCGCGGCTGTTTAATTTATTGGGTGTTGGCATCACGGTGTTAAAAAGTTTCGCCGTCATCATGATGCTGTGCGCAGCGCTCGGCATTTTTGTGGCGCTCATGAACGCGCTCGATGAACGCCGCGCCGATCTGGCGCTGTTGCGGGTGTTGGGCGCCAGTCGTGCCACCGTGTTTCTGACCATCATCGCCGAAGGCGCAGCGCTGGGCGTTGCGGGGGTTATACTTGGTGGCATCATCGGGCATGCGGGTGCAGAGTGGATCGGCGTTGCACTCGAAAAAAACCAGCGGCTTTCACTAACCGGTTTTACACTCATCCGTGAGGAGTTTTGGGTAGTTGCTGGTGCGATGAGCCTCGCGGTGTTAGCGGGCGTATTTCCGGCCTGGCGGGCGTATCGAAATGCGCTGCCGCAATTATTGAGTCGCGCCACTGCCGAGGGCGCGTGATGCAGCAAAGCAACCATCCTTGAGAGTTAGCTGATGCAACGACACCATTTTCGTTTTAACTTTCTGCACCGCGCGGCCATCGCGATGTTGGCGACCTTGTTCGCGTTAATTTGCTTTTTCCCGGCGAGTCAGGCGGCGGCGGTCGAGGCAGCGGGCAAAATTACCGATGAACAATTATTGAGTTATGTCGGCAAAGATCCGCTGCCGCCCGGCACGATTGGCTGGCAGCTTTTGCGCCAGGTGAAGCTGGTCGATGCGAAACAAAAAGGTGCGAAAGCGGCGGCAATGCGGCCCGAATTCAGCCCGCAAATAAAAGAGCTCGATAATAAAGAAGTCAAGGTTTACGGTTATGTGCTGCCCTTGTCTACCAGCCAGAAGCAGACACATTTTCTGATTTCACCGCTGCCAACGCACTGCCCTTTCTGCGTCAATCAGGGTCCCGACTCGATGATCGAAGTGGTCGCTAAAAATCCGGTGGACTATTCGCCATGGGAGCCAATCGTGATGCGCGGCAAGCTGGAACTGGTGAACGACGAATATTTGTTTTACCGGCTCACCAACGCCGAGACGGTGAAGTGACGATGGCGGGCCCATCATCTCCCGCAAAACCCGGACAGTCGCCGCGCCTGTCGACCGTGCCAGGTGCTGGCGGCACGCTGGCGGCAAAGACGGCCGCAAACGCAAGCGCGAGCGCGACCGGCGCATTTACCAGCGAGCAGTTATCGCCGGATGCCAGTAACTTTCCGGTCATCTACGAAGCGGCGATTTTGTACGCAGCCGACTACTACGATGCCGCCCGCGAAACGCTCAAAGAGCACATGAAAACGGAGACCGGCAAGTCGAGCATCCGCACCTGGTTGATGCTGTTCGATTTGTATCAGCTCACGCATCATCGAACTGAATTCGACGCCTTGTCGATGCTGTTCACGGTGAAATTTGAGCGCTCGCCGCCGATTTGGAAATCCGACGGCGGCAGCAACGATCCGCGTCGCAAAGAAAAACGCGAACAAAAAGATTTGTTCGTGATGACACCCGACCTCGACGGCGCGCTACTGGCCGAGATTGATCGCTTCGAAGACTTCGCCAAGAATATCGGCACCTGTCGCATCGAATTCAGCAAGGTCAAATCGATTCTGGCCGAGGAAGCCGAGCTGTTTTCAATCGTGTTTCAGCGCCTTCGCCGCGCCAGGATTCATCTTTGGGCCAACGGGCCGGAAGATTTTTCGGCGATGCTGAAGGCGAGCATCAACGAGGCAAGCGGCGCGCCGCCGTCGAGCACACGCGGCTGGTGGTCGCTGCTGTTCGAGCTGACGATTCTCGATGGACGCGTGGACGATTACGAGGAGCTCGGGCTCGAATATGCAATCGCCTTCGAAATGTCGCCGCCGCCGTGGGAGGACATCGTGCGACCGGCAGGCGCCACCGACAGCGCGCTGGATCCCGACAAGGATGCAGAGAGCTCGACGCACGGCGGCTTTATGCTGAACGGCGTGATCGGCGCGACCAGTAAAGAAATGTTGCAACAACTGGCGGTTTTTGCCAGCTCCAAACAGGAAGTGCTGATCGATATGAGCGGCCTGTTGCGCATCGATTTCGCCGTTGCCGGACAATTTTTCGAGGCGATTCGCGCGATCCAACTTTCACAAAAGCGCGTCATCCTTTCCAATCTGAATGAATTGGTCGCCGCGCTGCTGGAAGTTTTTGGCATGTCCAAGCACGCGATTCTGATGCGAAAAAAATCGGTGTGACTCTAGCACTGGCGCGGCTTTCAGGCCATTTATAGCTGGAACGCCGCGTCTTTGCTGGTGTTTGGCTTTCGGAAACTTCTATTAACCCGTCATTCCCGCGTAGGCGGGAATCCAAGTTTTCATAAGGTCGTGACATCTCAACGAAATTGGATTCCCGCCTACGCGGGAATGACGGAAATTTTAGGTTAATAGAAGCTCCCTTTCCATAATCATTGACTGCAAGCTCTCGTATGCAAGCTGAACAATTCCACGGCACCACCATTCTCTCGGCACGACGCGGCGACAAAGTCGCGATGGGCGGCGACGGCCAGGTTACGCTCGGCAATATTGTCGTGAAGGCCACCGCGCGTAAAGTGCGACGGCTGTACAAAGATCAGGTGCTGGCCGGATTCGCCGGTGCGACCGCGGACGCGTTCACATTGTTCGAGCGCTTCGAGTCCAAGCTCGACAAACATCAAGGCCATCTCATGCGCTCGGCGATCGAGCTTGCCAAAGACTGGCGCACCGATCGCATACTGCGCCGCCTCGAAGCCATGCTCACCGTGGCTGACCGCACCAGCTCGCTCATCATCACCGGCACGGGCGATGTGCTCGAGCCCGAGCTCGGCCTGCTCGCCATCGGCTCAGGCGGCGCGTATGCGCAAGCGGCCGCGATTGCGCTACTGCAAAATACCGATTTCACTCCCGCCGATATTGTCAAAAAATCGCTCACCATTGCGGGTGACCTGTGTATTTATACGAATCAAAATCATACGATTGAAACACTTGATTGACGATGCGTAGGTTGGGTTAGGCGCAGCCGTAGCCCAACATGCGGTCGTAAATTCAGACACCGTTGTTGGGCTAAACCGCTGCGCGTCTGACCCAACCTACAAATTGCGGCGCCTCCTTCCCCCGTAGCCGGGGGAAGGAGTCAACCTTCACCTATCACTACCCCACATGACCCCCAAAGAAATCGTTTCCGAACTCGATAAACACATCGTCGGCCAATCAGCCGCCAAGCGCGCGGTTGCGATCGCGTTACGCAACCGCTGGCGGCGCATGCAGGTGCCTGAACCTTTGCGCAATGAAATCACGCCAAAAAATATTCTGATGATCGGGCCGACCGGCGTCGGCAAAACCGAAATTGCGCGACGACTGGCCAAGCTTGCGAACGCGCCTTTCCTGAAAGTTGAAGCGACTAAATTCACCGAGGTCGGCTACGTCGGCCGCGATGTGGATTCGATCATTCGCGACCTTGCCGAAATTGCTGTGAAACAAGGCCGCGAGCAGGAAGCGCAAAAGGTGCGCCATCTCGCCGAGGAACATGCCGAGGAGCGGGTGCTCGATGCGCTGCTGCCGGAGGCGCGCAACTTTGATTTTTACGGCAAGGCCAAAGAGGGCGAAGCGACCGAGGGCATTGAAGGCAAAAGCGCAACGTCGGACAACACCACGCGCCAAAAATTTCGCAAGATGCTGCGCGAGGGCAAGCTCGATGATCGCGAAATTGAAATCGAAGTCGCCGCTGTGTCGGGCAACATGGAAATTTTTGGTCCGCCCGGCATGGAAGAGCTGACCCAGCAAATTCAGGGCATGTTCCACAACATGGGCAGCACGCGGAAAAAAACCCGCAAGGTCGCCGTCAGGGAAGCGGTGAAACTGCTCACCGACGAAGAAGCGATGAAGCTCGTCAACGATGAAGAAACCAAAATCGCCGCGCTCAAAAATATCGAACAAAACGGCATTGTTTTCATCGACGAGATCGACAAAATCGCCAGTCGTTCCGAGATGCAGGGTGCAGATGTGTCGCGGCAGGGTGTGCAGCGCGATCTGCTGCCGCTGATCGAGGGCACGACCATTTCGACAAAATTCGGCATGGTGAAAACCGATCACATTTTATTCATCGCGTCGGGCGCATTCCATCTCGCCAGACCATCCGACCTGATTCCTGAATTGCAGGGCCGGCTGCCGATTCGCGTCGAGTTGCAGTCGCTGTCGGTCGATGATTTCGAAGCCATCCTCACCAAGACCGATGCCTGCCTCACCAAACAATATCAGGCGCTGCTGAAAACGGAAGCGGTGGAATTATCCTTCCCGCCGGCGACCGTAAAACGCATCGCCGAGATCGCGTTTTCGGTGAACGAAAAAACCGAGAATATTGGCGCGCGGCGCTTATATACCGTGATGGAAAAACTTCTCGAAGAAGTTTCTTTCGATACCGCCTCGCAAGGTGCGGCGTTCGAAATTTCGCCTGAATACGTCAATGAAAAACTGGGCGAGCTCGCGCAAAGCGAGGATTTGGCGCGCTACGTTTTGTAGAGCTGATCGATAAACATTTTTCGATGCGCACGGTTGGCATGTGTCTGCGTTAGGCGACAAATTCACGACAGAGGCAACATCCACGCAATTTGCCCGCAGATCTTTTTTGCCTTTTAAGTCCCTGTTTAATAGTGCGATTATTTATTTTTCGGAACTTTTCCCAACGAGCTTGTTCCTAAACTGCACTCGCGTTGTAGCGCGTCACTTGTTGTTTTGCCGTTCGATTGCCGGTGGATTTTACATCCCCTTCTTTTGCTGGGTGAACGGCGCCAGCCGGTGGCGGAACGCGGGAAATTCCACTATGACAGGAGATGTACATGAAGCAGCCTATTCGTAAAATTGTAGCCGTATCCGCGATGTTGTTTGCCATTAACGCATCCGCAAAAGACATCATCGAAACCGCCACTTCGGCAGGCTCGTTCAAGACGTTGGTGACCGCCATCGACGCCGCAGGATTGACCGAGACACTTAAAGGCAAGGGCCCCTTTACGGTGTTCGCACCAACCGATGATGCCTTCAACAAGCTACCGCCAGGCACACTGGATGCCTTGTTGAAAGACAAAGACAAGCTCGCGCAAATTCTCACCTATCACGTGGTACCGGGCGCAATCATGGCCAAAGACGTGAAGCCGGGCGATGTACCCACCGCCAACGGCAAATCGCTAAAAATCACGGCCGACGGTGGCCATGTGAAAGTGGATAACGCCAACGTCGTGAAGACCGATATCGCCGCAGACAACGGCGTGATTCATGTCATCGACAGCGTGATCATGCCGAAATAATTTCACGCGCATTTGTTGTTCGACAAAATAAACCCGGCGTCGCGCATGCGGCGCCGGGTTTTTTATGGCGTGATTTTTTCAAGCGGTGGCGCAGAGACGGAAAACATTTTGTTCAACGCATCCGCTTTGCATGTCGATGTGAACGACGGGGTCGGGCATCGCGTGGCTATGCCTAGGCGGTGCATCGTCCATCTAAAACGGAGGCAAACACTAGCACTGGTGCGCTTTACGGGCATATTGTGGCTGAAACACCTCGCCAAATGGCGTTCTACGTTAATTTATGCTGGTACGCCACGTTGCATCGCCACACCATGCGCGCCATGCGCCATCGCCTCATCCATGTCCGCAATCGTCAAACCGCCGAGCGCGTACACCGGTAGCGGTGTCGCGTTCACGATGGCTGAAAAATTTGTCCAACCCAATGGCGGTTGCAGCGGATGCGTGTGCGTTTGCTTCACGGCGCCCAACACGACAAAGTCGAATTTCAATTCCGCCGCACGGTCAATTTCCGCGCGGCAATGGCTGGACGCCGCCACCAGCGCAAACGCCGGCCGGCTGCGGCATTCACTTAACTGCAGCGCGGTCAGGTGTACGCCATCGGCACCAAGCTCGCTGGCCAATGCAATATCACTATTGATCAGCACCTTCGCACCGTACACATATGCACGCGCCAACACCTGTATCGCGAATGTAGTCAACGCATCGCGCGACATGTTTTTTTCGCGAACCTGAATCATCTTCAAGCCATGTTGAAGCGCGTGTTCAAGGCGCTTCAAATACGCGTCGATGCCGATCTCACTCGCATTGGTGATGGCGTAAACAGCTGGCAATGCCAACGCGTTGAAAATCGGCACGCAGCCCGGCAACACCGGCGTAACCGTAATCGCACCGCGCCGCTGCCACGTAAATTGCTGCGCTTCCATGCCGCGCATTTCGCCGTGCCATTCACGCACGCGCCAGCAATGCAGCCGCACGGTGGCGTGGGTGTAGCGCATCATGAAGGTGAACCACGGCGTCGCTCGCGTGATGGCGACGTTCAACTCTTCCATCAGCTCGCGTTGGAGCGCTTGCAACACCGATTCGCCCGGCTCGATCTTGCCGCCGGGAAATTCCCAGTAGCCGGGATAGGGTTTACCGATGGGGCGCGATGAGAGCAGAAAACTGCCGTCGGCTTTGATGAACACGGCGACGGCGACTTCGGTGATTTTTTCGGTCATTTCTTGCGTGACGATTGCACCGCGCGTTTTTTTACCGCACTTTTTTTCACCACTGCATGCGCGCCCGCCCAATCACGCGCGAACTGATACGCGACGCGACCGCTGCGTGAGCCGCGTTCCAGTGCCCACAACAAGGCGGCGGCTTTTACCTCGGCGGGCAACGCACCCGCCGTCACGCGGCTGCCCCCCAGCACCGACACCCAGTGCGTGACAATATCCAAATACTCCTGCTGATCAAACGGATAAAACGACAACCACAAACCGAATCGCTCAGAGAGAGAAATTTTTTCTTCAGTGGTTTCACCCGGATGAATTTCGCCATCCTCGGTGTGTTTGCTGTCGAGATTTTCACTCATCTTTTCCGGCATCAAATGGCGGCGATTGCTGGTCGCGTAGACGAGCAGATTGTCGTTGGTCGAGGCGATGCCGCCATCGAGTACCGACTTCAAGGCTTTGTAGCCGGGGTCGTTGGCTTCAAACGATAAATCGTCGCTGAAAATAATGAAGCGCTCGGGCCGGCCGGCAATCAAATCGGCGATGTCAGGGAGATCGACCATGTCGGCGCGATCCACTTCAATCAGGCGCAGACCTTGTTTGGCAAATTCCTGCAACGCCGCTTTGACGAGCGAGGACTTGCCGGTGCCACGCGCGCCGGTGAGCAGCACGTTATTGGCGGCACGTCCCATCACAAATTGACGGGTGTTTTTTTCGATGCGCGATTTTTGCTCGTCAATGTCTTTGAGGTCACTCAGCCGAATCACGTGCGGATGCGCAACACCCACCAGCACGCCGCGTCGACCGAGCATCGTCTGCTCACGACGCCAGCGATAGGCAATGAATTTTTTCCAATCAGGCTCCCGATTGCCTGCGGGAAGATGAAGCTCCACGCGCGCCAACAGTGCTTCAACGCGCGCCAGCACGCGATCAAGTTTGGAAAACATCAGGAACGATAATCCGCGTTGATCTTCACGTAGTCGTAGGAGAAATCACAGGTCCATACGGTCGCTGATTGTGCGCCTCGGCTCAGCTCCACGCGCACGAGGATTTCGCTTTCTTTCATGACGGCCGAGCCCAATTCTTCGCGATAGCTCGCCGCGCGTCCGCCGCGCTCTGCCACCAGCACATCGCCCAAATAAAGCTTGATGAGATCGGTATCGAGATCATTCACACCTGCGTTACCGATGGCGGCGAGAATGCGGCCGAGATTCGGGTCGCTGGCAAAAAAGGCGGTTTTCACCAGCGGAGAATTGGCGATCGCCTTGCCGATCTTCATGCATTCGGCGTGGGTCTTGCCATCGTGGACACGAATGGTCATGAATTTTGTCGCGCCCTCGCCGTCGCGCACAATCGCCTGCGCGAGTGCGACCGCGACGTCATTTACCGCGAGCTGCAGCTTCACATATTCTTCAGTGCCCTCGCCATTGATCGGCGGATTGCCTGCTTTGCCGGTCGCGATCAGGATCAGCGAATCGTTGGTCGAGGTGTCGCCGTCGATGGTGATGGCGTTAAACGATATTGCAGCGGCCGCCTTCACCATGTCTTTCAGCACATCGTCGCCAACCACGGCATCGGTGGCGATAAAGCCGAGCATGGTTGCCATGTTCGGCTCAATCATCCCCGCACCTTTGGAGATGCCGGTGATGGTGACGGTGTGGCCATCGATGTCGACTTGGCAGGACACCGCCTTGGGAACGGTGTCGGTGGTCATGATCGCGTGCGCGGCGTCGAACCAGCCGGTTGGCGTGAGATTGGCCACGCATTGCGGGATGCCGGTGACGATTTTATCCATCGGCAAATGTTCGAGGATCACGCCGGTCGAAAACGGCAGCACCTGATGCCGCGCGCAGCCGAGCGCATGCGCAACGACGTCGCAGGTTGTTTTTGCGTCGGTGAAGCCGCGATCACCCGTACCGGCGTTGGCGCAACCGGTATTGACAACCAGTGCGCGAATGTCGGTGCCGCGTTTCAAATGTTCGCGGCACACGACCACGGGCGCGGCGCAAAAACGGTTTTGTGTAAATACCCCCGCCGCCATCGCGCCTTGCGCCAGCGCAATGACCAGCATGTCTTTGCGGTCGGGCTTCTTCACATGGGCTTTGGCGACGCCCAGCGTGACGCCGTTGACCGGGTGCAGCGATGCGTGGGTGGGAAGAATGTAGTTGACGGCCATATTGGCGCTCTGTGTGCGATGGAGTGATGAAAATTATGGCACGGAACATGTAAAACGAAACAGCGGAAAAGTGACCAGCCGTTACAGGCGAACCACCACGCCATCCTGTCCGTTCCAGAAACCTTGCGGTTTGTAGAGAAGCGGCTTGGCACCAAATACGCTGCTGACGCTGTCGTCGACAAATTTTTTCGTCGTGAACGTGGTGCCGTAGGTTTCGGCGTCAATTGACGGCGATTCACTGCTATTGATGAAGTGTGTCCCCTCTTCATCGAATACCACACCGATTTCTTTCGCCACGTCTTCGTTATGCACACTGAAGACGAGCAGTCCACCGGGCTTGACCGTGCCTGCGAGCGCATGCAGCCACGGTGCCCACATGCGGGTGGGCAGGTGCGTAAACATGGACAACACAAACACCAGATCGTACTTGTCGGGTGCGACGACTTGTTCCGGATCGTGCGACGACTGAAAACTTTCAACGCCAAACTGCTCACGCAAAAAACCAACGCTGCCGGGCATCACGTCGCTGCAAGTTACGTGCCCCGGCAATACTTTCACCAAGTGTCGGGTGAAGCGTCCGAAGCCGGCGGCGAATTCGAGTACGCTTTGCGTTTTCAACAGCGGCCGATCCACCGCTTCAAGAAGCAGCATCAGCTCCGACAAGGTGCGCCAGCCGTCGGCAAGATATTCGCGAATCGGATTTTTCGCGATTTCGTGATTGGCAAAAAAACGAAAAATATCGTCGCGCGAATCGATCACACAATTAACCTGCATCCAGCGGCTGTAGCGTTGCGGCGCGTGCAGGCGCTCCAAGGCATTGTGCGCGGTGAGATTGGCGGGATCGAGTGCGAGGACGCTTACGAATAATTGCGCGGCTTCTGCGGGCTGGGTGGCCTCGATTTCTTCGGCGCGGGTGAGCATTGCGTCTTTGCTGTGCATGGCGTTGATTCACTCATCAGTCAGAAATAATGGCGACAGTTTCAAATCAGGGGTTGTCATTCCCGCGAAGGCGGGAATCCAAGGTAACGAAGGCAAACTTAGATTCCCGCCTTCGCGG
>JAYVXF010000323.1:0-10378 GCA_043793345.1 Betaproteobacteria bacterium | reverse complement strand
TTCAACGGAACACTGCCGATACTTTTCAAGTCGAAGGAAAGCGTGCGTGACGTGCCGATTGCCTGATTGCCGAAACTCAATTCGCGCAGGTTTGCGGTATTGGCCAGCCCGGGATAGGCAGGTACCATGCCGGGAATCATCGAGTACAGGCCGGCGGGTTGTGCGCCGGTGCCGATGCCGCCCAGTGGGACGGCTATGCCGGAGACAGGGCCGGCGGCGGTAAGCGTGCCGCTTCTGTCGCCGATATTGGATGGACTGAAAACGACATTCACCGTGCAGGATGCCGCCGGTGCGAGAGCAGACCCGCAGGTATGGCTTTGCACTGTGAACTCGTTGTTATTGGTACCGAACCCGGTGATATTCGCCGTCATGACACTGTTGTTCGTCACAGTGACCGCCTTCACTGCACTGGTGGTATTGGTCGCCTGCGGGTCGAAGTAGAGCGTGGTCATCACAAAAGGTGCCTCGGCAATGGCTGTGGACACTGCGACCGTAGGCGGCGTTGGAACCGCATCGTTGGTGTAGAAACCGTTCTCCAACGATAGTGAAATTACCGCGCTGTCATCAGCCGCAAAACCCAAGCTGCGAATATCGCTGCCCTGCAGGTTGGTCGAATAGGACGTAAAAGAAGTTCCGCCGTTGGTGGACAAATAAACCGCCGGGTTGCCGATCTGGGCCGAGGCGCCGGCATAGATGGTGCCGGAGGTGGTGACACGAACCTGCGAGCCCCGCTGATTTTGCAGGATGTTGGTCCAGGTAGCACCCCCATCGAGACTCTGATGGATGCCGGAACTCGCCGTCAACGTTCCGTTGGCATTCGCATGGTTGTTGGCGATATAGATTTCATTGAAATTTCCCTGGCGCACACGCACGATAGCAGTGGGCAACGCAGAGCCGGCACCATCCACGGCCGAGTACATCAGCGTCCAATTCGCTCCGCTGTTGGTGGACTTGAACACGCCAGCACCGGTGGCAACCCAGACGGTGGCGGGATTGTTGCCGTCAACCGTGACGTGGTTGATCGACAAGGCGAGTGACGAAGACAAGCCGACGCTCGATGGCAACCAGCTCACGCCACCGTTGGTGCTCTTGTATACTCCCGCCGCGTCGCCCAATCCTAAATACAGGATCTGCGAATTGACGGGGTCGATGGCAAGCCGGTTAATCTGGCCGATCATATTCGGCAGACCGCTATTGATGGCAGTGAATGACGCGCCGCTGTTGGTGCTCTTGAAAATGCCGCGATTATTGGTGGAAACGTAGAGCGTGGCCGGTGTCAGGCGGTCCTGATAAACCACGCCGTCTGTCGTGGCACCGGTGATGCCGCTCTCGATCGGCGTGAACGTGGCGTTGTTGTTGTAGTCGCCGTAGATGTAGTTGATCCTGATCGGAAAGTGCAGCGCAAGATACGCAATACTCGGATTGTCGCGATCATGCGTGACGGCATTGATGCGTCCGCCCGACATGTTGCCCAATCCTTGAAGAGTCACACCATCGTTGATGGTCTTCTTGATGCCGTTAAGGGTGGCGAGGTAGTAGGTGCCGGCGGTTGCGGTGCTCGTGATCCCACGCGTGTAGGTGGCGCTGCCGTCGGCCGCAGTGATGCCCCAGGCAGTCCAGTTCAGGCCGCCATCGATGGTTTTGTACACGCCTGCTTTATCGAGGCCGATGTAGAGAATCTGCAGGGATTCACGATTGATGCCACCGAGGCCCGCGAAATTTGCTGGAAGGCCGCCGTTGGAGGGAGTCCAGTTCGAGCCACTATCGGTCGAGCGGTAAATGCCGCTGCCGTGCATGTAGGCAAGCACATTGTTCGAGTCCGCAGCCGTTGATCCGCTAAAGCTCACGTTGAACGCATTACTGCTACCGGTGATTCCATTGTTCGCCGACACCCAGGTCGCGCCATCGTCTCCGCTTCTGAATATGCCGTAGTTGGCGGTGGCAAGGAAATGGATGGTGGTTGGGCCAGAGCCGATACGGGTGAGCGCAGACGACTGCACGTCACCAGGGAGCGAATTTGCGATCCCTGCTGCTGGACCCAAACGCGTCCACACCACCGGATTCACGCCATCGTCGATACCGCGGAAGACGCCGCTGTTGTTTCTGCAAAAGGTCGCCACGAGCAGTGTGCGCGGTGTCGTCGTGACGGGTATTGCAATGGTGCGAACGTCCAGACAAGGCAGCGCGGTTGCACCGTTGCCATTGACCGCGACCCAACTCGCGCCCCCATCAATGGTGCTAAACACACCCGCGCCTTGTGAAGCCGCATAAAAAATCGATGAAGATACCGTCGCGTGCGCGCGCATTTGCACAATCGGAATTCCAGTGCCGATTTTTTGCCACGTCGTTCCCGTCGTCGTTTCGGTACCCTTGAACATCCCGTCGGTCAGCGTTGAAGCGATCAATGTATTCGTGCCTGTTGCCGGCGTATTCGCAAACACGCTGACGTTGCGAACTATCGGGTCGGGCGAGGCGCGAAAAGTCCATTGCGCGAGTGCGTTTTGAATGCCGGCCGCAGAGGCAAGTAGCGCGACGACCGTAATAGATAAAAACCGAACGATGCGTGGTGCGTCCATGCGTGCTCTCCCTGTTGTGTGCGCTAACGACCCGCAATGCGGTTCCGACGCCGGCTCAGCAGTGCATTGGTAATTTCTTGTTCAGTGCAATCGCGATCCACGACTGACTGATGTCGCTCACTGTCTGCCGACGCGATCTGAATTTACAGTGTTCGAATGAGGTGGTCAATGCCGCCAGTTCGAGGTCTGGTAAATTGGCCAACAAAACTCCACCATTGGCGCGGCTTGTGGCGGTGCTTCGGGCTACGAGGCTCGCCGGTGCTGGGGTTTATCAAAACCCCTGAAACTCGTCGTCCCGGCGAACGACGAGCCGTCGGAAGTGGCGCAAAAATTATGACCCGCAACTGGTCAGGAAGAGCCTGCTCTGCGCCTGGCTGAACCAGCGGCAGCCGGTACCGGAGAGCTGGATCCGGTCCGGGCTGCTGGTGGCGCTGCTGGTGAGTATGAGTTCACCGAATCGCACGCCCTGCCCTAGCGGCGCAAATATGATGCTGATGGTGCAACTGGCGAGCGAGGCCAGGCCGGTTCCGCAGTTGTTCATCTGCATAAAGTCACCCGTGACCACAATGCTCGGGATGTTCATCGCCTGCCCCCCACTATTGGTCAGTGTGACGATCTGGTTCGGGGTCGCACCACCAAAGATGACGTTGCCATAGCCAATCGCCGTCGCCGTGACATTCACCACCGGGCGTGGGGCGAGGATGCCGTTGCCGGTCAGACTCACCGTGTTGACGAGTGCGGCGTTCTGCGCGTTGCTGGTGATGTTGACCTGTGCGGTCCTGGCACCAACGGTGGTGGTGGCGAAGGTGACGGGCAGCGTGCAGTTGCCTCCCGGCGCGACACTTACGCAGCCACTCTGACCGGTAAGGGTGAAGTTGGCCGCATTGGTGCCGGTGAGCGTGATCGCGCTGATGTTAAGCGTTGCGGTGCCGGTGTTGCTGATGATGAGATTCTGCACGCTCGCCGCGCTGTTGATCACCTGGTCACCAAAGGCCAGCACCGCACTGGCGCTGATCACCGCGACCGGGACCGCTACGCCGGTGCCACTTAATCCGACTGTGCGCGGACTACCGGTGGCGTTGTCGATGATGCTGATCTGGCCGGTCAGCGGGCCGCCGCTGGCGGGGGAAAAGATGACGCCAATCTGGCAGCTGTTGCCCGGTGCCACCGAGCCGCCACAATCGGGTGGTATCGCCGCACCCAGTGGCACCCGGCTGAAGGGCGCGCTGATGCCAATGCTGCTGATGAGGAGGTTGGCGAAGCCGGTGTTGCTGACGACCACACTTCGCAATGCACTCGCGGTGTTGACCGTCTGTGTGCCGAAGGCGAGTGCGGCGGGGGCCAGGCTTACGTTAGGTACGGCTCCTCCGCTGCCGGTACCGGAAAGTCCGATGGTGTGCGGAGAACCGGGGGCGTTGCTCACAATCGTGATGCTGCCGGGACGCGCGCCCACCGCCAGTGGCGTGAAGGTGACGTTGATCGGGCAGGCAATACCGACCGCCAGCGTGCTCGGCGCCAATGGACAACTGGTGGTAAACGCATAGTCGCCGCTGGCGGTGATGCTCGTAATCGTCAGCAGTGCGGTGCCTGCATTCCCCAGCGCCACCGTGCTCGGCGGACTGGTGGTGCTCAAGGTGCGCGTGCCGAAGGCGAGCGCGCCGGGAACCAGCGAGACAATGGGCGTGGGTCCTACCGCAGCGGGCACGATGCCGATGCCGAATGGATTTGCGCCGACGGGCACGGTTGCAACAAGACTATTGGTGGCCGTATCAAATACCGAGACGCTATTGGCGCTACTGTTGGCAACGTAAAAACGCGTGCCTGCGGGATTGAACGCGCCGCCCAGCGGGCCGCCCGGTGACGGTAAGGTCGCGGTGACCGTGTTGGTCGCCGTGCTGATCACGGAAATCGTATTGCTGCCATTGTTTGCCACGTACACGGCCGTGCCGGCTGGATTGACGGCAATGCCGCGCGCGTTGGTGCCGACCGGAACAGTCGCCGCGACAAGATTGGTCGCGGTATCAATCACCGAGACGGTGCCGCTGGTGCAGTCCACATAGACCCGCGTGCCCGTTGGGTTGATGACCGGCACGAACGGTGACGCGCACACCGGGATGGTGGCGATGACGGCGTTGGTGGCAGTGTCAAGCACCGCAACTGCATTACTGGAGAATGTCGTCACGTAAACTCTGCTGCCAGAGGGATTCACCACCGCGCCAACCGGGAACGCCAGACCCGCCACGGTGGTGATAACGGTGTTGGTGGTCGCGTCGATCACGGTCAAGTTGTTGCTGGTCTGATTCGGTGCGTACAAACGCGTGCCGGCCGGATTGACCGCGATCCCGGCAGGCTGCGAGCCCACCGGCACGGTGGCCACGACCGTGTTGGTGGCGGTATCGATCACCGAAACGCTGTTGCCCTGCTGGTTTGCGATGTACGCCCGCGTGCCAGCGGCGTTGACGACGGCTGCCACCGGCCCGTTACCCACCGTCACCGTCGCGACAACGGTGTTAGTTGCCGTATCAATTACCGACACCGTGGTGCCAGAGAAACTTCCGAAATTCGGCACATACGCAAACGGCCCGACCGGTGCGGCAGTCACCGTGAGCGTGGCAGCGCTGGTGTTGGTATTGGCGCCGCCCGCATTGAGTGCGCCAGGCGCAACACTGACGGCATAGCCACCCGGCGTCGCACTTTGCACCGTCAGCACGATGGTGCAACTGCCCATCGCCGGAATGAATCCCATGCCGAACGAATAAACACCACCGCCAACACTGCCGAAAGTGCCGCAGGTATTTGACCCCGGCGGCGTGGCGGTGAGACCTGCGGGAATCGTCACGCTACCGCTACCGATGAAGGCCGAGCTCGCGGCTGGATTAGTGAGCGTAAGCGTCAGCGCGGCATTGGTGTTGACGGCAACGGTCGCCGGCGCAAACGCCACGGTCATGCTCGGCGCAGATGCCGCCAATCCCGTGCCCGAGAGCGCAATCGCGGTCGGGCTGGTCGGCGCATTGGAATTGACGGTGATGGTACCGGTCAGCGCACCGACCGCGTTGGGCGAAAAAATCAGGTTCAACACGCAGCTCGCGGCGGGAGCGATATTGATCGGCACGCCGGTATTGGGTACGCCGCCTGCGAGCGAGCCAAAGCCGCAGTAGTGCGTCGCGTTCGGCGCGGGGCCGCCGAGCGTATCCGGAAACACGCTCGCGTTGCTGTGCGTGATGCTGTTGAGCGTGAGGGTGCCCGTGCCGCTGTTGGTGATGGTGATGGCCTGCACGCCGCTTGAGGCGCCCACGGCGGTGCTGGGGAACGTGGTGGTGCCCGCGACGGTGATAGCGGGAGCTACCGGCGCGCCGACCACAAACTGCACGACCGTCGGCGTGTAGGTAAGGGACACGACATTACCGCTCGGCGGAAAAGTAAACGAAGAAAACGTGCCGGCGGTCGCAGCGGCTGTGATGAAATTAAATGTATTGCCTTGCACCGGGACATAGGGTCCGAACCCCGCATCGATATAGGCAAAATTGGCGATGCCGTTGGTGAGCGTCGATGTCCCTGAGACGACAAGCTGATCCGAGACCGGCGACGGCATACCGGCGGCAATTTTAATATTCACACTCGCGGCGGGGCCGCTGACGTAGTTGCCGTTGACGGTGACAGTGCCGATCATGCCTAAACTAGTGGGAGCGACGACGGCACCGGTGTTGCTAAGCGTACCCACGTTGAACGTGGCACTGCCCACAATCAAACCGTTCGCTACCGTCAACACTTGCCCGATTGCAGCAATGATGCCGTCACCGGCGATGAACCCGGACGCTGCCGGCTGCGAAAATGCGGCCGCATTGGCAAGCGTAATGGGAAAACCGGCTTGCGTCACGAATGCGCCCTGGTTAACGAAGCTGCCGTTGACCGTAATCGGTGCCTGTGGGGAAAAGGAGGCGCCTGAATTATTTTCAAACGCGCCACCCGCCGTCATGGTCAATGACGTGTTCAACAGGAAAACGCCGCCATTGCTAATTTTGGCGCCGACCCCCGTGATGGTGACCGCGCCGGCCGCGATCCCGCTTGACGGCGTCGACACCACCAGCACGCTGTTATTGACGCTCAATAAACCGTTGCGTGCGTCAACCGGAAACGAACCGGTAAACACCACCGTCATGTTTTGAAACGTGTAGGAACCAATACCCCACGCCGTGGAACCTGCGGCGACGACATTGAGCGTGCTGGTGGAAAGACCCGTGCCCTGAATCACGGCCGTGCCCGACAAATTGATGTCGCCGACGTTCAGTGTGCCGGTCGGCAATGTAGCTGTTTTGCCCAAAATGTCGGCTCGATTGGCGGTGCCGGGCGTGCCTGCGGGTACGCCATTACCTGACGCGCAGTTGCTCCAGTTGGCCGGCACGATCCAGGCACCTGAGGTGGGAATGAATTGGCACGCCACCAGCGCCGCAGCGGGCGTTACGCTGTTTGACGGTGCTGACGGAGGACCCACGCCCACACCGTTGGTCGCGGTCACCGTGAAGGTATACGCCGTGCCGTTGGTGAGTCCGTTGACGATGATCGGCCCGCCAGTCGCAAAGCCTTGAATGCCGGGGGGATTGGATGTTGCCGTGTAGGTGGTGATGGTCGAGCCGCCGTTGAACGCCGGTGGCGTGTACGAAACCGTCGCCGAAGCGTCGCCAGCGACCGCCGTGGCGGCGGTGGGGGCGCCGGGGACGGTGGGAACAGGCCCGCCAACAAACTGGCCAAGGGCGATGGGGCTGGCTCCGACTGGGACGGTGGCAACCACGGTGTTGGTCGCGGTGTCGATCACCGAAACGCTGCTGCTGCCTTGGTTGGCCACATAGGCGCGCGTGCCGGCGGGATTGATAGCGACGCCGCGCGGGGCGGTTCCCACTGGCACGGTGGCGACGACGGTGTTGGTGGAGGTATTGATAACCGACACGATCGTGCCACCGCTATTGGCGACGTAAACAAGCGTCCCGGCCGGATTGACGGCGACGGCACGGGGTGCCTGTCCTACCGCCACAGTGGTGAGGACCGTGTTGTTGGTGGTGTCAATCACCGCGACGGTGTTGATGTTGGAGATTGGCACGTAAGCGCGCGTACCAGCCGGGTTGACGGCAATACCGCCCGGACTGTTTGCCAACGGTATAGTTGCGACCACGGTGTTGTTCGTGGTGTCGATCACCGAGACGCTTGCGCTACTGTTGGTCACATAGGCGCGCGTACCGGCGGGATTGACGGCGACACCAACCGGGCTGGTTCCCACTGTCACAGTGGCCACCACGGTGTTGTTGGTGGCGTCGATCACCGAGACGTTGCCAGCGACATTATTTGCCACGTAGACGCGGGTACCGGCAGGGTTGAGGGCGACGCCCTGCGGGAAGGCTCCCACGGGAACCGTGGCGGTGACGGTGTTGGTGGCGGTGTCGATTACCGAGACGCTGTTGCCGCTGCTATTGGTAATGTAGACGCGCGCGCCGCCGGGATTAACGGCGACACCAACCGGCAAGCTTCCCACCGGCACCGTGGCAACGACGATATTGGTCACGGTGTTGATCACCGAGACGTTATTGCTGCCGTTGTTGGGGATGTAGGCGAACGGCTGCGCCTGCGCAAGGCTGGCCGCCGCGAGCATCAACACCGACGCGATGGTGGCAAATAGGGATTTCATGATCGTGTGCCTTTTTGACATTTTGTTCATCATCATTAAAAACTTGCCTGCTGGTTAATTCTCACTTCATTCGGTCAAACACTAGCACTGGTGCGGCTTCTGGCGCATTTGCGGCCTGCGAGGCGCGCCAATGCTTGTATTTCTCTCTTGGCAACTTCTATTAACCCGTCATTCCCGCGAAGGCGGGAATCCAAGTTTTCATCGGGTCGTGGTATCTCAAAGAAATTGGATTCCCGCCTTCGCGGGAATGACGGAAATTTTAGGTTAATAGAAGTTTCCTCTTGCTAAGGCAACACCAATCCCGACCGCGCCTTCACTGCCGAGATGTCGGAGGAGTTGATCGCGCCCGACGCATTCACATCGAACATGAAGTTCAACGCGCTGGTGGTCTGTCCCGAGCGCGCCTTTACGGCGCTGATGTCGCTTGAATTGACCGAGCGCGTGTTGTTCACGTCACCCACCAGAAAGCCCATCGACGCAGACGCGTTGATGGTGGCCACACCGTTGATGTTGGTCAGCGCGATGGTCGCGCGCTGGTTGTCCGGCACGCCGGTGAGCGTGACCACGACTTCGTTGCCGGGGATTGGTGGGACTCCAAACGTTGCCGATCCGACCGCAGTTGAACTGGCGTCCAGCGAACTCACCCCGCCCACCGACGTTACCGGCCCGCTGAACTGGAAGACGATGGTGTGACCCGCGCCGATGGTGCGTGGTTCGACAGAGATGGCACCACTAATGGCGATGGTCGAATCGATGGTGAGATCGAAGCTACCGACCAAACCGTGGAGCTTGCGCGATTGCACGGCGATGAGCGAGAACGGGCCGCCGCTGAAAATCGCCACTGGCAGACAGCTCGTCATCGTGCTGTTGTTGCCGAGCTGACCCGATCCGTTATTGCCCCAGCACTGCAACCCGCCGTTCACTATCGCGCAATTGTGCGCGTTGCCTCCCGCTAACGCCGTGACACCGCTGGTGAGGCCCGCCACCTGCACCGGCACATTACTTGGCGTGATGATGCTGCTGTTGCCGAGCTGGCAGCCGGCGTTACCGCCCCAGCATTGGACCCCGCCGTTGACCACCGCGCAACTGTGAGCCAGGCCCGCCGCTACCGCCGTGACACCGCTGGTAAGGCCAGTCACCTGCACCGGCACAGTGCTATCCGTGGTACCGCTGTTGCCAAGTTGGCTGTAGAAGTTCTGGCCCCAGCACTGCGCCCCGCCGTTGACCACCGCGCAACTGTGGAATCCACCCACCGATACCGCCGTGACATTGCTACCGGGGGGAATTGCCTCCACCGGCACCAGACTTTGCGTGTTGCTGTTGTTACCGAGTTGGCCGGAGACGTTTCTGCCCCAGCACTGCACCCCGCCGCTGACCACCGCGCAACTGTGGCTGCCGCTTGCCGCTACCGCCGTGACACCGCTGGTAAGGCCAGTCACCTGCACCGGCACCAGGCTTTGCGTGGTGCTGTTGTCGCCGAGTTCGCCATAGAAGTTCAAGCCCCAACACTGCACCCCGCCGTTGACTACCGCGCAACTGGCGCCGTCGCCCGCCGCTACCGCCGTGACACCGCTGGTAAGGCCAGTCACCTGCACCGGAACCAGACTATCCCTGTTGTTGTTGTTGCCGAGTTGGCCGTTGAAATTACGGCCCCAGCACTGCGCCCCGGCGTTGACCACCGCGCAACTCTGCTGGCTGCCTGACCCCGGTGATACCGCCGTGACACCGCTGGTAAGGCCAGTCACCTGCGCCGGAACCAGACTTTGCGCGATGCTGTTGTTGCCGAGTTCGCCATTGAAGTTACCGCCCCAGCACTGCACCCCGCCGTTGACCACCGCGCAACTGTGGAATGTCCCGGCCGCTACTGCGGTGACCGTGGCACTGCTGTCGGTAGTTATCGCTGCCATCAACAACAATGCGATGTTGGCGAGTAGGGATTTCATGATCGTGTGCCCTTTAGACATTTTGTTCCTCATCATTAAAAACTTGCTTGCTGGTTAATTTTCACTTCATTCGGTAAAACACCAGCATTGGTGCGGCTTCTGGAGCACTTTTGGCCTGTGAGGCGCGGTAATGCTGGTGTTTCAATGAAACCTCGGCGTCCCGTCATTCCCGCGTAGGCGGG
>JAYVXF010000322.1:0-3222 GCA_043793345.1 Betaproteobacteria bacterium | reverse complement strand
CAGAACCGGCGCGACTGTTTCGGAATCGACGCGCTTTATGTTGGATCCCGTCACTTCGATTTTTTCGACTTTTTGCGCTGACGGGATGGCGGTTTGTGCTTGTGCAAACGCCATCGGCGTCACAATTAGCGCTGCCAGTAGTGCTTGTGGCAACACTTTCATTTTTGAATGCGTCATTTAGGCCTTGTGTTGGTTACAAAATAAAATATCGGTTCGTCATTCGCTGATTGTGTCAGCGCGACACCATAGAACGTTACAAGCCAATAAAGTTTATCGTTTGATGGTCATGTTCGCGATAAAATTTGCGAATTGTCGTATTTATGCAACATATGTGCATATCGATGTTTTGGACGACTGTGCGGTAATGTCTTCGCAGCGGGGCTTTAACATTGGTGACGTACGTGGTAGCATACGAGACTAAGTATTTTGTTGTGGGCCTCGTGCCCATTTTTTATTTGTATCGAAGGATTTGCAGCCGATGACGGCTAATTTGGCATCACACGAGATTGTTGCGGCGAGCGTGACGGGGTTGGGTTACGAGTTGGTGGATTTTGAACACTCTGCCGGTGGTTTAATGCGCGTTTTTATTGACAAGCCGGACGGCATTGGTGTCGAAGATTGTGCGAGCGTCAGTAACCATTTATCGCGCGTGCTTGAGGTCGAAAACATTGAATTTGAACGCCTGGAAGTGTCGTCACCGGGCCTGGATCGGCCACTGAAAACCTTGGCGCATTACCAGCAATATCTTGGGCTTTCAGTAAAGGTGCGGCTCAATTCGATGGTCGATGGCAGGAAGCGCTTTGACGGCGTGATCGCGGCGGTGGAAGGCGAGACGATTGTGTTTAGTGTCGCTGGTGACGAGGGCGCGTTGATGCTGGCAGACAAGCCGGTGAGCGCACCGCAAAAACGTCCGATGACAAAGCGTGCGGGAAAGTCGGTCGAGAGTGTGAAATTGATTCGTGTGCCGTTCAGCAGTATCGACAAAGCGCGACTGATTCCGCAGTACTGATCATCGCTTGAATGAAGTTTAGAAAAACAATGAAACGAAGCAGGAGTATTTGAAATGAGTCGCGAAATTCTGTTGTTGGTTGATGCTTTGGCACGCGAGAAAAGCGTTCCGCGCGAGACTATTTTTACCGCGCTGGAGCAGGCTCTGGCATCAGCCACCAAACGCCGCTTTACCGATAAATTCCTCCAGGAAGAAGCGGACGTGCGCGTCGAAATCGACCGCCTGACCGGCGAATACAAAGGCTATCGTCAATGGACAGTGGTGCCGGACGAGGAGCATGAAGAGCCCGCGCGCCAGATCGCGATCACCGACGCCCCCGAACGCGGCGAAGACCTGCAACTTGGCGACATTATTGAGGAGCCGCTGGAGCCGGTGGACTTTGGCCGTATCGGCGCGCAAACGGCCAAGCAGGTCATTCTGCAAAAAATCCGTGATGCCGAACGTGAACAAATCCTAAGTGATTTTCTGGAGCGCGACGAATTGCTCGTTACCGGTACCATCAAGCGCATTGAGCGTGGCAATGTGATTATCGAATCGGGTCGTATTGAGGCGCTGTTGCCGCGCGACCAGACGATCCCGAAAGAAAATTTGCGGGTAGGGGATCGCGTGCGGGCATATCTGCTGAAAGTGGATCGCACTCTGCGTGGACCGCAGTTGGTGTTGTCGCGCATCACGCCCGAACTCATCAAGGTTTTGTTTGAGCTCGAAGTACCCGAGCTCGAAGAAGGCTTGCTGGAATTAAAAGCCGCTGCACGAGATCCGGGTCTCCGCGCCAAGATTGCCGTGAAATCAAACGATCCGCGGATTGACCCGATTGGTACCTGCGTCGGCATGCGTGGCTCACGGGTGCAGGCCGTCACCGGCGAATTGGCAGGGGAGCGCGTCGATATTATTTTGTGGTCAGCCGATCCGGCGCAGTTCGTGATTAACGCCTTGGCACCTGCTGAAGTCTCGTCGATCATTGTCGATGAAGAAAAACACAGCATGGATGTGGTGGTGGATGAAGAGCAATTGGCACAGGCGATTGGCCGTGGCGGCCAAAACGTGCGGCTCGCCTCCGAGCTCACCGGCTGGCAGCTCAACATGATGACCGAAGCCGAGGCCAACTCGAAGCGCGATACCGAACACGGCTCGATTCAGGAATTGTTCATGGCCAAGCTGGACGTGGACGAAGAGGTCGCAAAAATTCTTATTGCAGAAGGCTTCAGCAATCTCGAAGAAGTGGCCTACGTGCCGATGAGCGAAATGCTGGAGATCGATTCGTTCGACGAAGACACCGTCAACGAGTTGCGCCGCCGCGCGCGCGATGCCTTGGTGACTGACGCGATCAAGTCCGAAGAAACGATTGAGACCGCAGCAGATGATTTGCTGGCGATGGAAGGCATGGACGACGACACCGCGCATCTGCTCGCCACCAAGGGCGTGCGCACGATGGAGGATTTGGCCGATCTCGCGATCGATGAATTAACTGAAATGACCGGCATGGAAAACGACCGTGCCAAGCAACTGATCATGACGGCAAGAGCGCCGTGGTTCGTGGAGCAGCCGGCGTAAAAACAACGCAGCAATTTGCATAACTTGTTTTTTCGCGCCACCCACCGCTCAACGACACAACCGACAGGATTCGAATGGCACTAACCACCATCGCACAATTTGCCAAGGAGCTTAAGCTCTCGGAGGAGCTTTTGCTTGTCCAGCTGAAGGCGGCCGGCGTCGCGACCAAGATTGCGACCGATAGCCTTTCGGAAGATGACAAGACGCATCTGCTGACCTATTTGCAACAAGCACATGGTCACACCGAAGAAAAGAAAAAAATCACGCTCACGCGCAAGTCGACCACTGAAATCAAGAAGTCCGACGCGACCGGTAAGGCGCGCACGATTCAGGTTGAAGTCCGCAAAAAGCGCACGTTCGTGAAGGTCGAAAAGACCGAGGTGGTTGAGCCTGTGTTGCCGGTCGAGCCGCCGCAACCGATTCTGAACGAAGTCGAGCTGGCCAAGCGCCGCAGTGAAGAAGAGCGGCAATCCGTGTTGCTGGCCAAGCAGGCCGAACAAAAAGCCAAAACGCCGCCGAAACGCGGCACCAAAAAAGACGAGGAAGTTGCTGAGGAAGCGCCAGCCGCCGTTGCCGAGCCTGCCGACACGGGCGAGAAAAAAGCGACCAAGCGCACCACCAAAAGTGGCGTGGCACCTGCTGCAACAGACGCGCCACAG
>JAYVXF010000321.1:0-3228 GCA_043793345.1 Betaproteobacteria bacterium | reverse complement strand
GCGACCAGGGTCATGCGTTGTGCGCGGCGTTGCGCTTCGCGCTGCACCAGATCGTCGAGCTTCAAACCGGTGAGGCCCGCGACCAGCTTTAGCGTGGCAAGGCGCTGCCCGTCGCCGTTGGGGCGCAGGTCGGCCGCAATCGGCTCGATCGGCGTGTCGGTGATGGTGCCCGCATCATCCACGACAAAGCGCAATGCCGACGGAAAGCACTCGTCGGTTTCGCGGCCTTTCAGGTTGCTCGCAAACGGTTCACCATCGGCAATGACGGCGAACACGCGACCCGCACCATGCTGATGTTTGAAATTGCGAATTTCCTCATTGACCCAGCGCGATTGCGCGGCGGCGCGCGAGCAAATGACGATCAACGCCGCAGATGCCGCGAGCGCTGTCTCAATCTCGGCACCGAGATTGCCCGAAGCGGCAAGTTCTTCGCGGTCTTTGAAAATGCGACCCAGACGTGGCGGGACGGCGCCTGCCGCCGTTGTCTGTCCAATAAGTTTTTTTGGAACGCGATACGTTTCGAGCGCGCGATGCAGCCGCTGCGCGAGCTCCCGATCCGCATGGCTGTAACTCAAGAACGCCTGGTAACGCGTTTCAACAGGCATCTTCGTGCCCCTGGAGAGTGGCCCGCTGCTTCGAAACGGCAGCGGTAAGCGGGCAAGTATCTTCCCGGTTCATGGCCGGGTCAAGTGGTGGCGCGGGTCGCTCACCGTTGAATTTGCCGTGCTGCCGTTGCGACCTCGACTCATTGTGCGGCAACCACCGGCGTACTTGCGCGATACGCGACAGCGGCAGGAACAGGTTTCGCAGTCGCGACGATAACGCGGGTTGCATCCGGTGTCCGCGACGCCAATTGTTCGGTCGAGGTGGTGGTGTTGCTAAAGCTACTGAACATCACGCTCGCCAACACCAGCGCGGCGGCGGCGATGACGGCGACATTGGCGGTGCCGTCGAGCAGCAGGTGGTTTTTCCGGTAAGTCTGGCTGATTCTGTTCATGGTGTTTCTCCTTGGGTTTGGCGGGCGACGGGTGGTCGCCCGATGACTGCACTGTGCGCGCGCCCGCCCCCCATGTCCTTTAGCAGCCTGAAAAATCCTTAAAGATGCAACATCCCAGCGCTGTCGCGTTAGAATCAAGGCGACAATACGCACGCGGCTACCGCCGCGCGTTGCGAGCCGGCAGGCACGAAGGGAGGAGCTGTGATTCAGAGTTATCGCCTTGGCCAAGTCGAGGTTCGCCTCGTCGAGCGCGTGCTGCTGATCGACGGCAAACCTGCGGTGCTGGGCGCACGCGCGTTCGACGTGCTGCATGCGCTGATCGAACATCGCGGTTGCATCATGACCAAGGAAGAGCTGATGGATCTGGCCTGGCCGGGACTGATGGTGGAGGAAAACAATCTGCAGGTGCAGATTTCCACCCTGCGCAAGCTCCTTGGCCAGCACGCCGTCGTCACCATTCCCGGTCGCGGCTACCAGTTTGCGTTGGCGGATGACGAGCAGCTGGAACCAGTGCCCGCAACAAAATTCAATCGGCCTGCGCGCAGCAGGCACGACGACCCACCAGCCTCCGAGGCACCGCTGATCGAGCGCCACGAGCAGCTCGCCGAGGTACGCCGGTTGTTCGGTCAATCGCGGCTGATCACAGTGAAGGGCACCAGCAGTTCGCACAAGCTGCAGCTGTCGGCGGAAACGGGTTACGACTTGCTCGCGGTCACGCCCGATGGCGTGTGGTTTGTCGATCTCGATACGGCGCGGGATCCATCGCATGTGGTGGCGAAAGTCAGGAACGCAGTGGGGCAGGCGTCGCCGGTCGACGATGCACTGCACGATCTCATCGACTATCTGAGCACCAAAGATGGTTTGCTGATTATCGATAATTGCGAGCAGGTGATGACTGCGGTGGGAACCATCTGTACGGCGTTGTTGCATGCCTGCCCGAATCTGAAAGTGCTCTGCACGAGCCAGGATATTCTCAATATCGCGGGTGAACACGTTTACCGTTTACCCAATCTCGCCGAGCCCGATGCGATTGCGCTGTATGTCACGCGCAAAGGTCAGTCGTTGCCATCGTCGGGGTAGCGATGCGGGCACAACCGCTGGTGCAGCGCTAATCGGCCAAGCCCATTTTCTCGAGAAATACCGGCCAACGAGGATCGGCGTGCAAGCTCTCGTAAATCCAGCTTGACTTCAAGAATGCCAGACCAGAATCGCGCTGCGCATAGGCGCGCTCAAGCCACAGAAACGCGCGATCCGCATCCTTCCTTGCCGCGTAGTTCATGGCGATTTGCGCCGCAGCCCTGCCCGCAAGGTTGTCGATCAACAGCTTCAATACCTTATCCGCCTCGCCGAGATTGCCTTGAAGTGCGTAAATGATTCCGAGTGAATTCAACGTGCCCAATCGGCCGTTTCGCTTTGCGCCATGGCGATGGCTTCGGCGTGGCGGCCTTGGCGCTCGATCATCAGCGCCAGCCGCGCACGCACGTTGACGGAGTTTGGCGAAAACTCCAACAGCCTGCGCCACGCCGCCTCTGCGTCGGCCTGGTTGCCCATGGCGTTGAGTGTCTGCCCCACTTCGCGCCAGTTCCGCTGGTTCCATGGATCCCAATCAACGGCGCGGTGGGCGTAGGCAAGCGATTTTTCGTTCTGGCCGAGCGCGTGGCAGAGCATCCCCGCGCCCCCCAATGCGTCGGCATCGTCGGGCGCTGACTTGAGCGCGCGCTGAACGAGGGCATCCGCACCCGGCCAATCCCACACGTATAAATTCTTGTTGCTGTGCGGACGCCAGTTGCCTTGTTAATCGGTCGTGACTGAAGCGGGTTTTGTTGGCCGGATAATGTCGTTAAAATCGTATTTGTCCAGTCGCATTCGGGAGGCAAAAGAACTCCTGCCTTTGCGCGCAATTTGCGTATAATTTGCCGGTTCTGTCAGCCCGCATCAACAGTAGGATGATGGAGAGCAGAACCTTGCCACGGCACACAATGTCACTGGCTTGGAGCAAGCTTGTTGTTACCAATCTAATAACGGAGATAAACATATGAAGCTGCTAAATCGGCACCTGCTGGGTGCTGTTGTCCTTGCATCATTGCCCGTGGTCGCATTTGCGCAGGGAAATTCGCAAAATGCACCGGGTCGCGCGGAGGTAATTTCCTCTGCCCACCACGACAACGACTTTGTGTTGCGCATCGTCCCGGGCAAGGCGATCGAGACCTAGATCATCATGGAGGCCAAGG
>JAYVXF010000320.1:0-10432 GCA_043793345.1 Betaproteobacteria bacterium | reverse complement strand
GGCGACTTTCGCGAATTGCTGGCGATACCGGCGAATTACAAGATTCTGTTTCTGCAAGGCGGTGGCAAGGGCGAGTTTTCGCTGGTGCCGATGAATCTATTGCGCGGGAAAACCAAAGCGGATTACGTCAACACCGGACATTGGTCGGCTGGCGCGATCAAGGAAGCCGGCAAATATTGTGAGGTCGATGTGATCGCATCGAGCGAGGACAAAAACTTCACCTATGTGCCCGCACAAACCGGCTGGAGACCCAATAAGGACGCGGCTTTCCGGCATATATGCACGAACGAAACCATTCACGGCGTCGAGTATTTCTGGACACCGCAAATCGATGACGACGTACCGTTGGTGGCGGATGCCTCGTCGCACATCATGTCGAGGCCAATGGATATTGCCAAGTACGGTTGTGTTTACGGGGGCGCGCAAAAAAACATTGGCCCCTCCGGCCTCACCTTCGTGATCGTGCGCGAAGATTTGCTCGGGGGTGCACATCCCTTCACGCCTTCCGTATTCGATTACACCCAGCAAGCGGCAAACGACTGGATGCTCAACACGCCGCCGACCTTCGCGGTCTATCTCGCGGGCTTGACCTTCAAGTGGTTGAAAAAACAGGGCGGGCTTGCCGGCATCGAAAAGCAGAATATCGAAAAAGCCAAAATGCTCTACGCCACCATCGATGATTCGGCAGGCTTTTATCGCAACGAAGTCGAGGTTACTGATCGCTCGCGCATGAACGTGCCGTTTTTTCTGCGTGATGAATCGCTCAATGCAAGATTTCTTGAAGATGCCCAAGCGGCGGGGCTCGCAGGTCTGAAGGGGCATAAAGTCATCGGCGGCATGCGCGCCTCGATTTACAATGCGATGCCGTTGGCGGGTGTAAAAGCGCTGTCAACATTCATGCAGGATTTTGCACAGCGCCACGGGTAAAATCAGACCGAATTCAACTGCGAAAAAATCCACGTAATGTCCGACGATCTCTCCAAACTCCGATCCGAAATCGACGCGCTTAACGTCGAAATTCTTGCGCTCCTGAACGCGCGCGCAACGCTTGCGCAAAAAGTCGGTTCGCTCAAGGTCGGTCAGGCCTATCGCCCTGAACGTGAAGCCGAGGTGCTGCGGCACATTATCGAGATTAACGAAGGTCCGCTGCCGGACGAAGTGGCCGCGCGACTGTTCCGCGAAATCATGTCGGCCTGTTTGGCGCTGGAGCGGCCGATTACCGTCGCCTACCTGGGGCCGGCGGGCACGTTCAGCGAACGCGCGGCGAAAAAGCAATTTGGCGAAGGTGCCCTGACGGTGCCGCAAGTCTCAATCGATGAGGTGTACCGGAGTGTGGAATCGGGCGCGGCAGATTTCGGCGTGGTGCCGGTGGAAAATTCCACCGAAGGCGCTGTCGGTCGCTCACTCGATCTCATGCCGCAGACGCCGCTCAAAACCTGCGGCGAAGTGCTGCTGCGCATTCACCATCATTTGATGGCGCGCTCAAGTTCGGAGTTGAAAGCGATTCAGCGCGTGTTCTCGCACGGCCAGTCGCTGGCGCAATGTCACGAGTGGTTGAACGCGAACATGCCGCATGCCGAACGTGTGGCAGTGTCGTCCAACGCAGAAGCCGCGCGCAAGGCGTCGATTGAGCCATTTTCGGCTGCGGTGGCCGGTGAAATGGCGGCTGAACATTACCAATTAACGCTGCTGGCCTCGAACATCGAGGACGAGCCAAATAACACCACGCGATTTTTGGTGCTGGGCAATTACGAGCCCAAGCCGTCCACAACAGGCAAAGACAAAACGTCATTAGTGCTGTCGGCTGCGAACCGCGCCGGCGCGGTCTATGAAATGCTCACGCCGTTCGCCAAACGCGGTGTGTCGATGAGTAAATTCGAATCACGTCCATCCAAAGTTGCGATGTGGGAGTACCTGTTCTTCGTCGACATCGACGGACATCAACAAGATGCCAACGTCGTCGAAGCGCTCGCTGAACTGCGCAGCATTGCAGGATATGTGAAGGTGTTGGGCTCGTATCCTGCGGCAGTTCTGTAGTCATATTCGAGTCAATATCAAACCAATTTCGCGCCAACTTCGTGCCGCCATTCATGGCGCATTGAACATCCGTGTTTCAACATTTATACTTTTACGGCCTGACCAGCAATGAGCAATTCGCACCCCGCAAACGATCTTGCCGCACTGGCGCCCGACTACATTCGTTCTATCGCCCTGTATCAGCCTGGCAAGCCGATTTCTGATGTCGCACGCGAACTCGGTATGAATGAAGCCGACATCTTGAAGCTCGCCTCAAACGAAAATCCCCTGGGTGCCAGCCCGAAAGCGATTGCCGCCATTACCGCTGCGCTCGGCGATTTGGCGATGTATCCGGACGGCGGTGGATTTGCATTGAAGGCGGCGATTGCAAAAAAATATTCCGTTGCGCCTGAGCAAATTATTTTAGGTAATGGCTCCAACGATATTCTCGAATTGGCGGCGCGCACGTTCATGAAGAGCGGTGATTCCGCCGTCTATGCGCAGCACGCGTTTGCGGTTTATCCATTGGCAACGCAGGCGGTCGGCGCGCACGGCATCGAGGTAAAGGCGAAAAATTTTGGCAACGATCTCGAGGCGATGCTGGCCGCCATTCGCGCCGACACCAAAATGGTTTTTATCGCGAACCCGAATAATCCGACCGGCACCTTTATTCCGGGTGCAGAATTACGCGCATTCGTGCAACGCGTGCCTCGCAGAGTATTGGTAGTGCTCGACGAAGCCTACAGTGAATATTTAAGCGACGCGGATGTTTACGACAGCGTGCCGTGGCTCGCTGAATTTCCGAATGTCATCATCTCGCACACCCTGTCGAAGGCCTATGGATTGGCGGGACTGCGCATCGGTTTTGGATTGGCGCACCCGCAGATTATCGATCTAATGAATCGCGTGCGTCAGCCGTTCAACGTTAATCATCTGGCGATGGTGGCGGCAGTTGCGGCGCTTGGTGATGACGCGTTCATCAAAGAAAGCCGTCGCGTGAACGACGCAGGATTGGCGCTGCTGACGAGCGAGCTCGGCAAGCGCAATCTTCCCGTCATTCCGGCGTTCGGCAATTTCATTACCTTCAAGGTCATGAAAGCACCGCGTGTGTTCGAGGCGCTGTTGAAGCAGGGTGTCATCGTGCGGGCGATTGCGGGCTACGGTTTGCCGGATTATTTGCGTGTCACCATCGGCACTGAGGCGCAGAATCGTCGCTTCCTCGCAGCGCTCGATGCGGCAATTGCGCAAGAGAATAAATAGACAAAAGTCCAGCACTGTAGCGCCTTGTAGACAATAACTGGCTGAAGAAGCGCGCCAGTGCTAGAGTTTCAAATAAGAAATATGAAAATCGCAATCATCGGTGTTGGCTTGATCGGCGGCTCATTTGCGCTCGCGCTACGGCGCACGCACCCTGCGCTGCGGGTGCTCGGCATTGATCGTGACGAGGCGGCACTCGACGACGCATTGCGCAGAGGCGTGATCGATGAGGCCGTATCGATCGCGTCAATCTCAGACTGCGATATCATTTTCATTGCGGTGCCGGTGCGGCAATTTCCTGCTGTACTCGCAGAAATTTCTCCGCATATAAAATCTGCATCCGTCATCACCGACGCAGGCAGCACCAAGGCCGATGTGATTACCGCAGCGCGCGCGGCGTTGGGTGACAAAATTTCCCAGTTCGTACCCGGTCATCCGATTGCCGGACGTGAGCATGCTGGCGTTGCGGCAGCTACCTCGGAATTGTTTGAAGGCAAAAACGTCGTGCTGACGCCGCTCGCGGAGAACACAGCGCAATCGATTGCGCGCGTGGGTTCGCTGTGGCGCGCATGCGGCGCGCGCGTCGTTGAGATGCCCGCCGTTACCCACGATGCCGTATTTGCAGCAGTGAGTCATCTGCCGCATTTGCTTGCGTTCGCATTGGTCGATGAACTCGCGGCGCGGCCGAACGCGAAGACGCTGTTTTCATTTGCGGCCAGTGGGTTTCGCGATTTCACCCGCATCGCCAGCTCGAGTCCGGAAATGTGGAAAGACATCGCACTCAATAATCGCGACGCGTTGCTGCGCGAGCTTGCCGCTTATGAAGCGCATATCGTTGAATTACGCAATGCCCTGGAAGCCAGCAATGGCGCGGCTCTTGAGACGATGATGTCGCGCGCGCAGCTTGCGCGCGATCGCTGGATGGCGGGCGAGCTCGATGGTTTTCGCGATGAGGCGACGTGATGAGCCAGGTTGAAAATCTGGACGTAGGCCCATATCGACACGCTGTCGGCTCGATGACCCTGCCCGGCTCGAAAAGTATTTCCAATCGCACTTTGCTGCTCGCCGCCTTGTGCAAAGACCAGACAACTGTCAAAGGCCTGCTGAAATCGGACGACACCGATGTGATGATCAACGCGCTTCGACAGTTGGGCGCAACTGTCATGGAAAGCGATGCTGAAATTGTCATCAACGGTGTGAATGCTTTTTCTGTCACCGACGCAGAGCTATTTCTCGGCAATGCCGGCACTGCCTTCCGACCGCTTACCGCCGCATTATCGTTGCTGGCAGCTCCCAACAGCCGCTATCAACTCTCGGGTGTCGCGCGCATGCATGAACGTCCCATCGGTGATCTGGTCGATGCCTTGCGATTGCTGGGCGCGGATGTTCGTTACCTGCAAAACACCGGTTTCCCGCCGCTGGAAATTCACGCCCGAAAAAAAGTATTGTGTGATCGCGTGCAGGTTCGCGGCGACGTGTCCAGCCAATTTTTGACGGCGTTGCTGATGGCCTTGCCGATTTTTACACGCCAAACTGGAAACGCGATCACGGTTGAAATTATCGGCGAGCTGATTTCAAAACCCTACGTTGAGATCACGCTGAACTTGATGGCGCGTTTCGGCGTTAAGGTGTCGCGTCGCGAGTGGCAGGAATTTATCGTTTCTGCCGATGCGGCATACCAGCCGCCAGCCGGCAAGGTGATTACCGTCGAAGGTGACGCTTCAAGCGCTTCGTATTTTCTCGCCGCAGGTGCCATTGCGGGCGGGCCCGTGCGCGTGCTGGGCGTGGGCAAGGCTAGCATTCAGGGCGATACTTGTTTTGCCGATGCGCTTCAATCGATGGGCGCACGTGTGCGGATGGGCGACAGCTGGATCGAAGCGGCTGCACCGCTATCCGGAAAATTGACCGCAATCGACGCCGATCTTAATCACATCCCGGACGCAGCGATGACGATTGCGATTTGCGCAATGTTTGCCGAGGGCACCACGACCATTCGCAATATCGCCAGTTGGCGGGTCAAAGAAACGGATCGCATTGCCGCGATGGCGACTGAGCTGCGTAAATGCGGTGCTGTGGTCGAGGAGGGCGCGGATTATATTCGCGTCACGCCGCCAGCGACGCTGAAGTCCGGCGTGGTCATCGACACCTACGACGACCATCGCATGGCGATGTGTTTTTCACTGCTGTCGTTCGGTGGCGTATCCGTGCGCATCAACGATCCTGGCTGTGTCGCGAAAACTTTTCCGACTTACTTTGACGAATTGAAAAAAATCGTCTCATGAATTCAGCATCCATTCCTGCCGCTCCTGTTGTTGCCATCGACGGCCCAACCGCATCCGGCAAAGGCACGGTCGCACAAGCCGTTGCCGAAAAACTTGGCTTTCATTATCTGGACAGCGGCTCGCTTTATCGACTCGCGGCACTCGCAGCATCGCGGCAAGGAATAGATTTGGCCGATGCGTCAGCCGTCGCGCGCGTCGCCGCCAATCTGGATGTCGCATTTCGCGATGGCAAAACATGGCTCGATGGCATCGATGTCGGCGACGAAATCCGCACCGAATCGGCAAGTCAAAACGCGTCGCGCGTGGCCGCGATGCCAGCAGTGCGCGAGGCGCTCATGACCTTGCAACGAAACTTTCGCGCAGCGCCCGGCTTAGTCGCCGATGGCCGCGATATGGGCTCAGTGGTGTTCCCCGACGCTGTATTGAAGGTCTATCTCACGGCCAGCGCCGAAGCGCGCGCCGAAAGACGTACTAAGCAGTTGAAACAAAAAGGAATCTCTGCGATAATGCACGACGTTGTGAAAGAATTGCGTACCCGGGATGACAGAGATTCAAACCGCCCGGTTGCGCCGCTGAAGCACTATCCGGATGCACTGCTGCTTGATACCACCGAGATCACCGCTGACGAAGCGGTTGAAAAAATCTTGCGTTGGGTCAGACAAGTCAAGTAACACGCGTTCGATAGTAAGCAGTGACAAGCGCTGTTGCCTGGCACGACAGTCTTACCCAACGAGTTTGTAGTACCGGCGTTGTTCCCCCCCAATAGGAACAACATTGATTAACCGTCACCGCCGCCTGGCAGTGACCTAACCCGAAAGTGCAGTCAGTCCTATGTCCGCATCCGCCCAACCCCTTAAATCCGCGCCGCATCCCATCGACAGCTTTGCCGCTTTGTTCGAGGAAAGCCTGACCCGTCAGGAAATGCGCATTGGCGAAATGATCACCGCTGAAGTGGTGCTCGTTGACAGAAATATTGTCGTGGTGAACGCCGGCTTGAAGTCCGAGTCCGTGATCCCCGTCGAAGAATTCAAGAATGACAAAGGCGAGCTTGAAGTTAAAGTCGGCGACTTTGTCACCGTTGCGATCGAGGCCATCGAAGACGGCCACGGTGCGACCAAACTTTCGCGCGAGCGCGCCAAGAAACTTTCCGCCTGGCACGATCTGGATGTGGCGTTGGACAAAGGTGCCATTATCACCGGCATGGTTTCCGGCAAAGTAAAAGGCGGCCTGACCGTGATGGTCAATGGCATTCGCGCCTTCCTGCCGGGCTCACTGGTCGATGTGCGGCCTGTCAAAGACACCTCGATGTTCGAAGGCAAAGAGCTCGAATTCAAAGTCATCAAGCTGGATCGCAAACGCAACAACGTGGTGGTTTCGCGTCGCGCCGTGATGGAAGCTTCCGCCGGTGCTGATCGCGCTGCGTTGATGGCAAACCTGAAAGAGGGCGCCATCGTTAAAGGTATCGTCAAGAACATCACCGACTACGGCGCGTTCGTCGACTTGGGTGGTATCGATGGCTTGCTGCACATCACCGATCTGGCATGGCGTCGTGTCAAGCATCCATCGGAAGTGTTGAATGTGGGCGATGAAGTCGAAGCCAAAATCTTGAAATTCGATCAGGAAAAAAACCGCGTTTCACTCGGCATGAAGCAATTGGGCGATGACCCGTGGACGGGCCTCTCACGCCGTTACCCGCAAAGCACGCGCCTGTTCGGTAAAGTAACCAACCTCACCGACTACGGCGCGTTCATTGAGATCGAAGCCGGTATCGAAGGTCTGGTACACGTCTCCGAAATGGACTGGACCAACAAGAACGTACACCCCGCCAAAGTTGTTTCGCTGGGTGACGAAGTTGAAGTAATGATCCTTGAAATCGACGAAGAGCGCCGCCGTATTTCGCTCGGCATGAAGCAGTGCATGTCGAATCCGTGGGAAGAGTTTTCGATGTCGCACAAGAAGGGCGAAAAAGTCAAAGGCACCATCAAATCGATTACCGATTTTGGTGTGTTCATCGGCCTGCCGGGCAATATCGACGGGCTTGTTCACTTGTCCGATCTGTCGTGGAATGTGGCTGGAGAAGAAGCCGTCAAGAACTACAAGAAGGGTGATGAGTTGGAAGCGGTCGTGCTGGCCATCGACATGGAACGCGAGCGTATTTCGCTGGGCATCAAGCAGATGGACGATGATCCTTTCACCAACTACACTGCGGTGCACGACAAGGGCACGCTGGTCAAAGGTAAAGTGAAAGCGATTGATGCCAAAGGTGCGACGATTGCGCTGACCGACGACATCGAAGGCTATCTGCGTGCGTCAGAAGTTTCGCGTGAACGCGTCGAAGATATTCGCACCCATTTGAAAGAGGGTGATGAAATCGAAGCCGTGATCGTCAACGTCGACCGCAAAACACGCAACATCAATCTCTCCATCAAGGCCAAAGATTCGGCCGAAGAGAAAGACGCGATGAAGCGCATGACCGATGACGCGCCTTCCAATGCTGGCACCACCAATCTGGGCGCGTTGCTCAAAGCCAAGCTCAAGCAGGGCGACAACTAAAAAATCAGGCGGTTGCAAGGGCTGTGTTTTTGACACAGCCCTGCACCAGCTTTTTCTTGCAATAACGATTTCAGGAACCGCCTCGTGAAGTCAATGACGAAGTCAGAACTGATTGAAATCCTCAGCGCGCGCCATAGCCAGTTGGCGCCGAAGGATGCCGAGCTGGCAGTGAAGGCAATGCTCGACGCGATGTCGCACACGCTCGCGAGCGGTGACCGTATTGAGATTCGCGGCTTCGGCAGTTTCGGCCTGAATTACCGCCCACCGCGTACCGGGCGCAATCCCAAGACGGGCGAAAAGGTACAAGTGCCGAAGAAGTATGTTCCGCATTTCAAGGCCGGCAAGGAATTGCGCGAGCGTGTCGACCTCATTGATGCCGCGACCGATGTAGTCAAACCGGGTGAATGAAATTCAGTTCCCCTCACCCCAGCCCTCTCCCGGGGGAGAGGGTGAAGAATGCGGCACTATTGTGCCGGGGATACCAAGGCCAGATGTGGTGACGCATCTGGCTTTTTTTTGCGGAACGATTACTGACCATAATGCATTGATGAAAGGATGTTGAAACCATGCAAATTCTGATCTGGATCGTACGCATCGTGGTGATTCTATTGATCGTCTGGTTTGCCGCGCGAAACGCAGAGCCGGTGGTGCTTTACGGCTATCTCGATTCGAGCTTCAAGGCACCGCTCGTATTAATTTTGCTCGCGTTTTTTGGTGGCGGACTGCTGTTGGGATTGCTGGCTTCGTTGATGACAATTTTCGGGCTCAAACGCGAGGTGCGAAAACTCAATCGCGCGTTGCAGCACAAGGCGCACGAGGCCAGTACCGCCTTGCCACCGGTGTCGGGTAACAGCAACAATGTTTGAGTGGCTGCCGTGGATATTTCTGGCCGCACTCGCCTGCTTCGGCATGGGCTGGCTGGTCGCGCGTATCGACATCAAGCAATTACTGTTGGAGTCGCGCAGTTTGCCGCAGTCCTATTTCAGGGGCTTGAACTTCCTGATGGCCGAACAGCCGGATAAGGCGATTGAAGCGTTCATTGAAGTCACCAAACAGCAACCCGAAGCGATCGAATTGCAATTCGCACTCGGCCAGCTATTTCGCAAACGCGGCGAGGTGGATCGCGCGATTCGCATTCATCAGAGCCTGTCCGAGCGCGCCGATTTGCCCGCCGGGCAACGCACCGCTGCGCTGCTGGATTTGGCGCTCGACTATCAAAAAGCCGGGCTGCTCGAACATGCCGAACGCATTCTTGACGACCTCTCGGCAAAGTCGGCGGGCAGCAAAAAACAGCAATTGCAAACGCTCCAGTTGCTGCTGGAAATTCACGTGCAAGAGCGCAATTGGCAGAAGGCAATCGGTGTCGCGCAGCGCATGCAGGCAGGCGGCGATGAGGCAGATGCCTACGCCAGGGAAATCGCCAACTACTATTGCGAATCAGCGATCCTCGCGCACCAGCAGGGCGTGCAGAGCGAGGCCGACGCGCATCTTGATGCTGCGTTAGCCGTCAACAAAAAATGCGTGCGCGCCAATCTCATGAGAGGCGAATGGCTCGCCGCAGCAGGGCAACACGATAAGGCGATTGAAGTCTGGCGCAGGATCGAGCAGCAAAACCCCGCGTATCTCGGTTTGATGGCGGATCAAATACTGGTCAGTTTCGAGGCCATCGGCAAAACCGAACAGGGCCTCCGCGAATTGCGCGCGTTGCAGCAGCAACACCCCGCGCTGGATATGTTCAACGCGATTTTTCACGCAACGATGAAAAGCGAAGGTGCTGCGGCTGCCTATAATCTGGTCAAGGCGGATCTGCGGCAAAATCCCACCTTGGTTGGGCTGGATCGGCTGTTGGAGGCGGAGTTGCTGGCGGCACCTGAAGAAAAAAAGGCCGATCTTAAAGTGCTGAAAGACCTTGTCCATACCCATTCGAGTCGTCTCGCGGTTTATCTATGCGCCAACTGTGGCTTCAAGGCCAAACAGTTTTACTGGCAATGTCCGGCGTGCGCAGGTTGGGAGAGTTTCCCGCCGCGCAGGACGGCCGAATACGACACGTCAGATCGCCATCTGGCAAGACTGCAAACGGAAGGTTGATGTTGAATGGTTAAGAAGCCGATCATCGTGGTGCTCGATTTTCCCGACGCTAAATCGGCGATGGCGTTGGCCGCACGACTCGACCCCGCGATCTGTCGCGTCAAGGTCGGCAAGGAGCTGCACACCGCTGCGGGGCCGCAGGTAATTGATGACCTCATGCGGCGCGGCTTCGAGGTATTTCTCGATCTCAAGTTTCACGACATTCCCAATACCGTCGCCAGTGCCTGTCGCGTTGC
>JAYVXF010000319.1:0-3242 GCA_043793345.1 Betaproteobacteria bacterium | reverse complement strand
GCAGGCTGGGCGGCTTTTGTCGGTGGCGAGGCGCGTGGGCGCGCGTATCGGCATGAAAGTGATTTCAATTCCATTTCCGGCGAAGTGCGTGGCGGTGCTTCGTGGGCTGGCGGGCCGCAGCAAGTGCGGTTAAGCGGTGGCTACAACCGCTTCAAGCAGGACGGTCAGGCACCGGGCGATCCACGGCCCACCAATGATCGCAGCACCGCACTGGTCGCAGCTGATTACCGTTATGCGTTCAATGACCGGCAGCAGATAAATTTCGGTGTCGCCGGCACGCGGGTAAAGTTTTTGAAGAACGACATTGAGGACTTCGACGCGACCACCGTTACCGCTGGATTTTTGCAGGCATTCGATCGCAAAGGCGCGCCATTCTTGCAGGTGAGTGGTTTTTACAGTCGCGACGAAGCGCTGCGCAAATTGGCTGACGGCGTGAGCGATAAATCCAAGCGCGTCATCGGCGTGCGCAGTTATTTCCAATATTCGCTGACTGAAAAACTGGCCTGGTTCAACGGCATCGGATTTTCGCGGCGCAGCGACCAGAGCGCGTTCGCGCGCGCCACCGCAATCGAATTCGGTCGTGACCGTCTTGCCGATGTCTCGCTCGGGGTCAACTGGCGTTTCCAGCCGAAATGCGCTGTGCGCGCGCAGTGGCTGGCCTCGCGCAACAATTCCAATATTGCGATCTACGATTTCACCCGTCACGAAGTGTCATCGACCGTTCGCTGCGATTTCATGTAAGCCACGGCCGGATTCGCGTCGCTGTCTGTAAAGAATCAAAGGACAAACAATGAATACGAAAAAATCATTTTCAATATCGCGCACGCTAAATCTTCTCGCAGCAGCTGCGCTGTGGCTGCTCACCACGCAGGCGTTCGCGCAAAGCGGTCAGTTCACCTACGTGATCGGCACCGTCACCGTTGAGCGCGGTGCCGAGCGCATCACACCGGAACGCGGCACCAGTGTGAATGCGGGCGACCTGATCGTCACCGGTGCAAACGGCATGGCGCAACTGGCGATGGTCGATCAGGCGAAGCTGTCGCTGCGTTCCAATTCGCAATTGCGTATCGTGCAGTACCCGACGACTGCGGCCCAGCCGGGCGTGTTGCTCAATCTTTTGCGCGGCACGTTACGCAGCTTCACAAGCTTACTGACCGCAAGCAACAGGGACGGCTACAAAATGCGCACCAAGGTCGCGACTGTCGGCATCCGTGGCTCCGGCGGCATTCTTGAACACACCGATGACGACGTCACCAATCACTACACAATTGAAGGCAGCTACATCGTCGCCAGCATCGATGGCAATTTTCAGCCGATCATCACCAATCCCAACCAGACCGTGCAGGTGGTGCAGGGCCAGGCACCGAAGCTCGTTCCCACACCGCCAAGCTTGCTACGTTCAGGAATGGTTTCGCGCGATGGCAAGGAAAAAGTACCGGAGCTCGACGACAGCAGTGATAACCTCGCCGGGCAAACCAGCGGCGGCACCCGCGTCGCCGTGCTCGGCGGCAACGGCCTCGGTTTTTCGGTGATCGATGGCATCGGCAGGGTCGGACGGGATCCGATCAATCTGCAAAATATTGTGCTGAGTAACGGCGGTGCTGCATTTTCGGACCAGGCAATTCCATCCGGCATCACGCTCGACAGCAACGGCGCGCTGCGTGCCTATACCGCGTATACAGGCGGACAGAGCGGCACGGGGGCGAACGTGGTCGGTGGCACGGCGACCAATCTGCAAACGGTGACCATCGGCGACAACACCACAATTGTCCTCGGCCGCTGGGATGGGGTGACCAGCTTCGGCTTCGGCGCGGGTAACGGTGGCAGTGGCGGCAATATTGGTGGCAGCGTGCATTGGGCCTACGGTGGTGCGGGATTTCCGGCTTACCTTTCGGATGTCCTCACCGGCACGGTGAGTTACACGCGTGCCGCCGCGACCACCCCGACCAACCAATTCGGTACGCAGGGGACATTGACGAGCGCGATACTGGACGTGAATTTCACCGCGCGCACGCTCAACGCGGTAATCGGCGTCACCCTGCCTGCGGGCAGCGGCGCGGCAGCGGGTAGCTGGACACTGACGGCTGCCAACGTGCCGTTTTCGTTCAACACATTTTTCGCCAGCAATTCCCGCGTCGTCGTCACCAACGGCAGCGGCGGGAGCTCGGCCAACAACGCGCGCTTGGGTGGCAGCATCGAAGGCAGCTTCGTTGGCAACACCTTGAATGGGGCGATTTTAGGCTACGGTATTTTTGATCAAACCAGCGCCAGCGCCGCCGAGTTTCAGCGCATCAATGGCGTCGTCGCGTTTTCCGGCCCATCGCAAAATACCGCGACGCCGTATCGCGATGGTCTCGTCTCTGACCCCGCCGCCGCACTCGCCAACGCGAGCTTCATTCGATCATTTGCCACCACCAATCGTGAGAGTGAAGTCACGGTCGGCGCGAATGGCGCGGTCAGCGCATTCACCGCACCTTTTCCAAGCGGCAACGAGCTCATCGGCCATCGCCCCTACGCACAAGGCACGGCGAGCATCGTCGATAACGGCTTTGACGCGACCACGGGGCTGGTGTGGGGTCGCTGGGCGGGTGGTGCTGCGACTATCGGCGGTCAAAGTGTCAGCCTCGCCGACCGCAGTCTGCACTATATTTTCAGCCCCACCCAGAGCGGCCCGGTATCGTTGCCGCTCACGGGGAGCGCGACCTACGACGTGGTCGGCTCGACCCGTCCGACCGATCTCGCCGGGCGGGTTGGTGTGTTTAATGCCGCCAGCCTTACCGCCAATTTCAGCGCCCGCACGGTCGACACCTCGGTCAACATCACCATCAACGGCCAGACCTGGAATGGCGCGGCCACCAACGTGCCGATTTATCGCGACCAATATTTTTCAGCCTACGGCGGTGGTTTGAACGTTGCGGGCATTCCGCGGCCGGCGTTGTTCAATATCACCTGCACGCCGAACTGCACACCCACCGGCGTGACGGGGAGCCTGGATGGCTTCTTCACCGGGCGGCGCGGTAACGGCGCGGGGGTGATGTACAACATGAACAGCAACAGCGGTGCAGTGGCGTTTGTGAGGCGCGGCGGATGATGATGCATTTTGACGCGCGGTCGCGGTGTGCTGCTTCCCCCTTTGAAAAAGGGGGATCGAGGGGGATTTATGTCGCAAAAAATATCGTCATTCCCGCGTAGGCGGGGATCCAAGTTTTCCAAGTGGATAGCGCCGAAACAAGTACTTGGAT
>JAYVXF010000318.1:0-10540 GCA_043793345.1 Betaproteobacteria bacterium | reverse complement strand
GAAATCGGAAACACCCAAAACAGCGGCAGCGTAGCCAGTGCGGCGATCAAATAAAAGGCGACCAGCGAAACGACAGGATGCGCGCCGACGGCCACGTTTTTCTGTGTAACGTGGTATAGCACTTGTCCCGTCATGGCAATTATCAGAGCGAGCAGAAATCCAATCTTCATTAAACACCCAGCTTCAAACTAGCCTCAATAAATACATCCAGATCGCCATCGAGCACCGACTTGGTGTTGCCCACTTCAACGTTGGTACGCAAATCCTTGATGCGCGAATTATCCAGCACGTACGAACGAATCTGATGCCCCCAGCCAATATCGGTTTTGGAATCTTCCAGCTTCTGCTGATCCGCCTGACGCTTGCGAATTTCCAGCTCGTACAATTTCGCCTTCAGCATCAACATCGCTTCGGCGCGGTTGCGATGCTGTGAGCGATCATTCTGGCACTGCACCACCACGCCGGAAGGCGCGTGGGTGATACGAATCGCGGAATCCGTTTTGTTGATGTGCTGGCCACCCGCACCCGAGGCGCGAAAAGTGTCAATGCGCAAATCCGCTGGATTGATTTCGATATCGATTGAGTCGTCAACTTCCGGATAAACAAACAGACTCGCAAATGAAGTGTGGCGGCCACCAGAAGAATCGAAGGGGCTTTTCCTCACCAGCCGATGCACGCCAGTCTCGGTGCGCAAAAAGCCGTAAGCATAGGCGCCGATGACTTTGATCGAACACGATTTGATCCCCGCCACATCGCCTGCAGATTCTTCCAGCAGCTCGGTCTTGAAGCCCTTGCGTTCGCAGTAGCGCAAATATTGCCGCATCAACATGTTTGCCCAATCCTGCGCTTCAGTACCGCCCGCGCCGGATTGAATGTCGATGAAGCAATTATTCGGATCCATCACGTTGGAAAACATGCGACGGAATTCGAGATCCACAACTAATTTTTGCAACGTGTTCGCGTCGGCGCTGACGGCAAGTAACGTCTCCTCATCAGCCTCACTCTTGGCGAGCGTGAAAAGTTCGCGCGCATCGCCTAAGCCATTGCCAAGCTTCGTCAGCGTATCGACAACTTCATCGAGTGATTTTTTTTCTTTGCCGAGCTCTTGCGTGCGTTTACTGTCGCTCCAGATTGCCGGGTCTTCCGCCAGCCGATTAACCTCGGCGAGACGCTCTACCTTTGCATCAAAGTCAAAGATACCTCCGCAACTCGACCGTGCGCGTGGTCAAGTCGGAGATGAGATTTCCAATTGCGTTTAGCTGATCTGATTCCATGTGGCTTTGCTTTTGATTTGACTCCCGCTCCTTTGGGACAAGGGAACACTTGCAGCGGAGCAGAGGGTGGGGTGAGGGAAGGGGTTTGTTCGGCATCGGCAGCGAGTGACAAAGCCAGCTGCCAAGTGCTAAATTCACTTGGAATTATACGCGACGGACGTGCTGTTAAGCCACGTAATCCAGCACCAACTGCAGGGTCAATTGTCTGCGAAACTCATTGATCGATGGCCGGAACACCTAGTCCAATCGCTGTCACTCTTCTGGAATTGTTAACAGCATTGCCTCGACGTCCTTATCGACAGTATTCAGAAATGCGTCAAGCTGATCCAATTCAACAACGTCAATTAGGAAGAATTCGCTGACTGGTTTGTCCACTTTTGCAAACGCGTAGTTCACTTCAAGTTGAAAATTTTTCGCAATCGGTGTCGCAGTATCTTCGTTTTGAATCTCTACCTGATGGCACTTGCTAAAGCTATTGACAAGTACTATCGGCATCTCAACTGTTTCGATGATCGGAAGTTCGCGCTGTTGGTGTTGCGGCGCGCGGGTCAGAGCGCCTCTCCCGCGAAGTCTGACCAATGCGTTCAAACACTGGTTCAGCGCTTTGTACATCACATCATTCTCGGGGTTAGATTTATTTTTCCCGCTAGCAAATAGTTTCGCGGCTAGTGTCTCATCTTTGAGGTAGTGATGGTCGCGCAGTGTGGATCTTCCAGAAACTAGCGGCGTTCGTTTCGTTAACATCGCCTTCGTTGCATCGATGTCCTTTGCTCCAAACCAAAAAACTGTTGTGTCACGCAAATATTTGCATTCGACAAATAGCCTGATGAGCAAATGTCCCCTTACCTCGCTCATAGAATTTCTCACGTCCCATTTTTTCTCCGCAATCAAATCGATCTCCCGCGCTTTGTTCGTACCGGCGTCCAAGTAGTAAGGGCTCATCAATGTTTGCCACTTGGCGCGCTGAAGCGCATTCGCAACCTGGCAGTGAAGTCTGTTGCCGCTCTCCCTGATTACTGACGCTACGTCTGTATCGATGCTGTCGACTGTCGTCATTGATGCCCTTAAACCGTAAATTTGATAATGAGTATACGACGCAGTTGTGAGCGGTAGACGCGATATCCACATGTTCAGCAATTGCATTACGTGTACGTCTACCCTTCCGCGATGGTCAGGAATTAATGGTTTCAGGTTCAAATTTATGTCCGACAAAATCTGTTTTTTGTGCAACGTGTGCCCCGCTTAGACACCCAGACTTTATTGTAGTAACATATCTACATTAGAACAGTCACGAGGTGTCGCCATGACCATCACCACCCTCTCAAGCCGCCAATTTAATCAAGATGCCAGCAATGCCAAGAAAGCGGCAAAGGCCGGTCCTGTGATCATCACGGATCGTGGTCGGCCGGCGCATGTGCTGCTGACACTTGAGGCGTATAAAAAAATCACCGGTGGACGCACGAAGATTGCTGATCTGCTGGCGATGCCCGGAATTGAGAGTATGAAACTCGAAATTCCGCAATTGCGCGACCCTGCACGAGCGGCGAAACTCTCCTGATGTTTTTACTCGATACCAATGTCGTCTCGGAGCTGCGGAAGGTTCGGCTTGGCAAAGCGAATCGGCACGTTGCAAAGTGGGCTGACAGCGTCGATGCCGCCGATTTATTTCTGTCGGCGATTACGATCCAGGAGTTGGAGATGGGTGTATTGCTGGCCGAGCGCCGGGACCCTTCGCAAGGCGCGATATTTCGGACGTGGCTGAATGGTCACGTCTTGCCTGCGTTCAATGGTCGCGTGCTGCCTGTCGATATTGCGGTTGCGCAGCGCAGCGCCCGGCTCCACGTGCCAGATCCCCGTCCTGTTCGTGATGCGCTTATCGCGGCCACGGCGCTGGTCCACGGCATGACGGTCGTCACGCGCAATGTCGCGGATTTTGAGCCAACCGGGGTTCTGATAATCAACCCATGGGGTAACGTGTAGGGTGCGCACCGCGCACGTTTCGCAGGTTTAATGCATACGCGATGCGCACCCTACGCCACGTAATCCAATACCAACTGCAACGTCGCGTTACCGCGAAATTCATTGGTCGATGGCTTAAACACCGCGTCAATGCTGGTGTTCAGGGCATCTGCCGAGCCGAAACGTATGGCATCGAAGGTCGTGGAGCCGAGGCTAACTTTTAATTTCAAATGTTTTTCACCGACCACGCGCTGCTCCAGCACGCGAAAATTTCCAGTGAATGATGGCGCGCTAAATCCTTGCCCCCAGACCTGTGCGTCGATGGCTTCGACGAAATCAAACGTCAGCTCATTCGCGTCAAGCGTGCCATCGGTTTCAATGCGCAGAGCCAAATCAGCGGGCGTGAGTAGTTCACGCGCAACCGCTTCAAACGCATTCGCAAAATCGGCCATACCGGCTTCGGGAATGGTTAGGCCCGCCGCCATCGCATGACCGCCAAATTTGCTGATGAGTTGCGGATGGCGTTTGGTGACCAGATCGAGCGCGTCGCGCATGTGGAAACCCGGGATCGAGCGGCCCGAGCCTTTGAGATTGCCTTGGCCGTCATGTGCGAACGCAATCACCGGGCGATGATATTTTTCGCGGATGCGCGAGGCGAGAATGCCGACGACGCCTTGATGCCAGTTTGGCTCGTACAAGGAGAGTGCATAGCGCGCGCCGACATCGACATCTTCGAGTGACGCCAGTGCGCCATCGCGCATATCGGCCTCAATCGAGCGTCGCTGACGATTTAGCGTGTCGAGCTTTGTGGCGAGCTCGGTCGCGGTGCGTTCGCTATCGGCCAAGAGGCAAGCAATGCCGAGTGACATATCGTCCAGTCGTCCGGCGGCATTTAGTCGAGGACCCACAACAAAACCGAGATCGTAAGTGGACGCACGACTCGGGTCGCGACCGGCGATGCGCATCAGTGCGCGGATGCCAGGTGAGGCGCGGCCGGCGCGGATTCTGGCCAGGCCTTGTTCAACGAGTACGCGATTGTTGTGGTCGAGCCGCACCACATCGGCGACCGTGCCGAGCGCAACCAGATCAAGCAGGTCGGCGAGATTCGGCTCTGGCTTGCCAGCGAAATAATTTCGCGTGCGCAGTTCAGCACGCAATGCCGACATCGTATAAAAAATCACGCCGACACCCGCGAGATTTTTGCTCGCGAAGTTGTCACCGACTTGATTCGGATTCACGATCACGGCGGCTTCTGGCAGCAATTGTCCGGGTAGATGATGATCGGTGACGAGCACCTGAATGCCGCGCCGATTTGCCTCTCGAACACCATCGACGCTGGCGATGCCGTTATCAACGGTGATGATGATGTCGGGGCTGCTTTGTGCGGCGAGCGCGACGATTTCCCGCGTGAGGCCGTAGCCGAATTCAAATCGATTGGGGACGATGAAATCTACTTTTGCACCCATCGCCGCGAGCGCGCGCATGCCGACCGCGCAGGCGGTCGCGCCGTCGGCGTCGTAGTCGGCGACGATCAGCAAGCGTTTGCGGGCCTCAATCGCATCGGCGAGCAGGGTAGCTGCATCCTGCACTGAGGCGAGCTGCGCAGGGGAGAGCAGTGCGGCCAAATGGTGATTCAAGTCAGATGACACGTTGATGCCACGCGCTGCGTAAATGCCTGCCATGCGTGGATCGACGTTGGCGGCGATCAGGGCGCTGAAGGCTGCGGGGTCGCGTTCCCGGGTGATGATTTCAGGCAAGGCAATATTCCACAAATGAGCGAGGTGTTTCGGTCAGGTTTTTCCACCAGCCGCCGAGTCCATGAAATGATTGCGCATGGATCGACACGACGAGCGAATCCTCGGCGCGTGGCAGCGTGAGAACGACCTCGTCAATCACGCCGGATCGAAGCGCCGCCAACAGCGGTGTAAAAATTTCAGCGTCCAATTGATGCGCGGTGTCACGCCATGCATTGACATCGCCGCGCTCATGCAAAATTTCGAGCGAATTGATCATCAGCAAATGGTGATCAGTGAGCGATGCGGCATCGGCGAGCGTGAATTGAGCGAGCGGTTTGCGCCGCGCACCTGCCCATTTCGCAAGTCCGCTGGCGAGGGGAATATCGCCAAACACCGCGCCAATGCTAGGTTTCAGGCCGATTGCTGTGGCAGGGTGAACGCCTTCCCCCCAGAACCACACGCCGTTAATGGTCATTTTTGCCGATGCCTCTCGCGTTGCATTGACGGCGTGGGAATGCAGCAGCATTTGGGTTTCGTTCTGAATTGCTTTCCAGGATATTTTGCCAAGTGATCGCGGTAATTTTTCCATTAAAGCGCCGCGTAGCGCGCGGCGAATCGGTGTCGTTTGTGGAAGTTCGTCCAGGCTGCAACTCACGTACCAGCACCCGGATGCGCCGCGAGAAAAAGATAAATCACGATCCGCGAAGTTTTCATTTAATGCGCCAATCAATTGCGCGGCCTCAGTAGCCGTGATGTCAAGATGCGACGCAGGAAACAAATTCAGAGCATCCCGGTCGGCCTGTAAATGCACCGGCTCTGCAAACATCCAGCCGCGCGTGTCAGCATCGATGCCATCGCCGATTGCCGAGAGCGCGGCAATGCCGTCAACCGCACCGACGGCTGCCGGCAAAATATTCGGCCACTCGCCGCTGACATGTGAAGCACCGCGCGCCAGCAGGGTCTCTATCGCCGGTAAACGCGCAATCGCAGAATCGGCGAACCAGTCTGGCGAAACCAGCAGGGAAGGGAGGAATACGTCGAATTTCATAGCGGGAGAGACATTGAAAGTAGTTTATCATCGGCTCACGCCATTCTCTCGATCCACATCATCTTGCAACCGCTCCCACTGTTCATCGGCCTGCGCTACACGCGCGCCAAACGCCAAAACCATTTCATTTCATTTATCTCGCTGGCATCCATGCTGGGGATCGCGCTCGGCATCGCCGCGCTGATCACGGTGATGTCGGTGATGAATGGATTCCAAAAAGAAGTGCGCGCGAAAATTTTGGGTGTGTCATCGCACGTGCAGGTCATGGGTTTCGAGAATGGACTCGATCAATGGCAAACCGTGCGTGAAGTCGCCATGAAAAATCCGCAAGTCATCGGCACTGCACCGTTTGTGAATGGTCAAGGATTGCTTAGCTACGCGTCGAGCGTGCGTGGCGCGATGGTGCGCGGCATCGTCCCGTCTGATGAAAATTCCGTCGCCGATCTTGGCCGCGACATGAAAGTCGGGCAGATCACCTCGCTGCATCCGGGTGAATACAACATTATCCTGGGTGCTGAATTGGCGCGCGCGCTTCAGGTCAGTGTCGGCACCAAGCTGCAGCTCATTACGCCGCAGGGCAGTGTCACGCCGGCCGGCATGGTGCCGCGTATCCGCAGCTTTACCGTGTCGGGAATTTTCAGCTCCGGGCATTACGAATATGATTCCACGCTTGCATTGATTGATATGAAAGATGCGCAGGTGTTGTTCCGTCTTGGCGACAACGTGAGTGGCGTGAGATTAAAACTAAAAGACACCGATCAGGCGCGCAACGTGTCACGCGAGCTTGGTAAAACGCTCAGGATCGATGGCTACGTGACCGACTGGACCCGCCAAAACGAGACTTATTTTCGCGCCGTCGAAATTGAAAAACGCATGATGTTTGTCATTCTCGCGCTAATCATTGCGGTGGCGGCGTTCAATTTGGTGTCCACGCTGGTGATGGTGGTCACCGATAAATATCCTGACATCGCGATCCTGCGCACGCTGGGCGCATCGCCCGGCATGATCATGAAAATTTTCGTGGTGCAGGGTGCGGTGATCGGCGTGATCGGCACCCTGATCGGCGTGGCCGTCGGGATATTGTTGGCGCTCAATATCGATGTGGTGGTGCCGTTCATTGAGAGCGCGGCGGGCTTCAAAGTATTAAGCCCCGAGGTATATTTCCTCTCTGAACTGCCGTCTGATCTCAAATGGAATGATGTCTGGACGACGGCGGTGATTGCGTTGCTGCTGTCGCTCGCGGCAACGCTTTATCCGAGCTGGCGAGCCTCACGCGTGAACCCGGCCGAGGCACTGCGCTATGAGTAATCAAGTCATCAACTGCCGTCGGATCTCAAAAACATTTCGGCAGGGCGCAGTACCGGTTGACGTATTGAAAAATATCGACCTGCAAGTCGGTGAGGGCGAGACCATTGCCATAGTCGGCGCATCCGGCTCGGGCAAAAGCACGCTGCTGCACATCCTCGGTGGCCTGGACGCGCCGACCAGTGGCGAGGTCGAGGTCATGGGCCAGCGCATCGATCAACTTTCACCGTTGCAGCAGGGGCGACTGCGCAATTCGGCGTTGGGCTTTGTCTATCAATTTCATCATCTGTTGCCGGAATTCACGGCGCTTGAAAACGTCGCGATTCCACTCGCCATTCGCGGCGAAACAACCGCCAACGCGAAACAGCGCGCCGCAATAATTCTCGGCGAGGCAGGCCTCACGCATCGCCTCACGCATAAGCCCGGCGAGCTTTCCGGCGGCGAGCGTCAGCGCGTCGCGGTCGCGCGTGCGCTCGTCACGCAGCCCGCCTGCGTGCTCGCCGACGAGCCGACCGGCAATCTGGATCGCGGCACGGCCGATCATGTGTTTGAGCTCATTCTGGAGCTCAACGCGAAATACAAAACCGCACTGGTGATGGTCACGCACGATCCACTGCTCGCCGCCAAAATGCAGCGCACGCTGACACTGGCGGATGGGGCGCTGCGGTAATGTGAGTTTGGCTTCATGGGAGCGGGCGATGGTGGCAATACCAGACAGCCAAACACTAGCACCGGTGCGCTTCGTGGCGGCATTTGTGTCTGGGAGCCGCGCCAGTGCTGTAGTTTGATTGAATTATGCGGCTGGAATTGCCGTCGCTCCGCATCGAAAAATCGCAGTCGGATGTTACGCTTGCCGTCAAACTTCAAAAAACGCGTCATAACCAGCGTGACTCTACTATCCACATTCATCACATATTGTTATATAGTTGATTGATGAACCTCCAGCAAATTCGCTACGTGCGCGAGATCGCACGTCACAAGCTCAATCTCTCCGCCGCCGCCGAGGCGCTGCACACCTCACAGCCCGGCGTATCGCGACAAGTGCGCGAGTTTGAAAGTGAGCTCGGCGTGGAAATCTTTGTGCGCCAGGGCAAGCGGTTGACGGCGCTGACGCCGGCAGGCGTGAGCGTGCTCGACATCGCCGAACGGTTATGGGCTGAGGTGGAAAACATCAAACGGGTCGGCAAGGAATATGTGAGAGCCGGCGAGGGCACGCTGACAATCGCTGCCACCCACATGCAGGCGCGCTACATCCTGCCGCCGGCGATCAAGGCGTTTATCGCAAAGTATCCCGATGTGCGATTATCGATTCAGCAGGGCAGCCCGCGTGAGTTGGCCGAGCGGGTGATTTCGGGCGAAGCCGATATCGCGATTGCAACTGAAACGCTGGATCGCTATCCCGAGCTCATCACGCAGCCTTTATATCGCTGGTATCACTGCGTGGTGGTGCCGAAAGGTCACCCGCTGATCAGCGAGAAGCGCTTGACGCTCTTGAAAATTGCGCGCTATCCGATCGTCACCTACGACGCCGCCTTCACGGGTCGTACTGCGCTCGACGAAACCTTTGCGAGCGCCGGTGTCGACATCAATGTGGTGTTGACGGCAATCGACACCGATGTGATCAAGACCTATGTGCGACAAGGGTTGGGGATCGGCATCATTGCCAGCGTGGCGATGGATGAGCGCGATCTCGATCTGGTCGCGCTGGATGGCAGCAAGCTTTTTCCCGAGCGCACCACCAAGCTCGCCACCCGCAAGGGCACTTACCTGCGAGGCTACGTGAAAGACTTCATCGCGAGCTTTCCAAGTATTTTGCAATCGAGATAATTGAAGCGCATGCATCCAGCCATTGAATCGTTCGTCGGCAACACGCCGCTGGTGCAATTGCAACGCATCCCCAGGGATGAGGGTGTGCATGCGTCGAACGTGATGCTGTCCAAACTGGAAGGCAATAATCCGGCCGGCTCGGTGAAGGACAGGCCGGCGATGTCGATGATTGCGTGCGCCGAGGCACGCGGCGAAATCAAGCCGGGCGACACCTTGATCGAGGCGACGAGCGGCAATACCGGCATTGCGCTCGCGATGGCGGCGGCGATCAAAGGCTACAAGATGGTGATCGTGATGCCGGAGCACTTGAGCATCGAGCGTCGGCAAACGATGCGCGCATTCGGCGCGGAGCTGGTGTTGACGGCGCAAAAAATTGGCATGGAAGGCGCGCGTGACACAGCAGTGGAAATGCAACGCGAACGCGGCGGGCTGATTCTCGATCAATTCGCCAATCCGGATAATCCACTTGCGCACTACCTGACAACGGGGCCTGAAATCTGGCGCGACACGGCGGGAAAAATTACCCATTTTGTCGCGACCATGGGCACCACCGGCACCATCATGGGCGTGTCGCGATATTTGAAAGAGAAAAATCCGGCAGTGCAGATCATCGGCGTGCAACCGGCCGACGGCTCGAACGTGCCGGGCATCCGCAAGTGGCCGGAGGCGTATTTGCCGAAAATATTTGAGCGTTCGCGTATCGATCACATTCTGGAAGTGACCCAAGCCGAGAGCGAAGAGATGACACGGCGCATGGCGCGTGAGGAAGGGATTTTTGCGGGCATTTCTTCCGGTGGCGGGCTGGTGGCGGCGATTAAAATTGCATTGGCGACGGAGCATGCGACGATTGTGCAAGTCGTTTGTGATCGCGGTGACCGGTATCTGTCGACGGGAGTTTTCCCGGCGTAGCGCAGCGCACGACGGTGTCAGCCAATCGCGATTTGGCACGTTCAAGTGTAATCATGACTGCGTATCAACCGGCCTAGACAAAATGAAAATGACAAAAATATTTATTGCATGCGTCGCACTCGCAAGTATTTTTGCGATATCCGGTTGCGCCTCCACGCTGTTTTTTCCCGCCAAGCCGGCCGAAAAAGCGGCCGACAAAGTGATCGACGATATTTGGCCCGATCTGGCAAAGCCTGCCGCCACAGAGTTGAAGAAATCATGAAAACATTTCCGGCGTTTTTTCGAACGCTGTTGCTCATTGCGCTGCTGACAATCGGCATCCCGCTTGCCCACGCTGAAGCCGAGCCTGATTTCAACATCAGCACGCCAGCGATTTTATTGCTGAAAAAAAGTATGGCAAATCGCTTTGTGCAACTTCGGACATATCTGGAAGTGGGTGTCATCGGCTTCACGCAGGACGGTGGCATCGCACTGCGCGACGC
>JAYVXF010000317.1:0-3281 GCA_043793345.1 Betaproteobacteria bacterium | reverse complement strand
TCGAGCACGAAACAGGTTTCGTCGATCACATAACTGATCGGCAGATCGGTGGTCACCCGCAGCGTCTGTGAAGCGTGTACATAGCGAATATGGTGGCTGCCGCGGGTGATGGCAGGCCCCGTATGGCCATATTCAAATCCGGGCCGGACGCGTACGCGAACCCGCGGTCGGCCAACCACCGGGACAACCCGGCGTATGAACGTTGCCGGACAAAAAACGCGGCCAAATAGTTCGAAGCGGGGTGCGAAATCCGTGATCTCAACGACTTGGCCACTGCCGTCATGCAGTGTGGTTTTCAGTACCGCGGTATTCAGAACATATTGCTGTTCCGCGCGAACGCAATCTTCCATTTCAATGGCGCAAAAACCGCCAGCCGTCGCTGCGAACGGTTCGGGCCCGTTTAGCAACGCATAAAATACCGGGTCACCGTCCGGTCGCGGATAGCATGCCCAGACAATTCTGCCTTGGTCATCAATGGCCGCGTTTACCGTACAGTTGCCGACGACGCCGAGATTGAGGTTTGTCACTGGACACTTTGCCTTTGATCAGCCGCGATTGTGTCGAAACAGGCGCTGGTGATGACGTATCCGCGAGGCATCCATCAGCATGCGGCCTGCCCAGCGGTAGACGTTGTTTTCGGCCACAGTACGACGCATGAGTTGCATTCTCTCCCGACGCTCTTTGCGCGGCATCGCCAGCGCGAAGCGGATCGCCTCTGCCGTCTCGCCGATAGCGAATGGATTGACCAGCAATGCTTCAACTAGTTCACGGGATGCGCCGGCAAATGTACTCAGAATCAACACGCCGTCTTCATCGTCGCGCGCGGCAACAAATTCCTTGGCGACCAGGTTCATGCCGTCGTGCAAACTGTTCACTAGGCAAAAATCGGCAGCCCGCATCAGTTCAAATACCTGTGGGGGCTCCTGATGGGTGTTGATCAGAATGATGGGTTTCCACCTACCTTTTGCGAATCGCGCATTGATGCGGTCGGCCGATGCCTGCGTGTCGTGCTGCAACTGCTGGTAGGCCGGTAGCTTGCTGCGCGTCGGTGCGGCGACCTGCAGAAAGCAAATCCGTTCTTGATACTGCGGGTACTTATCCAGCAGCGATTCGATGGCCAGGAAACGCTCAAGGATGCCCTTGGTGAAATCCCAGCGTTCGATACCCACGCCAATGTGCACATCGTCTCCAATGTCATATCGCGTGCGGATATTGGCGCGGCATTGCGCCGCTTCGGGGACGTTTTCCAGCCAGTGCGGCGGCCATTCGATGGAAATCGGATAAGCGGCAACGTGGCACACGTGCTTCCCCAGTTGCACGGTCATATGCTCGCGGTCGATCTGACATTCGACAAAACGATCCACCGTCGCCAGAAAATTCTGGCAGTGATACGCCGTATGAAAGCCAAGGATATCTGCGCTGAGAAGACCTTTAAGCAGTTCCACTTTCCATGGGCACACGCCAAACGTCTCCGCATTCGGCCAAGGGATGTGCCAGAACACGGCAATGGTTGCCTCCGGCAGAAGTTCACGCGTCATTTGTGGCGCGAGTGCGAAGTGATAGTCCTGAATCAAGACCAGCGGCGCGCGGTCTGTCGCCTCGGCTTTCACCGTCTTGGCAAACTTTTGATTGACGGCGCGATACGTGATCCAGTCATTCTTGCGAAATGCCGGCCGCACATACGCCAGATGACACAGAGGCCAGAGCCCCTCGTTGGAAAATCCGTAGTAGAAACCTTCCTCCTCTTCGGCACTAAGCCAAACGCGGCGAAGCGTGTAGGCCGGGTCTGACGGAGGTACACGTACCCGGTCTTTTCGGTCTACAACGGCACGGTCACCGCTGCCGCTGCCGTGGGCAATCCATGTGCCCGCACACGCTCGCGTGATTGGCTCCAGCGCGGTCACCATGCCGCTTGCAGGCACTTGTACGTCAATCGACCCGTCCTCGCGCAGTTTGTGAATGTAGGGCTCGCGGTTGGCCAAAACGATTACCTGCGGCTGGCCAAGCTGATGTTTGATGACATGCTGCAAGGCACGGGGCGTCCAGTTTTCCTGAAACTCGATTTCTGTGCGTTGCTCGCGTTCAATCTCCCGCAGTACCTGTCGCACCTGGGATAACACCGGAAGCGTCGATTTATCGGCCACGCCATCGCCAAGAAAGCGTTTCCCGCGAATATCGCCGATGAGGTTGGTAAAAAGTCGCCGGACCATCAGCCAACCGGCACCCATCATCAGGAGGATCAATACGATTGCTGACAGTGCGGCAAACGCCAGCAGGTAGTCGCGCACTGTGGTCTGGCGGCGATCAACAAAGCTGAGGTCGTGCACAATTAATGTGCGGAACTTCTCGCCGTGTGCAGAAAGCAATGGCGCCGAGCGATATACGTGAACCGCACCAGTGGGCGTGTGCACCACTTCGCTGGATTCACGCTCCCCCGTGGCGGGACACAGAATTTGCGCTGGCGTCGCATCCGTACGAAAAATCGGTTTGCCCGCAAGGTCGCAAATCAAAATACCCAGCAAACGTTTGTCGTTGGTTATCTTACGCATGTAACGATCAAAGCGCGCAGAGTGCGGTTGAGCTATCAGTTCACCTAAGGGCTCCTCGATCGAATTCATGACCAGCCGGGCGCGCAATTCAACGTCTGCACTAAACCATCCGGTAATCATGTTGTCTACGTAGGGCAGCGCAAGGAATGCGACGGCACCGATAAACAATATGAGTGGTAGTGCGAATCGTAGTAACAGAGTGCGTAGCATTGACTGGTCAGTTCGTATTTTGAGTCAGACTGTAGCGTGATCCGCTTCACGGTCATTGCGCGGACTTTGTTTCATTGCTGTACAAAATCGAGTCAAATTCTAGCTTGGGACTTTCTCACTGCCGGTAAGTTGCAAAAAACAGGCTATCTCGTGCCGACACACGTTACTAGTGTAGTGCTTCACTCTGTTTGGAACTTAAGTTGCGATTTGCGCGGATGACCTTGGCGAGGATGTCATTGGCTTTGGCAGTCCACACAAATGGCTTGGGATTTTTGTTATGCACGGCGATGTACTCCTTAATGGCTTTGATCAGTTCGGGGACGCTGCGGAATACGCCGTTACGCAGGCGCGTGGTCGTGATGTCGCGAAAGAACCGCTCGACCATGTTGAGCCAGGACGCCGAGGTGGGGGTGAAATGAACAAGGAAGCGGGGGTGCTTTGCGATCCACTGCGTGACCTTCGGATGCTTGTGCGTCGCGTAGTTGTCGCAGATCAGATGAAGCGCCAAATGTTGCGGCGTTT
>JAYVXF010000316.1:0-29556 GCA_043793345.1 Betaproteobacteria bacterium | reverse complement strand
GGGCGGCATGGGCGGTATGGACATGTAAATGCCCTTCGCCTGAGGGCGCATCGCGGCGTTGCGATGAACCTCGTGTACAAACGCGTACACGTCGGCTCATCGCGCCTTGCGCTGCATCCCTCATGCTCGGTCATCGCACCAACGCTTACCAAACAAAAAGCCGACGCGAGTCGGCTTTTTGTTTTAAAGCCACCCCAAAAATTTGTCATTTCGAACCCGGCTTCATCGGGTGAGAAATCTGCTTTTGTTTACGACAAAGCAAAAGCAGATTTCTCGCTGCGCTCGAAATGACAGATTTTTTGCTGGGAACTCCTGAGATGAAGCATGCTGTCAGTGTCAACCCCTAGCATTGGTGCGCCTCCCAGCCAAATAATGCTCCAAACACCGCGCCAATACTAGACCCTCACCATTTTTCGCTCGTGGTCCAGCAACCATTGCTTGCGCGCCAACCCGCCGCCGTAACCGGTGAGCGATCCATCTGAACCGATCACGCGGTGACAGGCGATAACGATGCCGCGAAAATTATCGCCGTTCGCGCGCGCCACCGCCCGCACCGCTGTTGGCTGGCCGATGCGTCTGGCAATCTCGGCATATGAACGCGTTTCTCCCGCAGGAATTCGCAGCAGCTCATTCCACACCCGTCGCTGAAAATCGGTGCCACGCGTTGCGAATGGCAGGGTGAACGTGTTGCGCGTGCCGGCAAAATATTCATCAATCTCGCGTTTCGCCTGATCGAGTACCGGATGCGCGCCCGGCACGATCACGAACTTTGTTTTGGCACGCAGCCGCACGATTTCACGTTCCAGTCCGCGTCTATCGACCCAGTCGAAAACATACAAACCGTCGTCATCGGCCAAGGCGAGAATCGCGCCGAGCGGCGATTCAATCCATTTTGAAAACAAGCAATGCACGCCGCTGGCCTTCGACGGTGCGGTATCAAAAAGTTTTGCAAACGCCTCGCGAAATCCGCTTGAGGATTCAAACCCATGATCCAGTTGTGTATCCAGCACCTTGACTCCTTTTCTGACAGCCGCCAGCGCCGAACCCATGCGCCGCGCCCGTTGATAAGCTTGAAATGACATGCCGAAATATCGCTGAAACTGTCGGCGCGCTGTTGAGGGATCGATGCCCATCTCGAGCAGGTCACGTTCGCGCAATCGTTCGGACGGATGCTGCTCAATTTGCTTGCGCAGTTTTTCGACCAGCGTCGGCACTTCACCCGTGGTGTTCATCGGTTTGCAGCGCAGGCAAGGTCGAAAACCGGCGTGCAGCGCCTCGGTCTTGCCGGGGAAAAATTCCACGTTCTTGCGCAACGGCTTGCGCGCCGAGCAAATCGGGCGACAAAATATCCCGGTGGTTTTGACGCCCAGGAAAAAAATGCCTTCGTAGGAAGAATCCCGGTTCTGCAGTGCCCGCCAGAATTCCTCAAAGCGTTCGGTAAACCGTTGAGTGTTCATGGCGTTGATTGTATGCGTCAAATTGCCGCGATGCTGCCGATTTTCAGGCAGCAATTTTTAGTTGTGATTAAATATGCGCTGAAGCCTGTAGCGACGCTGTTTTAACTTCCGACACACCCTATATTTTTTGGAGATTACATGAAAAAAATCATTACCCTCGCTGTCGCGCTACTCATCGGCACGGCTGGCAGCGCGTTTGCGCAAAAACAAGAAACACCAAAACCGGTCGCAGCGCCTGCGGCAGCAGCAGCGGCCAAAGGCGATGTGAAATCAATGCCGGTGGCGCCTACCGAAATGAAAAAAGAGCCGATGGATATCAACACCGCGTCGGTAAAAGAATTGGCCACACTGCCCAAAATAGGTGACGTGCGCGCCAAGGCAATCGTCAAAGGCCGCCCTTACAACGGCAAAGATGACCTGATCAACAAAAAAGTCATCCCGCAAGATGCCTACGACGCGATAAAAGACGTGATCATCGCCAAGCAGGTAAAAAAAGATGAAAAGAAAAAGGCCGAGAAGAAATAATTTTTCAGTCGCGTTGGATTCATAAACAGGGCAGCCAGACTGCCCTGTTTTATTTTGTGAAGTCGCGATAGCATTTGTTGTTGGCGCGAACCGCGCGATGACTAAAGGCACTTGCAAGCGTTGACAATATATGTCGCCTGCTGAATCTGGCCTCGCATCGCATAATGCGTTCCCCCGGAAATTTGTCGAGCCGTTTCCGTTTTACGATGCGGCTCGCTTGATCGATTAAGCTTCGTCCTTCGCTCCAATTGCCGAAATCGCTGTTGAAATCTGCCCACGCACCTCACCCCACCCACACCCTCGAAACCTCCGAAGAAGCTGGCGTGCGCTTTCTGCATTTCGGCTCCGAATGGATTCAGGGTGCGATGCGCATCGCGCGCCCGTATGCGCTGGAGCTCGAGTACACGCGCGAGATGGCGGCGTGTTTGTTGTTGCGGCCCGATGATGAGTGGCCTAAGCGCGTGTTGCAGGTGGGGCTCGGTGCGGGCTCGCTCACCAAGTTCTGGTATCGGCATCGACCCGAGACAAAACAAACGATTGTGGAAATCAATCCCGCGGTGGTTTTCATGGCGCAGCAATCGTTCAAGTTGCCAAGCAATGAAGCGCGTATTGATATTCAGGTTGCCGATGGCGTGGCGTGGATGCATGAAGAACGTAAAGAGAAATTCGATTGCATCATGGTCGATGGCTACGACCATAACGCGCGCTTTGGTGCGCTCGGCACCGAAGGGTTTTATCGCGACTGCCGTGCGCGTTTGAGCAAACGCGGTCTGCTGGTGTTAAATCTTTTCGGGCGCACGCACGGCTATAAAAAACAGCTTGAGAATTTACGCGCAGCATTCGATGGCCGCGTGCTGGCATTGGCACCGGTTGAAGGCGGCAACGCGATTGCGTTCGCGGCGCATGGCGGGCCGGTGGCGCTGGAGATGCCGATGTTGCGTGCAGATGCGAAGCGGCTGTGGGACGAAACCGGCATCAAATTCACCGGCACGCTGGTGCGGATGGATCAGGCGATTGCAGCGATAGCCGCGCAGCTTACAGGCAGGCGTGGCGGGGCGTTGATGTTGTAAAAGTCTTCCCGCTGGGAAAACTCTAGCACTGGCGCGCGTTGTGGAGCATTTTACGGCTGTATGCCGCCACAGTGCTAGAGTTTGTACCTTGTGCGGAACCTATTCGCAACCTGCGATCCAAGCTACTGACGGTTAATTTCAAACACACCCGCCGCTTAAATTTTCAGGAGCCCATCATGACCGAGCAAGAAAATAAAGCCATCATTACGCTGGCGCTGATGGCAGCTTTTGCCGATGGCGACAATAGTGAAACCGAGCGCGCGGCTGTGAAGCGCATCGCCGATTCGCTGTCGAAGGACAGCGACATCAACGTCGCAGCCATTTATCAGGATGTAATTTTGAATCGCGTGTCACTCGACAGTGCAGTGGCCGCACTCGCGACGAAAGAATCGAAACGCCTCGCCTTCGAGTTGTGCGTGAGCGTGTGCGATGCAGATGGCGCACAAGGAGCAGCCGAGGCCGCATTCATCGCCGATCTGCGTGCCAGGTTGGCGCTCGATCCTGCTGCGACGACAGGGGCGAATACGTTCGCGGCAAATTCGGCCGCGCTCGCGACGGCACCGCTGACGGGCGTGTCGACATTCGAGCCGCCATTACTTGCTTCCACCATGACTGCCGACGAGCAGGACAAGGTGATTCTCAATTACGCAATCCTCAATGGCGCGCTGGAAATATTGCCGGAGTCACTGGCCTCTATGGCGATCATTCCGTTGCAAATGAAAATGGTTTATCGCATCGGCAAGACCTATGGGTTTGAGCTGGACAAAGGACACATCAAGGATTTTCTGGCGACCGCAGGCGTGGGCATGGCCTCGCAGTACGTCGAGCAAATCGGCGTGAAGTTGCTGGGCAAAGTATTCGGCGGTGGCTTGATCGGCGGGCTCATCGGCGGGTTGGCCAAGCAAGCGGTGAGCTCGGGGATGTCGTTCTCCACCACCTATGCGCTGGGGCATTTGGCCAAACGCTATTACGCCGGCGGTCGCACCTTCTCCGCTTCGGTGTTGAAAGACACCTACACCGAGCTGCTGGGAGAGGCGAAGAACATGCAGGGTCAATATCTGCCGGCGATTCGCGACAAGGCGCGCACTATTAACGTGGCGCAGATTCTTGAGGAAGTACGCCAGTAAAAACGCCGCATGCCTTTCGAGCATGCGGCGTTGGTTGTTTCTGGTGGCATGACTTAGCGGGCTCGCATACCTGCAATATATTCGGCCACTGCCTGCATGTCCTTGTCGCGCATCCTGCCCGCGATAGTTTGCATTTGTGCATTGTTGCGCTCGCCGCTTGAAAAATTCTTCAATGATCCCAGCGTGTACTCCGGCCACTGGCCGGCCAGACGCGGATAAGCGGCGGGAATGCCTGCGCCGGCGCCGCCGTGGCAACCGGCGCATGCTGGCACCTTTAGCTCGGCGATACCGCCACGATAGATTTTTTGTCCCGTTTCGGCCAGCGCTTTATCGCGCGCCACTGCGCTGGTTTTGGCGCGTTGCGAAAAGTAGTAAAGCCCCAGCGCCTTCATGTCGTCTGCCGACAAATTGGCAGCCATGCCCTGCATGATGGCGTTCTTGCGCGTGCCCGACTTGAAGTGTTCGAGCTGCTTGGCGATATACTGTGCAGGCATACCAGCGATATTCGGGTTGGCCGACACGGCGCTCATGCCATCCAGACCGTGACAGGCAACGCATACGGCTCCTGCGATTTGCTGGCCACGTGCCGCAACCTCGGCTTTGCTGGGAGTAGCAGTCGTCGGCTCCGCTTTGGCAGGCTCCGTATTGGCCTGCGCCAGCGTCGTACAAATTGAAATAACTACCGTTGCCAGAATGCGTTTCATCACCAAGCCCTTGATTGTTTTATAACCGGAATATGGAACCAAACCGTGATTTTAGCTGATCGCGCCCGAAGAGGAAACCGTGGGTTTATTTGACCGCGCGACCTACGTCGCCTCCGCGCACGACCTGGAACAATTGCCGCCCGATATTGGCGCCGAGGTCGCCTTTGTCGGCCGCTCGAACGCGGGCAAATCGAGCGCGATCAACACGCTCGCTAATCATAAGCGTCTCGCCTACGTGTCGAAAACACCGGGACGCACGCAACTCATCAATTTTTTCGCGTTAGGCGATGATCGTACGCTGGTCGATTTGCCCGGCTACGGCTATGCGCAGGTACCGGCGCGGGTAAAGGCGCATTGGCAGAACGTGATGGCAGCCTACGTGAGTACGCGGCAAGCGCTGAACGGGCTGGTGTTGATCATGGATGCGCGCCATCCCTTGAAATCGCTAGACATCAAGCTGCTCGACTGGTATTTGCCGACCGGCAAACCGGTGCATTGCCTGCTCACCAAGGCGGATAAATTGTCGAAAAGTGAGCAGGCGCTGACGCTGCGGGCGGTGCGAAAACAATTGGCGACCGCCGGGCACAACGCGACCGTACAGCTATTTTCGTCGCTGAAAAAAGAGGGTGTGGAAGAAGCGGAGCAGGTAATCGCCAAATTATTTCATGCGACGAATAATTAAGCCGTAGCGCCACGCGCAAAAAAGAAAACGGCCCGGGTAAAAGGGGTAACCCGGACCGTTGGTAAAAGCCTTAATAAAGATTAAGGCCCCCGCTCAGGGAGGAGAAGCGGGGAGGCGCGAACGCCTCACTAACTATGAACCGTGATGCTGAAAAAAGTTCAACGCGATGCGCGGCAAACGTCAAACCTTGTTTTTCGCATCCATGTTGTAGACTCAATAGCCTCACTCCCCATTTCGATTATTAATCATGAATATTGGTCAATTTCCCCAGCGCCGTATGCGCCGTTTGCGCCGCACCGGCTTTTTGCGCGACATGGTGCGCGAGTCCTCGCTCTCATCCAGCGACTTGCTGTATCCGGTGTTCCTGCTGGACGGCAAGGGCAAACGTGAGGAGGTCGTGTCGATGCCCGGCGTTGGGCGGGTGTCACTGGATCTGCTGTTGCCGATTGTTGAAAAAGCGGCGCGGCTGGGCATTCCCGCGATTGCCTTGTTTCCGGTGATCGATAACAAAAAGAAAACGCCGGGTGGCGAGGAAGCGTTTAACGCAAATGGTTTGGTGCCGCGCGCCGTCGCTGAATTAAAAAAACGCTTTCCCGAGGTCGGCATTATTTGCGACGTAGCACTCGACCCGTACACCAGCCACGGTCAGGATGGTGTGCTTGATGATTCTGGCTACATCCTTAACGACGCGACCGTCGCCATTCTCGAGAAGCAGGCAATTACGCAGGCCGAAGCCGGCGTCGATATTGTCGCGCCTTCGGACATGATGGATGGCCGCATCGGCGCAATCCGCAAGGCGCTTGATGGCAAAGGGCTTATTCACACGTCGATCCTCGCCTATTCGGCAAAGTACGCCAGCAGCTTTTACGGGCCGTTCCGCGATGCGGTGGGCTCGGCCGGCAATCTGGGCAAGAGCGACAAGAAAAATTACCAGATGGATCCGGGAAATTCAGATGAGGCAATGCGCGAAATCGCGCTCGACCTGCAAGAGGGCGCGGATATGGTGATGGTCAAGCCCGGCATGCCGTATCTGGATATTGTTCAACGCGCCAAAGCGACGTTCGGTGCGCCAACGTTTGTCTATCAAGTGTCCGGCGAATACGCGATGCTGAAGGCGGCTGCGCTCAACGGCTGGCTGGACGGCGAGGTCTGCATGATGGAATCGTTGCTGGCCTTCAAGCGTGCGGGCGCGGATGGCATTCTGACTTACTTTGCGCTGGACGCGGCTGCCTTGTTGGCAGACTAATGGCCGGGCGTTAAGCCAGCAGCGCTTCTGCATCCGCCAATTGCGCGCGTGCGTGCTTCAGACTGCCGCGTGGATGATGCGTTGCCCGCACCGCATGGTTCGGATAAAACGCGATCAAGATCGGAATTTCCTTGAATGAAATTTCATAAATCGAAATATCGTTAACGTTTTCGTTTGCTGTGGAGCCGGTTGGTGCCTGACGCGCGCGCTTGATCCGCGTGTCGAACGGCGTGCCAATATTGAAGAAAAACATTTCCAACTGCTTGGCATCATCTGCGACGATTTCAATCTCAATTGGTGAAAAACGGTTGGCCGAGCCGGTAAGTACCGCGCCGACAAGCCATGGCGAAAAACGATCAAGCCCGCGCATGACTTCGATCGCAATTTGCCGTAACGCCCAACATTCCTGGGGCTGCGAGTCGCGTTGAAATAGCGCCTGGTGCGATTTCAGCGCCGCGTCAACCTCAACGTTGTCAGGCAGTGAAGACTGATCCGTGACGCCCATTTGGCGCGCCGCTTTTTGTTTGGCGGCGGCGAAATCGGTGATCCCTTCTTCCGCGATCAGTCGCGCGGCAAGGTAGGCGATTTCGCTTCTCGCGTTGAGGTGCGGGGCTTCTGCGCTATCGCCGTGATTCCCGTGGGATGATCGTTTTCGCCGTTTCACTGGAAACACGCGCTAAAAAATCTGGTTTCTGACTTCTTCGGAAGGCTTGTTCGCCTCGCGAAGCGCTGCCGGTCCGTCGCCGACGTTACCCACGTTTTCGGCGTAGATGAATTCCATTAACTGCCTACCGTCTTTACCAAATTCGCCATTGAGCGGTATCGTCGCGACCCCCGGAGGCGGCTCGAACGACCGCTCTTTGACGCCTTTGAGCGCTTTGGCCATGTAGTACATCCACATCGGTAGCGACGCGCCGCCACCGGTCTCTGCCTCGCCCAGCGAGGCGGGGTTGTCGTAGCCAATCCAGGTGACCGCGACGAGGTTGGGATTAAATCCGGCAAACCACGCATCGAGACTGTCGTTGGTAGTGCCCGTTTTGCCCGACAGGTCATTGCGTCCCAGAGACATCGCGCGCGCCGCAGTGCCATAGCGAACCACATCGCGCAATAAACTGGTCATGATGAATGCATTACGCGGGTCGATGACGCGCTCAGCAGATTTCACACTCGCGTCGGACTTGGCGTTATCGACGCCTGCGATTTCGGGTGAAGCTTCAAACAGGATGCCGCCTTTGTCATCGGTGATCTTGGTGATGAAATACGGCTTGATGCGATAGCCGCCGTTGGCAAATACCGAATACGCACCTGCCATTTGCAGCGGTGTGGTCGAGCCAGCGCCCAGGGCCATCGTGAGATATGCGGGATGCTGTTTCGGGTCGAACCCAAACCGGCTGATGTAGTCTTGGGCATAGTTAGGACCTATCGCCTGCAAGACGCGGATGGAGACCATGTTTTTTGACTTTGCGAGCGCCTGCCGCAATCGCATCGGGCCTTCGTATTTGCTATCGTAATTTTTTGGCTCCCAAATCTGCCCGCCGTTACGACCGGGATCAAAGACCACCGGCGCGTCGTTCACTATTGTTGCTGGCGTGAAGCCTTTTTCCAGCGCGGCGGAATAAACGAAAGGCTTAAAACTCGAACCTGGTTGCCGCAAGGCTTGCGTGACGTGGTTGAATTTATTGGCGGTGAAATCAAATCCTCCCACCAATGCCCGGATCGCGCCGTTCGCCGGATCGAGCGACACCAGTGCCGCTTCCACTCTTGGCAATTGGGCGACTGACCATTGCAATTTTTCGTCGGGTGCCAAGCGGATGAGGGAGCCTCGCACCGGCTTCAAGGCCGATGCTTTGTCGCCCAGTGCGCGCGCGACAAACTTTAACGCGTCACCGGTAAGTGTGAACGTATCCCCGCGTTTGGTGTAAGCGATCACTTGCTTGGCATCGGCTGCCATGACGACTGCTGGCATTAGGTCACCGATAATTTCCTTGTCTTGCAGCGCCTCCTCGGCAGCCTCCTCGGCTTCGTCTTTATCGGCGGGTAAATTTATCGAACCCTCCGGCCCGCGATAGCCGTGGCGGCGATCATATTCGAGGACACCTTTGCGCAGCGCTGCCAAGGCGGCTTCCTGATCACTCTTGCGAATGGTGGTGTAGACGCGAATACCGCTCACATAGGCCTTTTCGCCGTATTGCTCAAACACTTCCTGGCGGGTCATTTCAGCGACATATTCAGCGTTGACCGCATACATCTGGCGTTCACGGTTAAATTTCAGCACCTCGGCCCTGGCCGTTGCAAGCGCGCCATCGTTCAAATAATTGAGCTCATTCATGCGCCGCAGCACATATTGCTGCCGCAACGTGGCGCGTTTTACGTTGTTGAACGGGTTATACAGCGATGGGGCTTTCGGAATTCCGGCCAGCATGGCAGCCTCGGCAGGGCTAAGTTGCGTGACATCTTTGTTGTAATAGACGCGACTGGCGGCTGCAAATCCGAAAGCGCGGTTGCCCAAAAAAATGTGGTTGAGGTAGATTTCTAAAATCTGATCTTTACTTAAGCTCTTCTCAATTTTGAAAGCGAGCAGCCACTCTGAAATTTTGCGCGTCAGCGTCTGTTCATTGCTCAAGAAGAAATTGCGTGCCACCTGCTGCGTGATGGTCGATGCGCCACCTTTGATTTTGCCGGCCAAAATGTTCGTTCCAGCGGCTCGCATCAGCCCCAAATAATCGACGCCGCCATGCTGATAAAAACGTTCATCTTCGGCAGAAATCACCGCCTGTTTCATGATCGCAGGGAAATCCTGCACGCGGACGAAGGTACGTTTCTCCTCGCCAAATTCGCCGATGACATCGCCCTCAACCGTAAACACCCGCAGCGGCAATTTTGGCCGGTAATCGGTGACGGCGTCGATCGAAGGCAGGTTTGGATACAGTAGAACCACCGCCAACAATACGATCCCGACCGCTACCAATGCCAGCGACGTCAAAAGAATAAGGGGGTAAAACCACCAGCGTAAGGTCATATCTGCCTGTAATGTCGAGCGTTAAGTTGCATTATATCGGGGTCGCATCAACAATCTCGCTTGCCAATACCAGCCATAATAGATGAGCATATTGGCAAGATAGTGATAACAAAAACGTGGTGCAGATAGTTAAAGTTTTTTCGAGGTTTAAAAGAAATTGCTTTACACGTCCTAAGGTTGTTGCTAGCATTTAATGTAATTTGTGCGTTGTCAGCTGTAAGTACTCAATACAATAGGGGCAGTTCAACCACCATGCTTAACGAAAAGCTGGCTAACCAGTTTGATTTCTTGCGCGCTACAACGCCACCACTCATCGGGGTCGACATCAGTTCGTCCTACATTAAGATGGTTGAATTGGCGGAGGCGGGCAAAGGGCTTTATCGCGTAGAGCGCTACGTGATTGAACCATTGCCGAAAGATACAATCACCGACGGCAACGTGGCCAATATCGAGGCGGCCGGGGACGTGATGCGACGCGCGCATAAGCTGATGGCGACGCGAATCAAGAACATTGCCTTGGCGCTCCCCTCAGCCGCTGTTATTACCAAAAAGGTTAATCTGAATGGTAATCAGCGCGAAGAGGACATGGAGTATCAAGTACAGTCTGAGGCCAATCAATACATACCATTCAGTCTGGACGAGGTAAATCTCGATTTTCAGGTGCTAGGCCCTGCGGCCAACAGCGAAGAAGAAGTTGAAGTTTTGATCGCCGCATCTCGCAAAGAGAAAATCGAAGACCGTGTCGCGGTCGCTGAAGCGGCCGGCTTAAAAACGACCGTGATGGATGTCGAGTCTTACGCGGCACTTGCGGCATTCGAAATGATCCTCGGTAGCGCCTCCGGGATTGAAGCAAAGGACGTGACCGCGATTGTCGACATCGGCGCGCAGTCCACCCGCGTCATCGTCATGCATGAAGGACAACAAGTCTATTCACGCGAGCAGCAACTGGGCGGCTATCAGCTAACCCAGGATATTTCCCGGCAATTCGGCATGCCTGCCGAAGAGGCAGAAGTCGCCAAGAAATCAGGCGGCCTTCCCGACAATTACGGGCCCGATGTGTTACAGCCTTTCAACGAAAAAATCGTGCTGGAAATTTCGCGCGCGCTGCAATTTTTCTTCACCTCCACGCAATTCAACAAAGTTGACCATATTCTGCTTTCCGGTGGCTGCGCGATGCTGGGTGGATTGGAAGAAATGGTCGCGCAACGCACTCAGGTGCATACCGTCGTCGCGAATCCTTTCGCCAACATGGCACTCTCGTCAAAAGTAAAACCCCGGCAACTGACCATAGATGCACCAGCGCTGATGGTCGCGTGTGGGCTCGCAATGCGAAGGTTTGATCCCGCATGATCCGCATAAACCTACTCCCGCACCGCGAAGAAAAACGTAAAGCGCGGCAAAAACAGTTTGGGATTCTGGCGGGTCTGGCTGCGGTCGTCGGTCTGGTGATCGCTAGTCTGCTCTGGGTGTTTTTCGACGCGCAGATTACCAAACAGCAAGGGCGCAATAAATATCTCACCACCGAAATCGCCACACTCGACAAACAAATTGAAGAGATCGCACGCATTCGCGAGGAGACCGCTTCGCTGCTAGCGAAAAAACAGGTTGTGGAAGGCCTCCAAAGCTTCCGCTCCGAGCCAGTCTATTTGCTGGATCAGCTCCTGCGCCAGTTGCCCGAGGGCTTGTATCTGAAGTCAATCAAGCAAACCGGGATAAAGTTAAGCGTCAGCGGCTACGCGCAGTCGAATGCGCGCGTTTCGGCATTTATGCGCAATATCGAGGCGTCCCCTTACCTCGGCAACCCTAATCTGGTTGAAATCAAAGCCGTCACGTTAAATACGCAACGCGCCAACGAATTCATCCTTGATTTCGTTATAAAGCGCTTAAAGGCCGATGATGGCAAGGGCTCGAATCCCGCGAAAGCTGCGGAGAAAAAACCATGAATAAGTGGCTGGACGAGCTCAAACAGTTAGATACTAAAAATCCCGGTGGTTGGCCGTGGCCATTCAAATTGGCAGCAATGCTGCTGATTTTTGTCCTGATTTTAGTGGTAGGTTTTTTTGCGTTCTACCAAGGCCAGCGTGAGAATCTGGATAATGAAGAAAAAAAGGAAGTTGACCTAAAGACGGTTTTTGTCGAAAAGAAAAAGCTGGCGGTCAATCTGGAGGCTTATCAGCAACAGCGCGCAGAAATCGAGCAATCGTTCGGAGCATTGCTTAAACAATTACCGACCCGGTCTGAAATGGATGCGTTGCTGATCGACATCAACCAGGCCGGATTGGGGCGCGGACTACAGTTCGATTTGTTCAAGCCTGCACCAACCGAGAACGTCACCGAGTTTTACGCCGAGCGTCCAATCAACTTGAAAGTGAATGGCAATTATCATGATCTGGGCGCGTTTGCGAGTGATATATCCAAGCTTCCCAGAATCGTGCTGTTAAGTGATTTGAATATCGTCACCGGCAAAGACGGCGTTTTGTCGATGGATGCAGTCGCGAAAACGTACCGATATCTCGATCCCGAGGAAATCGCTGCTCAACGCAAGACTTCCAAAGCGGCAGCGAAACCGGGAGCCAAGTGATGAGTCGCGCCATGAAATTGGTCTATCTACTGGTGCCTGCCCTCGCGCTTTTCGGCTGTGGTGAGGGATTTTCGGATCTGCGCACGTTCGTTAAAGAATCTGACAAGAACGTCACGCGAAAAATTGAGCCGCTGCCGCAAGTCAGACCGTTCGCGCCGTTTGCTTATGAAGGCTTTGACCTGCCGGATCCTTTCAAGCCACGCAAATTGGCGATCAAACAAAATGAAGGTGCTGGTGGTGGTTTGGCACCGGATTTGAATCGTCGCAAAGAGCCGCTTGAGGCTTTCCCGCTTGAGCAATTGAAAATGGTCGGCACCCTCACGCAATTGGGTGCGACCTATGCGCTGGTGAAGGCAGACAAGACGTTATATCGGGTCAAAAAAGGCAGCTATCTCGGGCAGAATTTTGGGCTGATCACCGAGATCAACGATACAGAAGTGAAACTCAAAGAAATCGTACAAGACACCGCCGGAGACTGGTCAGAACGCCAAAGCGTGCTGCCCTTGCTCGAAGGAACTGAGAGGTAACAAGTGAGCCAACCCGATCTAGATCAAACCATGTTGGGCGCTCGCGCGTCCGGGACGGTATTTCGCCTGTTTGTCGGCATGACCGCACTGATGGGGGTGCTGTTTAGCTTAAGCGGTGTCGCGCAAACGGCTCCGCCCAATCTGCTTGAATCCATCAACACGTCGTCGCTGCAAGGCGGCAAGGTGATCGTTCGTGCGAACTTCAGGGATGCGCTCTCGGCGATACCACCCGGCTTCACCGTGACCAACCCCGCCCGTATTGCACTGGATCTCTCTAATGTCGTCAACGCGCTCGGAAAAAATACCGTCGAGATCGGTGAAGGCGATGTGCGTTCGGTCAGCGTTGTGGAGAGCGCGGGTCGGACACGCATGGTGATCAATCTGACCCGCAGTTTGACTTACGTGGCGACGCTGGAAGGCAAATCGTTGGTTATCACCCTCGACGGTGGATTGCCGAGCGTGGCGAAAGACACGACGCAGACGACCAAGTTTGCCGAAACGTCACCCGCATCGAGTGAACAAAAATTCAGTATCCGCGACGTTGATTTCCGGCGCGGTGCAAACGGCGAGGGCCGCATCATCGTCGATCTGTCTTCACCGAGCACCGGTATCGACATCCGGCTGCAGGGCAAAAACGTCGTCGTCGATTTTATCAATACCACCGCGCCGCGTAATCTCCTGCGTCGTCTGGATGTACTCGATTTTGCAACACCCGTCCGCCTCGTCGATCTCGTCAGCCAGGGTCCCAACACACGGATGCTCATCGAGCCAAAAGGGCTATGGGAATATTCGGCATACCAAACCGACACGCAATTCATTGTCGAAGTGAAACAGCTCAAGGAAGACCCGAATAAGTTGGTGCAGGGCGTGGGCTACAACGGCGAAAAATTATCGTTGAATTTTCAAAACGTGGAAGTGCGAGCGGTATTGCAAGTCATCGCCGACTTCACCGGGCTAAACATCATCACCAGCGACACCGTTGGTGGCAGTCTCACGCTGCGGCTGAAAGACGTGCCGTGGGATCAGGCGCTCGACATCATCCTTCAGGCCAAAGGTTTGTCGAAACGCAAAAGCGGCAATGTTGTGCTGATTGCGCCATCGGATGAGCTTGCGACCAAGGAGAAATTGGCACTTGAAGCGAGCCAGCAGATCTCCGAGCTCGAGCCGCTGCGCACTGAGAGCTTTCAATTGTCGTACGCAAAAGCGAGCGACGCACAAAGTTTAATGACCAACAAAGATCAAAACATACTTTCCAAGCGTGGCAGAGCGAACTCCGACAGCCGCACCAATACGCTTTTTGTCAACGACACGCCGACCAAGCTCGATGAAGTCAGAAAGCTCATTGCTCAGCTCGATGTGCCGGTACGTCAGGTCATGATCGAGGCGCGCATCGTTATCGCCGATGACAAATGGGGCTCGCAACTCGGTGCGAAATTAGGTTTTATAGCGGGTAGCACCAGCAATGGCCGCAATTTCGGTGTCGCGCCCGAACTTAACGCGTCTGCTGCGGCTGCACGTGGCACCCTGACCGCGCCAGTCATCCCGAATGTAAACCTCCCAGTGGCAGGAGCCGCAGGCACGCTCGCCCTTTCTGTCCTCAATGTCGCCAACGGCAATCTGCTGAGCCTCGAGCTTTCTGCACTGGAATCCGATGGCCGCGGTAAGGTCGTATCGAATCCGCGCATCGTTGCACCGGACAAGAAGAAAGCCACGATTACGCAGGGTACCGAAATTCCTTATGCGACGCAGGCTTCAAGCGGCGGTACGACGATTACTTTTAAGCCTGCGATTCTGTCACTTGAAGTGACGCCACAAATTACGCCAGATGACAAGGTGCTCATGGATATTGACATCAAGAAAGATTCGGTTGGCCAAATTTTTGCGGGCGTCCCGTCGATTGACACCAAGACCTTGAAAACCTCAGTGCTCGTGGATAATGGCGAAACTGCGGTGCTCGGCGGCATTTTCGAAACCACGACCCGTACCGATGTCACCAAGGTGCCGTTACTGGGAGACATTCCGTTTCTGGGTAATTTATTCAAGCGCACCCAACGCCAGCAAGACAAAACAGAGCTGCTGATTTTCATTACGCCGCGCATCATCAAGGATCAGCTCAACGTCCGTTGATTTTTGTATTGACCTTGTAGTCGACGTCCGCAGCCCGCGCATTTCGCATTCGCCCGGGGCGCTCGCAAGAGTGCCCCGTTTTTATTTTATCCGTGATTATTTTGTTGTCCCCGATTGCCGCCGCAGCAGCGATGTCTCCGATGCCAGAAAAAAAGCGCAATATCTATTTAATCGGTATGCCCGGCTCCGGCAAGAGCACCATCGGACGCGCGCTGGCCAAGTGCCTTCGCCTCACCTTCGTCGATGCGGATCACGCGCTCACCGCGCGTACCGGCGTGGCCATTGCCACCATCTTTGAACTGGAAGGTGAGACCGGATTTCGCCAGCGCGAGAGCGCGCTGATCAATGAATTGAGTCAACGCGCCGATATTTTGGTGGCCACCGGCGGAGGATCTGTTTTGCTGGCAGAAAATCGTGCGCTGATGCGCGCAACCGGCGTCGTCGTTTACCTTCGCGCAAAGCTCGATGATCTCTGGGCACGAACCCAGCATGACAGCAAGCGACCGTTGCTGCGCGCAGAAAATCCGCGCGCCGTCCTCGCATCACTGCTCGCCATCCGCGAGCCGCTATACGCCGAAACCGCCGATTTGGTCGTCGATACTGCAGGCTACCCAAAGGTCACGCGACTCGCGCAGGATATTGCCGGGCGACTGGTGCAAAATCACCTCTGGGAAACTCCCGCACCACCGCCATGACGACCACGATGACCCTTGACGCACCCACCACGACCACGCTGCAGGTTTCTCTCGGCGAGCGTAGTTACCCAATTCTGATTGGCGCGGCGCTGCTTGCCGACGCGAGAAGCCTGCTGCCTTATTTGCCCGCCCCACGCGTGGCTCTCGTCACCAACGAAACTCTCTTTCCGCTCTACGGCGAAGCGTTCGCCAGTGCGTTACGGGAACACGGCGTTGAGGTGCTATCGATTTGTCTGCCCGATGGTGAGCGATTCAAAGACTGGCCCGCGTTAAATCTCATATTTGATGCCTTGCTCGAGCATGCGTGTGATCGCAAAACCACTCTCATTGCGCTAGGTGGCGGCGTGATTGGCGACATCGTAGGCTTTGCTGCGGCGACCTACCAGCGCGGTGTGCCGTTCATTCAAATTCCAACGACGCTATTGGCACAAGTCGATTCAAGTGTCGGCGGCAAGACTGCGATCAATCACCCGCGCGGCAAAAACATGATCGGCGCTTTTTATCAGCCGCTATTGGTGCTCGCCGATACCGATACATTGAAAACGCTGCCGGATCGTGAGTATCGATCCGGTCTCGCTGAAGTGATCAAATACGGCATCGGCCTCGACGTCGCATTTTTTGATTGGCTGGAGGCCAACATCGACGCGCTCAACCGCCGCGACGCCGCTGCGCTGGCCTACGCGATCAAGCGCTGCTGCGAAATCAAGGCGCAAGTGGTGGCCGCAGACGAACGCGAAACCGCCAGCGAGGGTGGCCGCGCACTGCTCAATCTCGGCCATACGTTTGGCCACGCGATCGAGACCGCGCTGGGATACGGCGTGTGGTTGCACGGCGAGGCGGTCGCTGGCGGCATGGTGCTGGCGACGCAGCTCTCGCATCAACTGGGGCGCCTCGACGCGACAGCGCAGCGCCGCATCATTGCGCTCATCGCATCCGCCGGTTTGCCGATCACGAGCCCCAACATCGCGAGCGAGGTGATGCTTGAACACATGAGCCGGGACAAAAAGAATGAGGGCGGCGCGGTTCGGTTGATTCTGCTGAAAAATATCGGCGCATCCGTCGTCGATGCGACCGTGAGCAGCGCACGCATTCGCGCTTTTCTGGATACGCGGGCAACGACAGACTTGTAAAGTTTCGGAAAATATCATAAGCCGAGATCAAGCACTGGCGCGGCGTTTCAAGGCATTATGCCCTGCAAGGCGCATGGATGTTGCGTTTAGCCAACATGGCAGGCAGCAACTTTTCACCCCGCAACGGGTCTGATTGATTAGGAGTAGTATTATTTTCTCCTTCTTCCAGTCGTTGAAAGGAATCACCATGACACGATATTTACGTTTGATATTGGTCGCATCGAGCGCTGCCTTAAGCTTCGTGGCAAGCAACGCAATCGCGACCGTAACGGTCACTTTCACCCAGCCGGAACGCTACGCCGATATGCCGTTCGCGTCCTGGGATAGAGAGCGCGTGATGAAAGATCTGCGCGGGCATTTCGACAAACTCGGTGCCACGCTGCCGCCGGGACAGGATCTGAAGGTCGAGGTGCAGGACATCGATTTGGCCGGACGAATCGAGCCGAACACGCGTTTCGGCCATGACATCCGCATCTTGAGAGGTGGTGCCGACTGGCCGGTCATCCAGCTGCATTACAGCGTGGAAGCCGATGGCAAGGTGCTGAAGAGTGGCGATGCGCGCTTGTCCGATATGAATTATCTGAATCACGGCACGTATCTCAGTCACTATTCAGCCAGCGAGCCGCTACGCTATGAAAAACGCATGCTTGACGAATGGTTCAAAACGGTGATCAAGCAATAGCGTTCACGCGGTGAAGATTAAATAAAAACGGCGAATTTTTTCGCCGTTTTTATTTGCAGCCGCACCAAACGGGTTCAACGCGCGCCGCGACCGCAAAAAAATTACGCGCCTTCTGCAAACACCGAACGATAGCTCGTGTATGCGGAGATGAATGCCAGTGGCCCCACCACCAGCAGGCCGAGCCCGAACGGAATGGCGGCGATCAAAAACAGCACCAGCAGCAAGACACCGTAGACCAAAAATGGCAACCAATTGTTGAGGCACGCGAGGAAACTTACCTTGAGCGCTTTCGTCGGCGGCACGTCGTGAAAATAAACCAGCGCCGGCGCGAACCAGAGCGCCGCCAGTAACGGCGCCACCAGCGCCAGGCCGAGCAAGACAACCACCAATGCGCCCATCAGTGCAGTGACATCAGGCAGGCTGCCCGACATGATGGTGCTGAACAGGCCGCTGGACGCCAAGCCGACCGCGAGCGCAATAATGACCAGTAACGTGATCGCGATCAGCCCGGCCGCGTAACAAGCACCCAGCACAAATAGCGGCGCGGGTTTGCCCTTAAGCCCCGCGAACAAATGGTCGAGCTCGAGGTTTTCGCCACGCGCCACTGCGGCCGCACCCGCCAGCCAGCCCGCCGAGATGACGCCATAAAGCAAAAACCCAAACAACGTGCCGACCACCGGCACGAATGCGAGCACCAGCATGAACACCGCATACAACACCACCATCACCATCCACATTACCGGTGCCGCGACGAACAGCCGCCAAGCCGCGACCAGCCATTCCAGCCCCTCACCTGCTGCGACGGTACGACCATCAGGAACATAGGCCGCTGCGGCGTTCTGGGCGCCTTCTGTTAGCGCTGGCGTGCCGGTCTCTGCCGGCCGGTAGGGATTGAATTTAGGATCGTTCGGGGTTTCCATCGCCAGCTTCTCCAGTGTGTCGTGAAATTGATTGTAGCAAGCGCACGAGGCCGCGCAAGGAAACTATTCGCGACCGCAAAACGCACCCTCAAATGTCAACACCCAGTCGGAATATCGACGCCCGCGCCGGTTCGGTCGGCATTTTGTTCATTTCGTCGCAATCCATTTGAGTACCGCGATGCGGCCACATAAAGTGACGGCATCAACCAACGCAGCACCACTTAACCACCAAGGAGCAAGATCATGAAAAGCCAATTCACCAGCAGCCTCAAAGACAACGTCGCTTCCGCAATTCTCCTGGCCGCCACCTTCATCGCCATTGTCGCAAGCATCGTCACCAGCAACAGCGCACACGCCGACAAAGCCGCGCAAATGGAATTACAACACATGGAAACCATCGTCATCACCGCACCGCGCCACGCGCCAATTGTCAGAATGGATATGATCGTCGTCACCGCATCGCGTCACGCCGATCCAGTCGCCAATTTCCTGATTGCTGCAAAATAATTACTGCATCGCCGCCGGGACATTGCGAATTTTTCGCACGGCAATTGGGAGAAAATAATGTTCGATCATCAGCAGAAGGGCATGCGTACAAGTTATAGACTCTAGCACTGGCGCGGTTCACAGGCTGAAATGCCGCCAAGAGGCGCACCAGTGCTAGAGTTTCAATATAATGTAGTCAACACACGGCGAGCTTCGGTTCGCCGTTTTGTTTTGGTTGGTCGACCCCGAACGGTCACACAACCCTTGCTTGCGGCAATCCCTCGCTGACCGTACCATGTACATCACCAGCAAGATTGAAATAAATTCCAGGAAATCACCATGAGCCATCGCTTGAGCAGGGATGAATACGACGCACTCGAACAAGTTAAAAATGCGCCCAAGCCCGGCAAGACTGCCAAGCCCAGCGCCTGTATCGCCAGAAACGCAAAACATCTGGTCGGCATCAAATTTTTGATCTCAAAAAAAGACGGCAGCTTTGCGTTAACCGAGAAAGGTGCCGAGGCGCTGTTCATCAAAAACTGTGTTGCCGGCTTGCGCGCGCTCAGCGTCGATGCGGAATCAAAACTTGACGCAACGGTCGCCACGTTCCTCGGCAGAAAGGGTCACATCGTTGCCACCGCGACGGCGGGTCATTTTGAAATCACGGCAAAGGGGCGCGAATGTCTTGAGGATATTGCGCAGAATCCCTAACCCGGTCGGTGAGGTGCCCGCCTCTGCGCGCGACTGGATCATTGACATCCGTCTGAGCGTCGCCGAAAGCGATGCGAAATCACCGGCTCGCGCCTCGAGAAGGTTTGTGATTGTGTAACGTTGGCCGTGGTCGTGCGGCAGCAAAACCTGCGTTACTTGCAATGAAAAAACGGCCGACTTCGCTACGCCGTTTTTTATGTCGAAATCAATCTTTGCGTTTTTCGCGGGTAGCGCTTACTGGCGTTCGTGTTTCAATCATTTACGTTTGCGTCCCGGCAACCATTCAACCAATCGCCGCCCGGCGCGTTATAGCAGCATGAAAAACTATTGCATGCGTTCCGGATTATCGTTGTCTGCCGCGCGCGCCACCGGCGTGGTGGCAGGCATGGTAGCGAGCGTTTTTTTCTCGCACGCAGCCGTCGCGCGCGCGGCGTTGGCGGTGGCGGCCGCGGAACGCCCCATTGAAATTCATCAGCGGCTGGTCACGCGCGCCGACGAAAACGTGGTGGCGTTGACGCTCGACGCCTGCGGTGGCGGCTTTGACGCTGATCTCATCGCGACGCTCATCGATCTACACGTGCCGGCGACAATTTTCGCCACCCGCAAATGGATTGATCGGCATCCAGAAGGTATCGCGTTACTCAACGCGCATCCGCAATTGTTCGTCATCGAAGATCACGGTGCCGCACATGTGCCCGCCGTAATCGGCCTGGACAAGCGCGTGTATGGTTTGCGCGGTGAGCCCGACATCGCCCATTTGCGCGATGAAATCGAAGGTGGTGCCAGCGCCATTGCCGCCACCGGCGTGCCGCGCCCGCAGTGGTATCGCGGTGCGACCGCGCTCTATGATCGTGCCGCGATCGGAGCGATTGAGGCGATGGGTTATCGGATCGCAGGATTTTCGGTCAACGCCGATGCGGGCGCCACACTCCCCCGGCGTGAAATTATCGCGCGCCTCAACACGGTGAAGTCAGGCGACATCATCATCGCCCACATGAACAAGCCCGCATCGGCAAGTGCCGAAGCGCTGCGGGATGCGTTGCCCGGTTTGATTCGGCGCGGCGTGCAGTTTGTGACCTTGCGCGGACGGACGGTGCAAACGATTGGGGCTACCGGCGCGCGAAGTTAGTGAACGGCGGCAATGCCCAGGATAAAAACTTGGCGTACCTTGTCGTGCGCCAACTGCTCCCGCATCAGCGTGCGCAATTGGTTCGCAAGCGTTTCGCCGGCAACGGCTTTTTTCAGCGCGCCGTTGATCAGTGTTTGATCGCTGCGCGTGAAACTCTATATTTGGCGCGGGTTTACGGGCTGTTTTGGCTGGAACGGCAAGCTGGGCGGGGAGTTTGCAAAAAAATGCAAACCAGTCACTTTAGAGCATTTTTTTCACGCCCTGAAAGACTCGCGAGCGCCAGGGTTTCGCATAAAACACCGTGTCTTTCCCCAATAATCACCAACCGCTAGCCAAACGCCCGCGTGCCTTTGCATGCCGGATAGGTGGAGCATCCCCAAAATTGCTTGCCTGCATTAGCGCCCTGTTTGGCAACGCGTTGAAGCATTGCGCAGCCGCACACCGGGCATGCAACACCAGCGTCTTGCGCCGATTTAACAATAGCTGGTGCTGCCGCGCGACCGACCGGAACGCCGCCCGCGTGCTTGATCATATCGAACAAAATTAAGCCATCGACAAGTACGATGTTTCGCCCGGATGCAAACTCAGTCGCGTCCTTGGTGAAGCTGCCTGACGTGACCACAAATCCACCTGCCGCGCCCTTCGCGGCCATCACGCCAAACAGCTCGCGCACCACATTCACGCCGACTTTGTAGGCCTTCCACTGCTTACACTGCACGAAGAATTTCTCATTCTCTTTGTAAAGCACCAGATCGATACCGCCGTCCGCGCCAGACCCGCCGCGTTCCTCGACACGAAATCCGTCCAGGCGAAACGCCTCACCCACCGTCACTTCAAATTCATGCCACGTCATGCCATCCAGTGCATCAGCAGCATCGCTATTTGCGACGGTGTCCACGAGCGTCTTGCGACGGCGGTGGTACCACGCAGAAACGCCCGCCCCCAGCAGGCAGATCGGTGGCAGCAAATACTGCCCGATAGCCGCGATCGACCTTACCAACGTCCCCGCGAAGAATGACCCTATCTGGTGAATATCCGCGGGCTTCGGCGCATCCGACATCGCCATCGCGTGCAGCACGACGTAACTTGCCACAGCCAAGCCGACGCCTGCCCACCACGGCAGTAACGACACAAACGTTAGTAAATCCTCCAAGGGAGTCGTTTTCTGCCTTCGTGCCATGATCAAATCGCTTTCACTATCTAAAATAATTGGGAAAGAGGAGCGGCGAAACGCGGAGACCAGTGCCGCACAGCCTGCCAGATGTCACGTCAACGCTTCCCCACCTTCATCGCTCCCACAATCTCCTGCGTCCGCACGCTCACCGTCGTCACCCGCATGAGCAGATCGATCACTTTTTCTTTGTAATCGGCGAACCGGTAGGTGTCGAATTTTTCGCGGATGGTGGGGTCTTTGGGTTTCTTTTCTTTGTACTGGTCGAGAATCCATTCGAGCGCCGAGCGGTTGCCGAGTTTGTATTCCCATGCTTCGGCGGGGATGCCTTCGAGTGTGGTCTCAGTGTCGAGCGTGATGCGACCCGCTTCCTTGTCGGCTTTCAGCATCGCTTTGGGCGCGTAGGCAATGCCCGCGTTCTTGCGGGATTTTTCGTCGGGCGTGTCGATGCGTTTGAGTTTCGCGGGGGCGACGCTCTCATAGCCGATGTGCAGCGTCATCAGCTCCTCGCCCCACGCGGCCCATTGCCAGAACGTGGTGTCCGTTTCACCGTAAAGCGGAATGCGCGGAAATTCACGCTTCAGATTCAGCGCGTATTTTTCGCGGTAGATCGGGTCGTGCAGCACCGCGTAGACATAATGGAAGATGGCTTTTTTGGTGATTACACCACCCGTTCGGGCTGAGCCTGTCGAAGCCCTTTTCCCCTTTATGGATGACCCTTCGACAGGCTCAGGGCGAACGGGGTTTTGGTAGTGCATTTTGAATTGGGTTAGAGCCCAGTCGGTAATGTTGTCATTTTTCTGCCCTGTCTCAGAATATGTGTACGCAGGTAAGCACTGGTTTTTCTCTACATACTCGTAGTCCGAAATCCCCTTTGCCGAAAATGTCTGAAACGGCTTCATCGCAGAAGTGCCAGAAATGCAAATAGTCCGATTTTCCGAAGATAGCTGCGAACCGAACATCTTCAAATGAAGCTGCGTGAAAATATCGCTGGTGGCTGGTTCTGCGTAGAACGCTTGCATACAAAAAGGACGCCATGCAGATTTTTGAACAAGCGCCTTGTCGTATCTAAGTTTCATGCCGCGATTGAACTTGAGCTTTAGGTCTCTACTCCACTTAATGCGAGTATCAAAATCTTTGTTCGCAGTCTGAACATTAAATCGCTCGATGAAGTAATTCATTTTTGCGTGAAGTGTGGGCGCGTCCATGTCATACACCCACTCATCACGATTGGACTTTATCCCGCTGGAAAAAAACTTAAACACGGCTTTTTCTTGAGATATCGTCGTCGCTGCCTTCGTAGCCTTCGATGCAATCGGCATCAACGTATCAAAATCATTGTTGCTCTGATTTATCCAGTTACCCTTTGCATCCGCACGAATTTCTTCAAAATCCAGCGCCGCAATCTGTGCCTCTGCAATAAAAGACAACTTCTCCTCCGCCGTCTCCAACTCAGGTCGCCGCACGTAATGCACGCGACAGCCCTGCTTCTTTTCCCGCTTCACAAAAAAACTGATTGCGACACCAGTCTGAATGCCAAATACGTTGTGCTTGGTGCCGGATAGTTTCGGGTTCGCGCGCACGTCGCCGCCCAAATCAACGACGTAAATCTCGCTGAATTCTTCTGTGACCACTTTGCGAAAACCATCAAAGGTACGGCTTTCGATAAAGCTGCGATTGGTGATGAAGGCAAGCACGCCATTGGCATCGAGCCGGTCACTCGCCCAGCGGAAAAAACGCGCGTACATATCGTAAAGCTTGGTCTTCTGCGCCGTGCTCTCGGCGATGTAGGTCTGCTTGATACGCTTGTCGATTGAGGGATATTCGCGGTTTTTGTTATTGTCGTTTTCGTTTAACTGGTTGGCGTTGTAAGGCGGGTTGCCGATGATGACGCTGATCTTTTTGCTGTTCTGCCGCTTGATGCGTGCGACGTTTTCCTCGGTCACACTGCCAAACAATTCAGCTGTGCTGCCACGCGCGGCGGTGTGCAGGCCGACGTTATCGAGCGTATCGACAAAGCACAGATTCTCAAACTCGCGGTACTCATCCATGATCGCCGCATAGGTCGATTCGATATTCAGGTTCGCGACGTAGTAGGGCAGGATGGCGACTTCGTTGGCGTGCAGCTCGTGCTGGTATTTGTGTTTCAGCTTGGCGGGCTGGCCGCGAAAGTGTTCGAGTAATTCGCAGATGAAGGTGCCGGTGCCCGTGGCGGGATCGAGAATTTCAACATTCTTGTCGATCAGGTTTTTGCCGAAATGTTTTTCGCACAGCCAATCGGCGCTCTCGATCATGAAACGCACGATTTCGTTTGGCGTATAGACGACGCCTAAGCGATCAGCGGCTTTGGCGTTATAGACCTTGTAGAAATTTTCGTATAGCGCTTTCAGGAACGCCTGCTTCTCGTGATGGCGCTCGATGTGCGAGGCGGCGGCGCGGATGGCGGCGTAGTAAGGCTCCAGCGCTTTTAGCGATTGAAACTTGGTGTTGCCGGTGAAGAAGGTGCTCTCCAGTTTGTACAGCTCGCGGGCAATGTTATTTTCGCGATGGAAGGATGAATTCGGAAATACGGTCGCGAAAATTTCCTCGGTCAGGATGTGCTGGATCAACATCTCGCGCACGTCAGCCGCGACGAGGCTGGGGTTGATGGCTTCCTGTGCGTGGGTGAGGAAGCGCGCAGATTCAGCGACGAACTTTTTGTTGGTTTCGTAGGCGGCTTCGATCATGCCGCGCAGGGCTTCGAGTACGGCGGGGAGATCAACCTTGAACTGGACGACGGCTTTGTTGAACTGCGAAATCTCGGCGCGCTCATAGCTGAAAAAAAGTTTCAATAGTTTGGCGAGTTGTTCGACATTCTCCACATCCGCGCGCATCACCTCGCGTTTGTTTTGAATGAGGACGGCGGTGACGGTGTCGTCAAAGATGATGTTGTCTTGCGGGTAGCCGCGCTTGAATTTCTTTTCAATCTCGGCATCGAGATCGTCCTTCGTGTCTTTGGCTTCCCAGTAGCCGAACGGCACGCGCAGCGAATACAGCAGCGCGCCATCGACGTAGCGCTTGTCCTTGGTGAGCGTGTCGAGCGCGTATTCCGGAATGAAGGTGAGGTCGTGCTGGCGGCCCCAGGCTTTGAGCAAATCCTTGAACGCTTCGCGCAGCACGCTCTCGCGTTGCGAGCCGGAGACTTTCTTGAGTGACGAAAGCTGGTTCAGGTATTGGCTGATTAAGAGTTGGCTCATATTGCGTCGGATTGAATTATTTTATTGTCGAATCAGCAAACACTAGAGCTGGCGCGGTTTTCAGGCCACAAATGCTCTGAAACGCGCGCCAATGCTAGTGTTGTTGCGATGAAAACTTCCAAAACCTGAAAATTTGTCTCCCCGGCAAACAATCACATATGGCCACCCGGTGCTGCCGCCAAGTGTAGTTCTATTCCGCCCACTTCCAGCCGACCATCGCTTGCAAGACTACAGCTCCGTATATTTCTTGCTGTTGCCCCGCGCCTTGTCCACCGGATATTTCTTCGCATTCAATACAATCTTCGCATTCGCGGCCGCGATGAGATCAATGCCGAGCTTATCGCTGATGCGGATCAGGTAGAGCAACACGTCGGCCACTTCCGCGCGGACTGCGGCGAGCGCTTCAGGCGGCAATTGCTGGCTTTCAGCTTCGGTTAGCCACTGAAAATTTTCGAGTAACTCGGCGGCTTCTACTGCGAGCGCAGACGCTAAATTTTTCGGCGAATGAAACTGATCCCAATCGCGCTCGGCGGCGAAGGTGCGAAGTTGATTGCGGAGGTTTTCAATTTCGTTCATGGGGATTTAGTGGTGTGTAGTCGGTGGTTGGGATGGGCTGTCGTCACAGCAAGCATCGCCCCCATCCCAACCTTCCTTGCAGGACGCGTTGGCCGCTGCATCGGCCAACCGTTCAGCGGGCGTGACGCATGCGTCACGAAATCCCCGCTTCACCCCCGTGGCCGGGGGAAGGAGCGAGTCGGTGATCCTGATAACAAATCGCATCAAATTTACAGCACAACACAAACATCGGTGCATATCCGACTATGAGCGCTCCGTGCAGCACATCCACTAGCCACGCACAGTCAAACGCGGCGCATTTTTGCGCTCAGCGGTCTTGCGTTTGCGGGCCGATGCCACGGCCTTGGCGATATCGCGTTCGGTGACGTTGTACTTGGCACGCGCTTGTCGGGCTGACGTGATACCTGCGACTGGCAATGCGATCACCTTAAGGCCGGCGATGCGCAATTTCTCGATACCTTTTGCGAAGCGCACATCGAACGTGGCGATGGCAGCGGCTTCGTTTTCGACGGCGATGGCGAGGTGCAGCGCGTCGGCGGCTTGCAGAGCGCAGTTGGGCGAGCGCAGCCATGTTGAGGCGCGAAGGATGGCGGCGTCGCTGGATTTAAGGAGCGTAAAGTTGGCGGCGATCACGTCATCAAGCTGGTCGGCTATCTTGGCCGCGTCACGCATTGTGATCTCCTCCTTGCGAGTGCGAAGTCCGAGATGTCCGTAAAATTCGGCAAGACCCCATGTGCTGAACGCGAGCGGAATCGACTGCCGTGCATACCATTCTTCGGCGGAACCTGTATTGCCATCCCCAATGCGCAGCGAAACCAGAATATTGGTATCGAGATAAATCATTCGTCAATTTCGCCGTCGCGCATACGGCGAATCATGTCCACACCGGATATCTTTAGCGGCGTGAGCGTTGCGCGAAACGCGCGCAGCTTTTCCAGATCCATTTTCGGTTTGACTGGCACCGCATTCAGCGGCACGATTTTCACGACGGGAATGCCGCGCTTGGTGATCGTTACCGGCTCACCGTTCTCGACCATCGCGACAATCGCGCTCAATTGCGCCTTTGCTTCGGCAATGCTGAATGCACCCATCAGATTCTCCAAATGACCAAGTAGATGGTCTTATGCTAACACGCACGCCAACGGTGGAGGCATCGTATGAAATATCCATCGCTGGTGCGCCTCTTGGGCACAAAAGGCCTGAAACACCGCGCCAAATGGCGCTCTACGTATAAGCATTCAATGAAAAAACAAATACGCCACAAAGATCGCCGCAACCACACCCGCGAAATCGGCCAGCAATCCATAGGTGATTGCATAGCGCGTTTTCTTGATACCAACCGAGCCGAAATACAGCGCCACGATGTAGAACGTCGTGTCTGCCGAGCCCTGAAAAATACACGCAAGTCTGCCGACAAATGAATCGACGCCGTAGGTCTGCATCGCGTCGATCATCATTGCTCTCGAGCCTGAGCCGCTGATCGGCTTCATCAGCGCGGTCGGCAGGGCGGGGGTGAAATCGGTATTCACGCCGAGCTGCGTGAAAAACCAGGTAAATCCGCTCACCACAAAGCCAAGAATGCCCGAGTTTCGCAACACGCTGATGGCGACCAGCATGCCGACCAGATAGGGAATGATTTTCAGTGAAGTCTCGATGCCGCCTTTCGCACCTTCGATGAACGCATCGTAAACATCGACGCGTTTCCGCAACGCGGCGATGATAAATCCGACGATGACGGAAAACAAAATCAGGTTGCTCACGACTTTGGAAAATACTTCGATTTCCGGTTTGGTGAGGTAATTGGTGATGTACCAAATCACGCCGACGATGAAGCTGGTGAGCCCGCCCAGCCAGCCGAGAATCACCCGATCAAACATGTTGATGCGCTGCTTGATGGCGACGGCGATCATCGAGACGACGGTGGCAACATAAGTCGCAATCAGCGTCGGGATGAAAATATCGGAGGCGTCTTTGGCACCCAAGATCGCGCGCTGCGCCATGATTGACAGCGGGATCAGCGTGAGGCCTGAAGTGTGCAGCACCAGGAACATGATTTGTGCGTTGCTCGCTTCGTCCTTGCTCGGGTTGAGCGTTTGCAAACTCTCCATCGCCTTCAGGCCAAACGGCGTGGCGGCATTGTCGAGGCCCAGAAAATTGGCGGAAAAATTCATCACCATGTGGCCGGTGGCGGGATGATCTTTCGGCACTTCCGGGAAAATGCGCGAGAAAAATGGCGAGATGATTCGCGCCAATAAGTTAATCGCGCCGGCTTTCTCGCCGATGCTCAGTATCCCCAGCCACAACGTCATGATGCCCGCCAGTGGCAATGCAATGTCCATTACCGCGACCGTTGCTGCGGTGAAAGTGCCATCGATGATGCGCTTGAACACCTCGACATCGCCGAGGAATAACCATTGCGCAAGGGCTGCGAGAAAGCTAACGAGAAAGAAGCCGGTCCAGATGTAGGTTAGGGTCATGGTCTAGGTGATTTTTCTTGAGGAGCGTGCGACGCGGATGCAAATGTTTCCGTACTTTACACGCCTGCCTCCTGCCTGGTGATGTCAGAATGCGTTTTGAACATGCGGCGATTTTTCCGCGATCAGCGTCCCAACCAACCCATGTCCCCCGCCCTGCTTTTTTTCTTCGTCATCGCCTATTTCGCGCTGTTGCTCGCGGTGGCCTGGCTCACCTCGCGCAATGCCGACAATGAATCATTTTTCATCGGCAACCGTAAAAGCAACTGGATGCTGGTGGCCTTCGGCATGGTCGGTACTTCGCTAAGCGGTGTAACGTTCATCAGCGTTCCCGGCGCAGTCGGTGCCACCGCGTTCAACTATTTCCAGATCGTCATCGGCCAGTTGCTGGGTTACGTCGTGATCGCCTTCGTATTGTTGCCGGTGTATTACCGGCTGAACCTCACCTCGATATATCACTACCTCGACACGCGGATGGGGCCGTGCGCTTATAAAACCGGTGCCGGTTTTTTCGTGTTGTCGCGCACGCTTGGTGCGACGGCTCGTTTGTATCTGGTGGTGAAGATTTTGCAGGACGCGATTCTCGATGGCTTGCATGTACCGTTCTGGCTGACCGCCGTGGTGATCCTCGTGATGATCGTGCTCTACACCTACAAAGGCGGCGTCAAAACGATTGTCTGGACAGACACCTTGCAAACGGCGTGCATGTTGGCCGGCTTGGTAATTTGCGTGGGCTATGTGCTGGATGGCCTAAATTTGTCCGTCGCAGCAAGCCTTGCACAATTGCATGATCGCGGTCTCTCGACTATTTTTTCCACCGATGTTGATAGCAGTAAATTTTTTCTGAAACAAATCTTCGCCGGCGTTTTCATCGCCATCGCCATGACGGGACTGGATCAGGAAATGATGCAAAAAAATATCTCGGTCAAAACGTTGCGCGACGCGCAGAAAAACATCATCGCCTTAAGCATCATCATGCTGGGTGTCGTGCTGCTGTTCTTGTATCTGGGCGGATTACTCACGCTTTACGCGCCGGTTGTCGGCGTGACAGAAACGGGCGACAAGCTGTTCCCCGCCATCGTGCTGGGCCATTTGCCCGCGATGGTGCAGGTGATTTTTGTCATCGCCTTGATCTCGGCGCTGTTCCCCAGCGCAGACGGCGCCATTACGGCGCTGACCTCGTCGGTCTGCATCGATATTCTGGGCATCAATCGCCGCAACGACATGGATGAAACCAGCAAGAAACGTTGGCGTCACCGCGTGCATTTAAGTTTTGCGCTG
>JAYVXF010000315.1:0-10622 GCA_043793345.1 Betaproteobacteria bacterium | reverse complement strand
TGCATATCAACGCTGCCGACATTTCGCCCGTGTGAACGCGGTCAGGATCGCGCAATCAGGGTCGCTATGGCCGTACCAAATTCATATTGTGCCTCTAGCGCTGGCGCGGCTGTTGGCGGCATTTCCGGCTGAAAGGCGCGCCAATCGGCGATCTACGCAGAAATATTCTCGCGGGTTAACTTGCACGCCTTATATCGAGCCGGCAATCCACTGCGCTGCGCCTGATCGTGGCATCCCCCGTTTACGCAACTCGCTTGGCAGCAGGCTGTGCCACAATCGCAAACAGGTTTCTTTGTCCGCTCTCATCAAACGTTTGCCATGTCCAATATCGATGTCCCGCTGACGCACTTGCTCGCACTCGCCGCAACAGGCGAGCGCGGTGCGCTTGACCGCGTTTTCGAGGTGCTGTATCCGGAACTTCGCAAGATCGCGCATGCGCGTCTACGCTCGCAGCGCGATGATTCACTCCTCAACACTACCGCGCTGGTACACGAGAGCTTCTTGCGGTTTATCAGCGCGTCGCAAATCGTCGTCACCGACCGTAAACATTTTTTCGCGTATGCAGCGCGGATGATGCGCAACATCGTCATTGATCTGGCTCGCGAGCGGCTCGCTGACCGGCACGGTGCGGGTGTAACACCGCTGCACTTCGACACCGACCTGGCAAGCGAGTTCGGTGCGGCAGATGGCGAGGCGACGCTGATCCGCGTCAACGATGCGCTGCTCGAATTGGAGGCCGTCGACACGGCACTTGCGCAGGTGGTGGAGATGCGCTACTTCGCAGGCTACAGCGAAATCGAAGTTGCCGAGGTGATGGGATCTTCAGAGCGCACAGTTCGCCGCCAGTGGGATAAGGCGCGCGCATTTTTGCTTCTGTCACTCAAAGAATAATTCTGCGTTGGCCGGAAATACAGCGTAATTCCGTATGTTCAGTTGACCACCATGAAAATCTCCGCCACGACTTGGAACGCGGTATCGACGCTGCTGGACGAAGCGCTCGACTTGCCACCGGCTGCCCGCGCGACGTGGCTTGAACGCTTGTCACACACGCAGCCGGATCTCGCCCCGTCGTTGCGCGAGTTGCTCGCCGCACACGCGACCCATGAGACTGCCGACGTGTTGGCGCGCTTGCCAACCCTGGCTGGCGTGCCTGCGGCCGAGGCACAGGGTCAGCAATCTGGCCCGGGCCTTACCGTCGGCGAACTCGTCGGCCCGTATCGGCTTATCCGCGAGCTGGGGTCGGGCGGCATGGCCGACGTGTGGCTGGCGGCACGCGCGGATGGTGCGTTCGTGCGCGATGTGGCGCTCAAATTGCCGCGCATCAGCCGATTGCGCAGCGACCTTGCTATCCGCTTCGCGCGAGAACGTGACATTCTGGCGCAGCTTGAGCATCCGCACATCGCGCGGCTCTACGACGCGGGCGTCAGTGACGATGGCCTGCCGTATCTGGCGATGGAATTCGTCGACGGCCAGCCGATCACCACTTATTGCGACACACAAGGTCTCGATATCGCCGCCCGCCTTGCGCTGTTTCGCCAAGTGCTCGACGCGGTGCAATTCGCACACGCCAACCTCATTATCCATCGCGATCTGAAGCCCTCAAATATCCTGGTCGGTCATGATGGACAGGTACGGCTGCTCGATTTCGGCATTGCGAAATTGCTGACTGACGGCGATGGTGAAAGCGCCCACGAAACGCAATTGACGCAAACCGTCGGTCGCGCATTGACACCCGACTACGCGAGCCCTGAGCAGATCACCGGCGCGCCGCTGACGATTGCGAGTGATGTGTATTCGCTCGGCGTGGTGCTCTACGAGTTGCTCGCCGGCAACCGCCCGTACAAGCTGAAAGTGAAATCAGCGGCGCAGCTGGAGATGGCCATTCTGGAGTCAGTGTCGACACCACCGAGCACCAATATCGCTGTGGCCGCCACGCCGGCACGGCGCGTCACGGCGCGTCAACTCTTGCGCTTACTCACTGGAGACCTCGATACCATTACGCTAAAGGCGCTCGCCAAATTACCAAGTGATCGTTACGCCACGATTGCGGCCTTTGCAGATGACCTGCAGCGCTATCACGACGGCAGCCCCGTCATGGCGACTGCGCCATCGCGGTGGTATCGGGCGCGCAAATTTGTGGTGCGCAATCGACTGGCAGTCGGTGCTGCCAGTGCTGTCGGTGTGGCGCTGTTCGCGGCGGCTGCGATGTCGTGGTGGCAGGCGCAGATTGCGCGCGACCAGGCGAAAGTTGCGCAACGCGAATCAAAACGCGCAGGCGCAGTACAAAACTTTTTGCTCGACATCTTTCGGGCAAATTCGGACCAGCAGAAAGATCCGCTCAAGGCGCGCAATACCACCGCACGCGAACTGCTCGACATCGGCGCTGCGCGCGTTGCGCGCAACCTTCAGGATGTGCCGGAAGCGCAGGACGACGTGTTGAATACACTTGCGGAAATGTACTCGGCCGTCGGGCTCGACGACTCAGCGGTGACGATGGTGAGGCAGCGAGTGGAAACGCGCAAGAAGCTCTACGGCCCGAACGATCCACGGGTGGCCGAGGCGCTCATCGAGCTCGCGCAAAGCGTGCAGTCAACCACCGATAAGCAACAGGCATCGGCGCTGCTCGCAGAGGCCAAAGTCATCATCGATGCGCGACCCGACACGCCGGAGTATGTGCGCTCCGGCTTGCTGCTTGGGCTTTCGCGCGCAAGCATGTATACAGCGGTGACGCAGATGCGCGACGACGCGCATGAGGCTGCGCGACTAATGCAACTGCCGAATGCCAAGCGCGACGAGCTTGCGAGCGCGTGGCGTCTGGAGGCTCGCGCAAGTAGCTGGCTCGGCGATTGGGATGCTGCGACACGGCTGCACGAGCAATCAATAGCCGAAGGGAAGAAATCCGAACCGGAGGTATTCAGCCTCGTCCTGACCAACGCGGTCGAATTGGCCGACGTGCATGCGAGCGAAGCGCATGTGGCGACCGCAGAAAAACTTTACCGCGATATTCTGCTTGAATCGAGGCGGCGCAATGGCGACAACCATGTCGATACCATGCACGTGGAAACCCGTTTGGCAAATTTTCTGCACGAGACGTCACGCCGGGCGGAAGCGCGCACCATTCGTGAGGCGCTCCAGAAAAAAATAGAGCTGGGCGAAGGTGGCGGTACGCCGAATTTCACCGGCATTGTGCGTCGCAATGCCGCGAGCAGCCTGTTCAACGAAGGCCAATTCGACGCGGCAGCCGGTTTGATGTTGACCAATCTGGAGTTGCGGCGGCGCCTGTATCCGAACAGCATCACGTTGGCCACTGCCGTGCTGAACATGGCGTCGCTGTCGACTGAAATCGGGCACTATGAAGAAGCGGGCGCATTGCTCGACGAGGCCGGAAAAATGCAGCAAGCAGCACTTGGTTCTGCTGCTGCGCCGATTACACGCAATCGATTCTTGCTGGCGCGCGCGCGTCTGCAAATCGTTACCGGGCGAGCGGAGCACGCGATGAATACCTTGAATGCGGTCACGCTGCCAGGCAGTTCTGCGTCCGGGCTGTCACTGGATCGCGTTCGCACAAATAATTTACGCGCTGCCGCGAATCTGCAACTGAACCGACTCAACGAGGCGATGGCGAGCGCTGGCGCGGCACTGGACGAATTGTCTGCCTCGGGCGGACGCGACTACTACCAAACGCTGGAAGCGGATGCGCAATTGCAGCTTGGCGAAGCGCTCCTTCGCGACGGCGCCACCGCTGCGGCGCGCAATGCGTTTGAGCGTGCGCTTCTACTGCGTAAGGCCAACGATGATCCGCAAAGTCCGTGGATCGCCGAAGCTGAAGTCGCGCTGGCGGCGTGTCTGACCGCACTCGGTGACCACGCCAAATCACGCGCGCTGCTGGCGCAGGCGGCCATCCGACACGCGGCACACAAGCAACTCGGTGCGCACTTCACGCAGCCGCTGCTTAAAGCGCGCAGCCAGCCGGAGGCGGCGAAAAAATTGAAGGCATCAATGCGACCGGCGCGGCCAGCATAGGCACTGCGGGCAAATCAAAACGTCGGTGGCTGCAGTTCCACGACGACCGGCGTGCCGGCGCTGGCGATCACCGGTATTTGCGAAGACATGTACGCAAGCGGTGTCGGCAATTTTTCTTCAAAAGCACCGATTGCAGCCGCCACCGCAACCGCGCCGACACAGACCGCAAACACCACGTATTGCGGCCCCTGTGACATCACCTTTTGCATGTACGTCCACTCGACTTGCCTGTTTAACTTTTTCATCATTGACTCCTGGTGATACTGCAGCTTCGCCTTGTCCCGTTTTCTTATCCGCCGGGACGCGTGCGTGCCAAATGTAGCCTCCTACTATGCAATCGGAATTTAGCGGACTAAACCGCCAAGCGGTTGTGAATACTTCGGTGCAGCGCGAAGCGCGTCACCTGAATTCACCTGCAACCGGCTTGATTCAAAAGACCCGCCTTATCTTGTAATACGGGAAAACACGCGGAAACCGGCCAAAGACCCGTTTGAGGGCATTTGAAATTGCGATTGTTTTAGCCGCAGATTGCCCGCGCCAGCGACGAAAACGTATCATTGTGGGGTTGCGCGTGATCGTCACCCTGTAAGCCCGGCGGCGCGCACGCATCTCAATTCATGGAGTAGCAATGAAACAAACCACCGAAATCCTGCCCGGCCTCGTTTTTAATAATTGCCGGTTCGAGCTGCCACTCGATTACGCGCAGCCTGAAAAAAAGACTGGCGTATTTGCGCGAATTGTTTCCGCAGCAGGCAGGGAAAAGGAAGATCTGCCTTACATGGTTTTCTTTCAGGGCGGACCCGGCTTCGGGTCACCGCGCCCAATGAGCAATTCGGGGTGGATCAAGCGGGTGCTGACCGAATACAAACTGGTCTTGCTCGATCAACGCGGCACCGGACTCTCCACGCCGATCACCGCGCAAACCATGCGCGGATTCGGCTCACCACAAAAACAAGCCGATTACCTGAAACATTTCCGCACCGACAACATCGTTCGCGATGCCGAAGCGATCCGCAAACTTTTGATCGGCGACGAACCCTGGAGCATTCTTGGCCAGAGTTACGGCGGCTTCTGTGCGATGCGTTATCTTTCTGCCGCGCCGGAAGGGCTGCGCGAAGTGCTGATTACCGGCGGCATTCCTTCACTCACGCGACCGACCGACGATGTCTATCGCGCCACCTACCAACGCGTGATTGAAAAGAACCGGCTCTACTACCAGCGCTATCCGGGTGACGTGGAAAAAGTGAAAACAATTGTCCGTCACTTGCTTGCCACCGAAGTGAAAATGCCAAGCTGCGGTCGCTTGACTGCGCAGCGCTTTTTACAGCTGGGCATGCAATTTGGCATGAGCGACGGCTTTGAAGCAATCCACTTTTTGCTTGAAGAAGCGTTTGTTGATGGTGTCGATGGCAGCAACAAACAGGAGATCAACTGGAATTTTATGGCTCATCTTGAGCAGCTCCAGTCGTTCGACACCAACCCGATTTTTTCACTCATGCAGGAAGCATGTTACACGCAGAACGCGGCCAGCAACTGGTCGGCTGATCGTCTCCTCGCGGAATTTCCCGAATTCAATCACGACCAAAGCGGCCCAATTCTGTTTACGGGGGAGATGATTTATCGCTGGATGTTCGATACCTATCCGCAACTGCAAGCGCTCAAAGCAGCCGCCGACATCATCGCCAAAGACGATGCGTGGCCGATGCTTTACGATATTGAAAAACTAAAACAAAACCGCGTACCGGTTGCAGCGGCCGTCTATTTTGATGACATGTATGTCCATCGCGAATTTTCCGAAGAAACGGCGCGCGTGGTGCCGAACATGAAACTGTGGATCACGAATCAATACGAGCACAATGGCTTGCGCGCGGATGGCGAAGCGCTGGTGGATCGATTGCTGCAAATGGTGCGCGGGCAGATTTGACGACGGCGTTGATTATTGAAGTTTCCTGATTTCACGACAACAACGCTCTATCCTTCCGTCGTTCCCGCCTTCGCGGGAACGACGGAAAATTTCTTTGGCATGTCGCCAATTTTGGAAATATCAATAATTTCGCCCGGTGGCATTGCGCCGGGCGGCCACGTCGATATCGATATATTTCCACGGCTCCAGATGCACCGGGTGCGGCTTGTAGCCCTTCACCCACGGCTGCGCGAGTGCTGCGCGCACCGGATAGAAATGCATGACCATCGGCATATAGGCGATAGCGAGTTTATCCATTTGCCGATACAGCAGGTTGCGCTCAGGCGAATCGTTTAATTTTTTCGACTGCGCAAAGAGCTGATCAAACGCAGGCAGTGAGAAATGGGTCGTGTTGGCCGTGCCGGCTGCAGCACCATCGAGAGTGACAAAAAAATCTTCGCCGTCCGGATAATCCATGTTCCACGCACTCATCGCCAGTTGGTGCTTTGCGGACATCAGCTGCCTGGTAAGCTCGGCTTGGTGCATTTTTTCAATCTTCATGCGCAGAAAGCACCTGAAGTGGACCTGTTCCCACTGGATGCAAGCCAACATCGTCGCCGTAAAAATCAACCACTTCACGCGCCACTGCGGCCAGATTTTGCTGCGCCAGCACGTGCAGGAAATTCACATCCGGCTCATTGAGCGTGATGCGCAGCGTGTAGCGATCCTGCACCTGTAAGCCCGTGATCGGCGTGTCGTCGTCGAAGCGCGCGCCGTCCAGCGCGGCCTTGCGCAGCTTGTTCGCGCCGGCAATTTTCCCGTCGACCAGAAAAAACTGGCTCGATTGATTTTTGGGATTGAACAGCCGTCGAATGCCGTAGGCGTAATCGGCCGCAGTCTGCTCACGCGGCTTGCCTTTGAAAGCCGGGTCTGGTGAAAACAGCACGCCGCGTTTCAGGCGGCAAAGATAAATGCGTCCGCCCTCGCTGATTTCCGGCATCGACGCCAATGTGTTCGGCACCAGTTTCAGCGGACGCGCGAGGTAGTCGTAGCTGAGCATCGGCTCCATGATGTTTTCAATCACGTTGGCAACCAGAACAGAGTTGATGCGCGCCGGATCAAGCGCTTCGCCGACGATCGATTGCTGTGCAACATACAGCACCTTCTGGGGCGCAGCAGCATGCGCAGGGCATGCGCAAGCTACTGCCAATACCAGAGCAGCCAGTCGGGACACCATCGTTGCCGCAGATTGATTTGTACCCATGCGTGCTTTCAAAAACGATCCGGCGCGTACGCCGCCATGTTGAGTTGGGTTTCGCGACCAGACACTTGGGCCGCAATGATGCGTGCGGTCACGCCAGCAAGCGTCAAACCCAAATGCTGGTGACCGAAAGCAAAGTAAAGACTCCTTCCATCCGGCACGCGGCCCAACACCGGCAGATGATCCGGCAAAGAGGGGCGAAATCCCATCCACGTCGTGACGCTTTCGGTTGGGACATCTGCCGCCAACGCTTTCAAGTGGCGCGTCAATTGCGCAGTGCGCTTCGGATCCGGCGGCAGTTGCAGACCGCCAAACTCAACCGTCCCGGTCATGCGCAGTCCACAGGACATCGGCGTCATGATCACTTTGCGTTCAAACGACGCTATCGGAATTTGGAAGCGCGGAATCACACCGGCAAGCGTGATGTGATAGCCGCGTTCTGTCTCCAGCGGCACGACATGGCCAAGCTGCGCCGCCAGTGTCTTTGACCACGCGCCACAGCTCAGCACCAAATGCTTTGCGCTGTAGCATACGCCGTCGGATGTCTCTGCACGAAATCCCTCGGCAACACTTGCGATTGCCATGACTTCGGTTTGGACGAATTGACCTCCTGCGCCAATGAATGCGTCGTGCAACGCTTTACAAACGGCGCGGGGATCATCGACGTGGCCGGTACCATTGAATTTCCACGCACCTTCGATGCTGGCGGTAATTTCCGGCGCGATCTCTTTGGTCGCAGCGGCTGATAACCATTCTGCCTCAATGCCAAAGGCCGCCAGCCGCGCAATTTCTTTGCGCGCCCCAGCAAGCGAATGGGGATTCTCGACCAGCACGAGGTGGCCATTCATGTGCATGAGGTGCGATGCACGCGCATCGTTGAGTAGGCTGGCCAAATCTTCACGCGCCGTTTTTTGCAATGCTGTCAAGCCGTTCACCCCACGTTCGAATGCGCTCGGCTTGGCAGCCCAGACAAATCGCAGCAGCCACGGAATAATCGACAGCAGATACGCCGGGCGAATGCGTAGCGGGCTCTCAGCATCGAGCAGGTAGCGCAGCGCACCACGCACCACTTCAGGCGAGGCGAGTGGAAAAATTTGCTCGGTTGCGATGTGGCCGGCATTGCCAAAGGAAGCGCCTGACTCGGACCCAGGCTGGTCGCGATCCAGTAACAGCACCCGGTGCCCGTCGCTCGCCAGTCGAAACGCGCTGGCAAGCCCGATGACACCGGCACCTATCACCAGCACATCAGGAGGCTTGGCCATCATGTAAACCGGGCCTCGGTACTACGCAGGGAACGCTTGCTTGGTGGCGATGGCGTGCCTGATGATCGCTTCCGCGTCGAGTAGCTCAGCACCTGCCAACGCGAGCCGCGGCGCGCGCACGCGTGAGCTTCCCATGCCGACGTGCTCCTGAACGAGCTTGATCAATTGCACAAATTTGACAACCGTATCAAGCTTTAACAGCGGCAGGAACCAATGGTAAAGCGGCGTAAGCTCTGTCCATTTCCCCGCCTTCGCCATCTCAAACAGCACCACCGATTCGCGTGGATACGCATTCACGAGACCTGCAACCCAGCCAGTGGCACCGGCCGCTACGCCCTCGACAATCAAGTCATCAACACCCACCAGAATATGCAAGCGATTGCCGATGAGCAACTTAATGGCCGCGATGCGGCGAATGTCCGCGCTGGATTCCTTGACCGCAACGAGATTGGGATATTCAGCGGCGAGCTGAGCCACTTGTGCGGGCAGGAAGTCTGTTTTGTACGCAATCGGATTGTTGTACAGCATGCAAGGTAGCGACGTGGCGCGAATAATGGCCGACACATGCTGTTTCATTTCCCGCCAGTCGCTAGAGTAAACGTACGGCGGCAACACCATCAGGCCACCGCAGCCGACAGCATCCGCCATTTTTGCAAAGGCCACTGCCTCGTCGGTCGATATTGCCGCCACGCCGGGCACCACAGCCCCGCGCTCACCCACCGACGCCACGACCGTGGTGAGCACCGCCTGCTTCTCCGCGAATGTCAGCGTCGCTGTTTCGCCGAGCGAGCCCAGGGGAACGATGCCGGTGCAGCCCGCATCCATCATCATCGTGACGTGGGTGGCGAGGAAGTCATGATCGACACTGCCGTCGGGCGCGAATGGGGTCGTGATTGCGGGCAGTACACCGTTCCAGAAGGTTGTCATTGCGTGTCCATCCAAATGTATTGAAGATCATTGCGGACTATGATTTTTACTTCATGTTCATGCGCCATTATTTTGCCCGAACCCCCAGCAAAACGGGTCGGCCGGATCCATCAATAATGATCCCTCGCCGCAGACAAACGCCTCGCCGGTGATGGTGGGAATGATGCCACCTTCAACCAGACGGTACGATCCCGCAAAGACGCTGCCGATGATGCTCTCCTGGCGCCAGATCGCACCTTCCGCGAGTTTGCCGTCGTCCGCCAAACACGCAAGCTTTGCGCTGGTGCCGGTTCCGCATGGCGAGCGGTCATAAGCATTGCCGGGACACAGGACAAAATTTTTGCTGTGCAGATTTGCGCTTGATGGTGCGCCAAATAATTCGATGTGATCAATCTCTTCGCCGTCGCGACCAGTGATGTTGGCCTTTACGAGCGCGCGTCGAATTGCACCGGCGAATTTTTGCAGCGACTCGATGTTGCCAAGATCCATGCGCAGGTTGTTCGCATCGACCAGAAAAAACCAGTTCCCACCCCACGCAATATCGCCTGTGATGAGGCCAACGCCATCCACTTCCACGCGCACGGCCCGAGCGTAGCGATACGAGAGCACATTCTCAATCGAGACTTTGCCATCCGCACGCAATGTGCAGGTCACCGACCCAACCGGCGTATCGAGACGATGCACTCCCGGTGAAATTTTGCCGAGATATTTCAGTGTTGCGATCACGCCGATTGTGCCGTGACCACACATGCCGAGGTAGCCCGCATTGTTGAAATAAATAACCGACGCCACCGACCCAGCCTCAACCGGCGGCATCAGCAATGCACCGACCATCGCGTCGGATGCGCGAGGCTCAGACGCAATGGCTGCGCGGTAATGGTCGTGCTTGGTGCGCAATGCCTCCACGCGCTGCGGTAAGGTCAGCGTGGTCAAGTCGGGGAATCCATCCAGCACCAATCGCGTTGGTTCGCCTCCGGTATGTGAATCTACGTATTGAATTTTTATCATCGAAGGTGGGTAGCCAGTGTGCGCCGACGGGCGGCTTTTTTTGTGGATTGTTCGCGGTGAGTTTAGCAATTTTTGAGACGTACTCGTTGAGGTTTCTACGATGCGCCGGGTTATTGGGTTCTATTGATGTTTCCAATATTGGCGACACGCCAAAGAAATTTGGCGTCGTTCCGCTGGTGCGGAAATCCAGCGTCGGTCGGCGAGACGTACAACACGTAGGTTGGGCTGGCTTCATCAA
>JAYVXF010000314.1:0-10712 GCA_043793345.1 Betaproteobacteria bacterium | reverse complement strand
TCACCCGTGTAGCGGTCCACCGCCTTATCCAGCACCGCTTTCATGTCGACCTGCATCAGAAAGTGCACACCACCGCGCAAATCGAGACCGAGATACATTGGCAGCGCGTTGATGCTGGACAGCCATGCGGGCGAATTCGAAATCAACTGTAGCGCGACGATGTAGCCGGTGCCCAGCTTGGCCTGGATCGCGTCGCGACCCCGCAGCTGCGTGTCCCCATCTTTAAATCGCACCTTCAGCGATTCGCCATCGAGCGCCACTTTCGTACCATCGATATTGGCCGCTTTCAGCGCTTCCTCGACTTGTTTTTGCGTGTCCGCATCCGCCTTGTTGGCACGCAGGCCGGAGACCTGCACGGCTGGTACCTCGGCGAAAAAATTCGGCAGCGTGTAAAGAAACGCAACGACCAGCGCGACCACGATAACGGCGTATTTCCAGATGGGATATTTGTTCATTAGGTCAATCGAGACTCAAAAAATTATTTCACTTGAAGCATGAAAAATGCTACTTGGTCACATCGTTGAACGTGCCCTTCGGCAGCAGCGTCGTGACCGCCTGACGTTGCATGTGAATGATCTTGCCATCGCCGACTTCAAGGCCGATGTAGCCATCACCAATTTTTGCGATCCGGCCAATGATGCCCATCGCGACCACTTCATCACCTTTTTGCAACGCATCGAGCATTTGCTTTTGCTCTTTCCCCTTCTTCATCTGTGGCCGGATCATGAGGAAATACAACAGGATGAACATCGCAAAAATCGGCAGCATGCCGATCATCGTGTCGCTGCCGGATGGCGCTGCGGCTGCTTGGGCGTAGGCAGTGGTGATCATGAGATTTGGGCTCCAGAAAAATAATGAATGTTCGGTGCAAAACAGGACGAAAAATGGCCAGACAAATTTGCCTACCCCAGCTTCGGGTCGAGGTGGCTTCTTTTTTCGACAATTCAACAGCTTGAATCAAAAACAAGCTCGCAAATCAACCAAAAATTATACCACTTCACTTAGGGCCGCTGGCCCGGTCTGCATGGAATCTCGCCACCAATGACACGAAGGTCCTGGCCTCGATGGCCTTGCGCATATCGCTCATCAGTTGCTGATAATAAAACAGGTTGTGGAAGGTATTGAGCCGTGCGCCGAGCATCTCGTTGGTGCGCTGCAAATGATGCAAATACGCGCGGCTGAAATTGCGGCAGGTGTAGCAAGGGCAATCGCTGTCGAGCGAGCCGATGTCATCCTTGTAGCGCGCGTTGCGAATTTTGACATCGCCAAAACGCGTGAACAGCCAGCCATTGCGCGCGTTCCGCGTCGGCATCACGCAGTCGAACATGTCGATCCCGTGGCCCACCGCAGCGACCAGATCCTCTGGCGTACCGACACCCATCAGATAGCGCGGCTGGTGCTGAGGCAACTGCGGCGCGGTGTGCGCCAGCACCCGCATCATGTCCTCCTTCGGCTCGCCGACGGAAAGGCCGCCAATTGCATATCCATGAAAACCAATCTCGACCAACGCTGCCAGCGATTCGTCGCGCAAGTCTTCAAACATGCCGCCCTGCACGATGCCGAAAAGTGCATTTGGATTCTGTAGCCGGGTAAATTCACTTTTGCAGCGCTGCGCCCAGCGCAACGACAATCGCATCGATTCCGCAGCCTCGACGTGGGTGGAAGGGTGCGCGGTGCATTCGTCAAAAATCATCACGACATCAGCGTTCAGCACACGCTGGATGCGCATTGATTCTTCGGGGGACAAAAAACACTTATCGCCATTGACAGGCGACTGAAATGCCACACCCTCCTCGGTAATTTTGCGCAGTTCACCAAGACTCCATACCTGAAAGCCGCCTGAGTCGGTGAGGATCGGGCCGTTCCACGCCATGAATTTGTGCAGGCCCTCGTGCTTGGCAATCACGTCCAGCCCGGGTCGCAGCCAGAGGTGAAAGGTGTTGCCCAACACAATTTGCGCGCCGATTTCGGTGAGTTCCACCGGGCTCATGCCTTTTACCGTACCGTACGTACCCACTGGCATGAAGACCGGCGTTTCCACCACGCCGTGATTAAGCGTAAGCAGTCCGCGCCGCGCCGCGCCATCGTTGCCTAGCAATTGAAAATTCACGGCGGAAATAACTCGCATTGTCAAAGGGTGTCGCAGGATAAACGAAAAACCACTGAATTGGCCAAATTAGTGGTGTTTTTTGAGGCTTGGGCAGATTTATCCGAACACAAAAATTCACACCAACCCAGCCTATGTGCGACCGATGCCAATGTTATATTAGTCCTACAGAATCCACGCTTTCAGCGCATCCTTTCATAACATAGCCGCCAGTACCTGATGCATCAAAAGACTACCACCAAAGATTTGAAGACGGGCATGTTCATCGCCGACCTGGATCGGCCGTGGATAGACACGCCGTTTTTACTGCAAGGATTTTTGCTCGAAGACGACGAGCAAATGCAGCAATTACGCTTGCACTGCCAGTGGGTGATGATCGACCCGCAACGTTCGGTCGGGCGTGATTTCGACAAACCGGCCCAGAAGGCGGCGTTTGTACCGCGTGATCCGGGCAACGAACCTCGGGTGCAAGTGCACAGCGTGTTGAAGCCAGTCGCCACTGCAGATCAAAAATCATTGTCAGCGCAGATCCTTCTGGGTCGTAAATCAGCGTCATCGGTCGCACCGCAAAAACCGATCCCTGACCAACGCGATGTTGGCGACGTTGCCATCGTCATCCGGGATAGCCGTAACCAGATTACGCAGGATTCGCGGTCACAGCTCGCGCCATCTGCTGCTGCGCGCCATGCTGGGGCTGCGCGCAATTCAGGCGACGCTGCGAAACGCGGTCTGCGCGGTTTGTGGGGTGGCCTGCGCGAAGGCGTAACGAACATGTTTGCCCGCAGCGATACCGACAAGTACGATGACGATGCGGTGCCACAAACTGTCAGCCCGCCTGAGGACGCGGTGCGTCCTTCGTTTATCCCGGAGTCTGTGCAGTTGCTGATCTACGAGGACATGGCGACGGTTGAGGAAGAAATTACGGCGGCCGCAGATTCGTTCAAGCGCACCAGCGAATTATTGCACCGGATCGCCGAAGACATCCGTGCAGGCGATGATCTGAAGCTCGAAAATGTCGAATTGGTCATTAACGACATGGTCGACAGCATGGTGCGCAATCCTGATGCGCTCATGTGGGTGGCGAGAATGCGCGAACAGGATTTGAATATCTACAGTCACGGCATTAGCGTTGCGGTGAATCTGGTTGCCTTCGGGCGCCATCTTGGTTATCCGAAGGAGCAACTCGCGCAGCTTGGCATGCTCGGCCTGCTGTTGGACATCGGCAAGATAAAGGTGCCACGCGAATTACTGGAAAAAAATGAGCGTCTCTCGGCGGATGAGTTCGAGCGGATAAAGGAACACGTCGAACTCGGGCTCGGCATTTTGCGTGAGACACCGAACATTCATCCCGACGTACTCGAAGGAATTGCCCAGCACCACGAGCGCATGAATGGCAGCGGTTATCCGCAAAATTTGATGGGTGGAAAAATCAGTACGTTCGGGCGCATGGGCGCCATCGCCGACACCTACGCCGCCGTGACCAAACCGCGACCGTATGCTGAGGTAATTTCGCCGCATCAGGCACTGCAGATGCTGTCCAGCTGGAGCGGCAGTCAGTTCCAGACCGACATGGTGGAGCAGTTTATACAGTCGATCGGCGTGTTTCCGGTTGGCAGCATGGTGGAGCTTTCGACCGGCGAGGTTGCGATTGTCGTCACCCACAGTAAATTCAAACGCCTGCGCCCGAAGGTGCTGGTACTTACCGAGCCGGACAAGACCGTCAGGGCCAATCCAAGCACGTTCGACCTGCTGTACGACGTGTCAGACTCGCCGGTCTACATTCGCAGCGGCCTGCCAAGCAAAGCGTATGGTCTCGATCCGCGTGATTTCTATGCGGCGTGAACCTTCAGCGACTGGGTCACTGCGGCGCACAGGTGTCTCTGCTTCGTCGTGGGATGTCCGTCCTGCGCGCTTGAGACTGGCATGAACGACACACCCACTCCGCGCGCGCGCGCCGCTGCCCTGCGCGGACCCGAAAGCGAATCGCCGGCCTCGCAGGCGTTGCCGCGTACTGAGTTGAAATCAGCGCTTACCAATGCGATCGATCACGCGCGCATGGCGCACCGTTTTGTCGCCGTGCTGATTATCGTTCTGGCGCGGTCAGATCGTCTTGACGCCATGTTGGGTATTCCCACCGCTCAGGTCATGCAGCGCGCCCTGCGTCGTGTCGGCAGCGCATTGCGTCCGATAGATCAGTTCGTGCAGCTCTCCGACGAAAAATTCTGCGTCATCCTGCCTAATCTTAAAAGTGACGCGTTGGCTTTGCTGGCGGCGGCCAGGATTCAGCAGGTCTTTGAATCACCGTTCAGCTTCAAGGAAAACCTTGTTACGATCCGACCGGTCATCGGCATCGCCGTTTTTCCGACCCACGCAGCCGACGCCGAAGAGTTGCTGATGCATGCCGATATTGCCAAGCGCATTGCCCGCAAACGTGACATCGCGCAGTATTTTTTTCAGGCCGACGACCGGCGCGCGGCCGATACCTACGTCGGCCTGAATACCGAATTGCGCGAGGCGATACGGAGCAATCAACTGGAAGTTCACTATCAGCCGAAGATTGACCTGAAAACCGGTCGCTGTCGCAGCGTAGAGGCGCTGCTGCGCTGGACATCGGCCGATCATGGCGCGGTTCCACCACCGATCGTGGTGCGCGTCGCCGAGGCCGATGGCATGATCGGCGCGCTCACCGATTGGGTGCTGAACACTTCATTGCGCCACCAATCCGAATGGAAGCACCTCGGCATCACGCTCGACGTGGCAGTCAATCTTTCCACCATCACCTTGGGCGACGCTGAATTGCCGGGCTTGATCGGCCAGGCGCTGGGTACGTGGCAAGCCGATCCTGCACACCTGACACTGGAGATTACCGAGAACGCCACGATCAACGACATGGACTATTCGCTGGCGATCATGAATCGCCTGAAAAAAATGGGGGTAAAGCTGTCAGTCGATGATTTCGGCACCGGCTATTCCTCGCTTTCCTATGTGAAACGTTTTCCGCTCGACGAATTGAAAATCGACAAGCTGTTTGTGCAGCACATGCGCGACAACAAGGGCGACCAGCAAATTGTCCGCTCGGTGATCGATCTTGCCCACAATTTTGATCTTACCGTCGTCGCTGAGGGCGTGGAAAACGAAGCCACACTTAAAGAGTTAAAACGCATGGGTTGCGATATTGCCCAGGGCTACGTGATCAGCCGCGCCATTCCTTCCGCAGTGCTGGTTGACTGGGTCAAGCGTCACAAATGACCATGGTTCGACGCACGCATTATCGGTGTTGCCGCTGTGCTACGCTGTTGGCTGAGACCAGCAATTGCACCGCTTAATCCACTCAAGCTTTGAAGATTTTCCATGAATTTGACCACTGAACAGCTCGCCGAACTCCTCCATGGCATCGCCCGCTCGCAGCAGGCGATCATCGACGCCGTCGACAGTGACCGCGGCGGCTGGCGAAATACACACCTGCTGCCAAAGCTCAACACGGCAGCAAATTTGCGGCTTGCCACGTCGCGTTTGCAGGACATCCCGTCGCGCATTTTGCTGCGCTCCCAGAGCCGCGTACCGATGGATGTGGCCACCATCGCCCTGGCACTGGAAGAGGCCGCAAACGGCGCAACGTTGCCGGCGACAGCTGCGGCGACTCGCGCGACAAAAGCTGCCGGCGTTGCGGCTCCGGTCGCCGCGGTCGCGGCAGCGGCATTGGTGTCTGACAATGCGACCGGGACTGATTTCGACAATTTCTTCGATAGCTGAACGCCGCCGACATGCGTGCAGCATTTTTAGCTCAACTGCGTGGAGAAAATATGAAATTCGCAAAACCATCGAACAGCCAGCGCGTTTTTAACTTGGTCGCGGTCATCACATTCGTATCAATCACCGGCCTGACACCGCCAAGCGCAATTGGTGCAGACGCGAAAACTGAGCCCAAGGTAGTCGCCATCCTCTCGGCGGGCACCACCTGCGGCGGCGCAGCGACGGCGAACATCAAAGCGGTCGGGACCGCCGTAAAGGTATCGCTTTGCGTTGCCACTACCGAATCCCTCTGCGGCTACACCACCAAGTTGCAGGCAGCCAACGCGCGCGAAAGCGGCCGCTTCCACATCACGGCGTTGAAGCCTGGTGCAGCTTTCCCCGATCCGAATAGTGCGTTAACTTTCCCCATCGCCATCACCCATCCGGCCGCAAATACCGATTTAGGGGCGACCGTGGCGGGGGCTACCGCCAGCAAAGCGGCCAAACTGCTGCTGGCGACTTTCGATATTTCTCCGCAGGCGAATGCGACTGACGCCGATTACACGATTAGCCTCGCGCCAAATTCGTCGGTCGGCGTTGGGGCAGACGGCACGTGTGCGCTGCCGAATGATCTGCCCATCACGGCCAGTTTCAAATTCATCAACCCGTCAGTCAAAGAGTCCAAAAAATAAGTGGCGGGTCGAGCGCCGCGATCAGCAATCTTGCAGGCACACAGGCAAAGACAGCATATTTACGTCGCACTGATAGCGGCTTGGCTGCTGGCGGCTTGCCTGCAACCGCCCGCAACAATCGCTGCGAACGCGACCAGCGCGACTTCCGCCAACGGCCTCAAAGGCCGGCTGATCGTCGGCTATCAAGGCTGGTTCGGTTGCCCGGAAGACACGCCGGGCAACACGCGATGGGAACACTGGTTTTACAAAAACAATCCGGGCGCTGACGATCTCGCGGTTGATCTGCTGCCGGCCGTCGGGCAGTTGCGTGACGAAGACCTTTGTCCGACGACACTGCGTCGCGCCGACGACTCATTGATCAAGGTTTTTTCTTCGCAGAACGCGCGGGTCGTCGCCACCCATTTTGAATGGATGCGTGAGCACGGCATTGATGGTGCCGCCGTGCAGCGCTTCGTCGGCCCACTGGCGATACCGGCATTGAAGCAGCGCAGTGACCGGGTGCTGGCCAATGTCCGCGCTGGCGCTGAAGCGAGTACACGTGTTTTTTACGTGACCTATGATATTTCCGGTGCGGATACCGCGACCGTTGTGAATGACATTCGCCGCGATTGGCATTATCTGGTCAGTGAAAAAAAAATCACTGCGAGCCCACGCTATCTGCACGTCAATGGCAAACCACTACTGCAACTGTGGGGCTTCGGTTTCAAGGATCGACCCGGCGACGCGGTCGCCGTGTCGGCGCTCATCCGCGAGCTGAAGGCGGATGCCACGCTCATCGGCGGTGTTCCCGCCAACTGGCGCACGCTCGACGGCGACTCGCAATCCGACCGTCGCTGGGCGGAAGTCTATCGAAGCTACGACGTGTTGAGCCCGTGGTCGGTCGGTCGCTTCCGCGACGACGCCGGCATGGATAAATTCATGCGCCAGCGCGTACTGCCCGATATGGCCGAAACAAAACGTCTCGGTATCGTTTACATGCCGGTTATTTTCCCCGGGTTTTCGTGGTTCAACCTGCAGCGCGGTCGCGGGCAAAACAAGTTGGCGATCCTCAATCAAATCCCGCGTCGCTGCGGAAATTTTCTTTGGCACCAAGTCTCGAGTCTCGTGAATGCGCGCGTCGATACGCTCTATGCGGCGATGTTTGATGAGGTCGACGAAGGCACCGCACTGTTCCCAACCGAGCCGCGCAAAGACCGGCTGCCGAGAGAGGGGCAAATGTCTTTCCTCAATCAGGATGGCTGCGCACTGCCCGATGATTGGTATCTGCGTATTACCGGCAAAGCGGCCGAGTATCTCCGCCGCGACGTCGGGGCGCCTGAAACGCTGGATGCGGTGATGCGGCTCTGACGTGTCGCGCAGCGTGCAGAAATAGCGTCTGGTTGTTTACGGCGTAGTTACTAAAAATGGATCCCGTCCATTTGCTGCGGTCAGATGGAGCAGAATTTCATGGGACGTGCGCAGTCAACTTTTATCACATACCGTTTGGCAAACACTAGCACTGGCGCGGCTTTACAGTCATTTGTGCTTAAAACGCCGCGCCAGTTCTAGAGTTTCTTGATATTTAGCCAGTAATTACTGCGCACAGCGCGCGGCTCCGGACAACCTTTACCCACATCCAGATGTCCAAACAGGAGCATCGATCAGGCCAGCCAGCGAATGTGCGATAAGTCACAAATTGTCTTGCGTACCAACGATTCCCATTGATAGTATTCGACGCAGTTAATCCGGTAACAGGGGTGTCACAAAATTCAGGCAGGCAGTGTGTGGGATCCACAACAAATCATTCAACAAGGCGGATGAAATGTCGAAAGAAGCAATATGCGAATAGCACGCCAGGCGTTACGCGAACTGCGCGGCGCTGAATTTTTGTACCACGGTAATTCCCGCCGCGATCCGATGGATGAGATTGCCGGCCTGCTTTCGGGTGCCCTGCTCGGAAGCGCGCTGTGGTTTTTACTTTTGCGCCTGACATGGTTTAGCTAACCGCAAAACCGCAGCGTCATTGCTCATTCGCGTAGCCAGTTCGAAGCCAGCCCAGCGTCTCCTCCGTAAGGCTTCCCGCACTCGGTCGATATTCAGCGCTCACCCAACCCGAATATTTTCCCGCTCTTTCCATCTGATCAATTTGCGCAAACAAGCGCCGAAAATCAATCGCGCCCGACCCCGGCTCGTGCCGCCCCGGCGCATCGGCAAACTGAATGTGACCGATGCGGGGAAGTAATCGCCTGATCGTTGCCGCCAACGCATCCGCATCACCGCCTTCCATGATCTGCATGTGATAACAATCGTATTGCAGCATGAGATTCGCCGCAGCCACGGCATCCATCACGCGAATCGCCGCTGCCGTATTGCTCACCAGATAGCCGGGTACATCCTGCGTATTGATCGGCTCCAGATTGATCGCAAGCTTTGCCGTCGCGCATTCACGCGCCGCGTAGCGCAAGTTAGCGATCAACGTTGCCTCGCAAGCAGCGGCATCTGCGTCTATTGGCTGCACGCCTGCGAGGCAATTGATTTGCGGCACGCCGATGGCAAGCGCATATTCAATCGCCTCACTCACGCAGGGACGGAACGTCTCTGCCCTGCCCGGCAGCCCGGCGAATCCCCATTCACCAAGCTCGGCCTGACCCGCGCGAATGTTGATCAACACGGGATCGAGCCGATAGTGATTCAGCCGCGCGACCACGTCGTGTGGATCGTGGTCGTACGGATAATGAAATTCGACCGCACTAAATCCCGCCTCGGCAGCAGCACCGAAGCGATCCAGAAACGGTCGCTCCGTAAACATGAACGAAATATTGGCGGCGAAGCGGAGCATGGTGATTAGCGCGATCAATGAAGCGGCACGGGTATGATGGCAGTGAGTGTGCCAATGCCCACCTTTGTGTCGGATGATAGTCCATGAATCGGGAAAGAAAATAACATGGCTGGACAACCTGAAATCACCAACATGGCGCTGTTCTGCGACTTTGAGAACGTCGCGATAGGCGTACGCGATGCGAAGTATCCGGAATTTGATATCAAGAAAGTACTTGAACGTTTGCTGGTCAAAGGCAGCATCGTCGTCAAGAAAGCCTATTGCGACTGGGATCGCTATAAAGAATTTAAAAAGACCATGCACGAGGCGGCGTTCGAGCTGATCGAGATCCCGCACGTCAGGCAGTCAGGGAAAAATTCTGCCGACATCCGTTTGGTGGTCGATGCGCTCGACCTTTGCTACACCAAGGCGCACGTCGATACTTTTGTCATCATCAGCGGCGATTCCGATTTCTCGCCATTGGTATCGAAGCTGAAGGAGAACAACAAGCGCGTGATCGGTGTCGGCGTGAAAGACTCGACCTCCGACCTGCTGAGTGGCGCATGTCACGAGTTTATCTATTACGACGATTTGGTGCGGGCGCAGGAAGCGAAGAAACAGGCCAGCAAGAAAGCGGCGCCACAGCCCGCAACGAACACAAGCAAAAAGGCTGCGCAAAAACCGGAAGATGACAAGCGCACAGAAGTGCTCGACTTCCTTGTCGACACCGTGGAGGATTTAATCAATGAGCGCGGCTCGGATGAAAAACTCTGGGGCTCGATGGTGAAACCAACCATGCAGCGGCGCAGGCCTGGCTTCAATGAATCCTACTACGGCTATCGCAGTTTCAAGGAATTGGTCGAGGATGCCGAGAAACGCAAACTTGTCGTGGTCATGCGCGATGAAAAATCGGGGCAGTACACGATTCGGTTGCCGACCAGCAGTTAGCCGCGCGCACATTGTGCAGAAATTAAGATCAATCGTTGTGGACGAATCGACGCCCTGGTATTGGGAGCCATTCGATTTATTCAAAAATACCGATGCCGGTGCCAGCGCCGCGTTCTTCGCATTCACCGTCAAACAAAAATACGCCAAAGGCGACTACATCTTCATCGCGAACGACGTCGGCAGGCGCATTTTTTTTCTCGAAGAAGGCATCGTCAAAATATTCAACTTATCGCCGAATGGTACGCAAACAATCTTCTGGTTTTGCGTCTCGGGCGATGTGTTCGGCGCAGGCGGCATCAGTGGGAGTCCGTTTCAGTCGGTCTACGCGCAAGCCGTTGAAGCGTCCACCGTCCATTTCATTTCACGCGCGGACTTTGAAACGGTGATGAAACAACATCCGCAAATTGCCATCAACATGATCCGGCTGCTCGGTGCC
>JAYVXF010000313.1:0-29716 GCA_043793345.1 Betaproteobacteria bacterium | reverse complement strand
AGAGAGGATGCCCGTTCCGCTGATTGCTTGGACGACCACGAAATTGGCGGGGCGCACCGAACCGTTGACGGTATCGGTCGCCGTGAGGGTCGCAACTTGTGTGCGGGCGGTAACGAGCGCTTGAATGCGCGCTACTGCTTCGCCATTTTCATCTGTGTTGATAATTAACGAGGTCACCAATATCGTCGCGTTGGTGCCGGGGGTCACAAATCGGAAGTCGCCTTGAGAGACGTCAAATCGTATGGGGCGATTCACCAATTTAATGCCGCTTAGCACCGCCGTGACGACTACTCTCGCGTCACCCCCGCCGCACAATCCGCCGCCGCAGCCGGTGCCCGATGGGGCAATAGGCGTAATGGTGACGGTGTTGCTGAGGGTAGTGGTGGAGTTAGGCTTGACGACTAAGGCGACCGCAACCGTGGTACCCGCGCTGTCTCGTACTTTAACGGTAACAGCGGTATCAACGTTTACGCTGGTAGCGAGTACCGTAAACTTCGATGCTGAAATGGTAGGTGTAGGAACCACAACAGTATTGCTGGATAGTAGAGAGTAACCACCAGAGCCGCCACTGATGTTGAACTCTGATGGCTCACTTGAAAATACATTCGCCGTTCCCGGCAATACCTGCAAGGGCTGCGGTGCTGTCGCGTCAACCGCGAAAATCTGCGGCACCCAGTTGAGGGTTCCGGCTTGACGTGATTGCCCAGTCAATGTGAAATCGTAACTAAATGTAGCGGATGCACTACTGTTAAAAAGGATTTGCATCGTCCCAACGCTCGTCGCCTGAAATTTAGTCGGGTCATATCCTACCGGTGGCGAACCCTTTACTTGAAAAAGTACATCAGCGCATCCGTCACGACCGAGATTGTCTTTCACCAAACCGCAGGAGAATGCAAGCCACGTCGGGTCACTTGTTTGGGTATAGTGGAACCAAACACCGAAGATGATTTCTTGTCTGACGCCGCCGATGCTTACACGGGTTTGTTGCTCAATAGGAGTTCCCATCCCGTTTTGGTCCGGGTTCCACCACAATTTCCCATACTGTGCTTGCGCTGTCGAGAAAACGAAGGCACACAGCGCTGCTATCACGAATCTCACAATCGTTTTCACGACAGTTCCTTTCCCCACAAATGGGAAGATAAACAGCATGGAGCCAAGTAGCTTTCCGCCAATTGGTCGTGCGAGCGTTACAGTACGTGTTCCGGAACCGAGTACCTCACGCTAACCATGCAATTGAGCATGTATAGCAGCCGATAGTTTCCTACAGGAAAACCGCTACCGACACGCCGAAACGCCCCGCCAGTGCCTTCGCCTGCCGAGCGTTGATCTCGCGCTTCCCGTTCAGGATCTCGCTAACGACACCTTGCGAACCGATCTCAGCCCCCAAATCGGCCTGTTTAAGGTCATGTTGTTCCATCAAGAAGCTGAGAACCGCTCTTGGCTCTGCATCCTCGAATGGTGCCGACTCGCCTTCGTATTGCTCGATGAGCGTTGCGACGACTTCAAGAAGTTTTGACAAGGGATGGCGTTCAGTGCCGCCAATTTCATCGACCAGTTTGTCAGCGACCGCGACCATATTCCGATACTGCTTTTCATTTCGAATTTGGCTGAGCCCGATACGGTCGTGCAACATGCTCCACGCACTATAGATGTCACGAAGCTCCCGGGGTCGATCTCGCAATGCTTGATTTACATTCATTTGGGCTTCCATTTTCCTTTGTCATACTCGGCATGGGCAAGAACATGCCGAACGTAAAGAAGTTTCGCGCGAAATTTCACCGCAGCGATTAACCGACATGATCGACCGATATTAAACACATAAAATCCGTTGACGTAGTCCACCTGCTGAAAGGTATTTTTAAGGTCAGCATGGCCATCAAACTTTGTTTCTTTAACGATTTTGTACCAAGCCGTTAAGGCTGCGCGCGATTCCGGATGATCATCTGCGTAGTCCTGAATCCGCTTCCACGTTATGACTCTCATTGCAAATTTCCTTTTGGGTTTGCCGGACGTGGCAGTGGGCTGACGTCTGGTTAATTTTGAATGTGCTCATCATTTGTCTCCGTTTTAGCTTGATTGATTGATTGCTGGCTTAATTAATTGAATATTTGCTTGATTGATTGTTTGATTGACTGAATATGTACCTGATCGCGGCACTTGGCCGTACTGACAATTTATCTCATATTGCGATTCACGTCAATGGGTGTTTGACGGATGGCATAAGCGCATGTAACTTGCAGCGATGGTTGATTTGGGGATAATAGTGATCCACTCCATCACCTCCCCACACCACCATGCCAACCGAAAAACAAGAATCCCCAGCCAAAGACGCTACCCCCAAACCCATCCCCACCGACAATATCGTCGTCACCAAACACAAGGCTCGCATCAACGGCGAGACCATCGCCTACACGGTCACGTGTGGCACGGTGGTGCTGAAGGAGGACACCGAGAAAGACGGCAACCGCGAGGCGGAGAAACCGCGCGCGAGTATCTTTTTCATGGCCTACACCAAGGATGGCGTGAAGGATGCGGCCAAGCGTCCGCTGACGTTTTCGTTCAACGGCGGACCGGGATCGTCGAGCGTGTGGTTGCATCTCGGCGTGCTGGGGCCGAAGCGCGTGAAGCTCGACAACGAAGGCAATGCCGGGCCACCGCCGTACCAGTTGGTCGACAACGATTTCTCGCTGCTGAACGAAACCGATCTGGTGTTTATCGATCCGGTCGGCACGGGTTACAGCCGCATGGTCGATGGCGAAAGCGTGAAGGAATTTCACAACTATCAGCGCGATCTGGAAAGTGTTGGCGAATTCATCCGCCTCTACACTTCGCGCCATTTACGCTGGGCTTCGCCGAAATTCATTGCCGGCGAATCGTATGGCACCACCCGCGCTGCTGGGCTTTCAAGTCACTTGCAGGAAAAATACGGTATGTACGTAAACGGGCTATTACTGCTTTCGACCGCGCTCGATTTCTCCACCTTCCGTTTTATGGTCGGCCACGATCTTTCGCACGCGCTGTTCCTGCCGACGTACGCGGCCACCGCGTGGTATCACAAGAAACTGGATAAATCATTGCAGGCAAAATCGTTGCGCGCGTTTCTGGACGAGGTGGAAGCATTCGTCGAAAACGAATATAACGTGGCGCTGTTTCAGGGTGACAAGTTGCAGCCCGCCAAACGCGCAGCGATAGCCAAAAAAATCAGCCACTACACCGGTCTGTCGGTTGCCTACATAGAGCAATCCAATCTGCGCATCAGCATCCATCGCTTTTGCAAGGAGCTGTGTCGCGATGAACACCGCACCGTCGGCCGACTCGACAGCCGCTTCAAGGGCATTGATCGCGATGCTGCGGGTGAAAATTTTGAATACGATCCTGCGCACAGCAACCTTGACGGCGCTTATGCGGCCTGCCTGAATGACTACGTGCGGCGCGAATTAAAATTTGAAAGCGATACGCCGTACAAGGTGATCTCGCAGCTCTATCTCACATGGAATTTCGGTGCAGACAATCAGCATTTGAACGTCGCCGAAACATTGCGCAAAGCCATGAACATGAATCCGCACATGAAGGTATATGTGGGTTCAGGTTATTTCGATTTGGCGACACCGCATTTCGCGACCGACTACGTGCTCAATCACATGGCGCTGGATGCGAGTCTGGTCGGCAATCTCGACGTGCATTACTACGAGGCCGGACACATGATGTACATCCACATGCCTTCGCTGAAGGCGCAGGCGAAGCATTTGCGGGATTTTGTGAAGCGGGCGAAGTAGAATAATTTCGTCGTGGTTTTACCGCAAAATGGCATCAGACACTAGCACTGGTGCGGCGTTTCAGCCTGAAATGCGCCGGAAACCGCACCGATAGGCGATCTACAATTTATATTTTTTGTCATTTCGAACTGGCATTGTCGGGTGAGCGATCTGCTGTTACTCACAAACGATGAAGCAGATTTCTCACCTGCGGTTCGAAATGACATGTGATATTTGTGCGGTGGGCGATGCCTACGACGATTTATTCAGCCACGCCACAATTACCCCCAACACCAACATGCCGATCGAATCAAACACAATCTGCTGCAGGACGAGACCCGACGGCACCGGCTGCACGGCGAAGTAAATCAGGAACGTCGGGATCGTGGAGACGACCGCAAGTGCCGCGCCGAAACGTGCGCCCTGCGACAGCACGCCCTTGCCCGCCTCGTGGCCACGCCGATAAATCCACGTGAGTCCGATACCGATCAACAAATGTGCCAGCAACATATAGCCAAAGTAGCCCTGCGCCTGCGCTTCCGGGCGATACAGATTAGGCAATTGCGCGTAGCTGCCTTTTAGAATCAGCGCGTGCACCACAAAGCCCAGCATCAACGAAGCAACTGCCATCACCAGCGACGAAATAATGAATTTCTTGTTCATGACCCCTCCTCCGTTTGGAATGTACGGAAGAGTGTATGCCTCGAATGGCATTCGCCGCAATATCCGTGCCCCACTGGATGGCCGGCTTTAATGACTGGCCTTAATGACCGGCCTTAATGGCCCGCATTCGCGCCCCACAACTCTTTCAAACGCGCATCGCGTCCGCAGCCTTGACGATAGAAACGGTAACGCACCGGATTCTTGAGGTAGTAATCCTGATGGTAGTCTTCAGCCGCGTAGAACATCGTGGCCGCCGTAATTTCAGTAACGATGGCCGCCTTGAATGGTTTGCTTTTATCGAGCGCCGCCTTGGAGGCTTCGGCCGCTTTTTTCTGCGCGTCATCACCGACAAAAATGCCGCTGCGATACTGCGAACCGACATCGCAAAATTGTCTATCTTTCACCGTCGGGTCGATGTTGTGCCAGAACACATCAAGCAGTTTTTCGTACGTCACCTTGGCGGGGTCATAGACGATCTGCACCGCTTCAGCGTGACCGGTTCGACCGGCGGAGACCTCCTGATAGGTCGGGTCTTTCTTGCTGCCGCCGGTGTAGCCGGAGGTGGTTGAAATCACCCCATCGAGCGCGTCGAACGGCCCTTCCATGCACCAGAAACAGCCGCCTGCAAAGGTGGCGACGGCAGTGACGGCGGGTTTCGCTTTTGTGGCGGGCGCAGGGGATTGGGCTTGCACGAGTGCGAAACCTGCCATGCCGATCAGGTTGAGCACGACGAGGCTTAATATTTTTTTGATCACGGAGTGTTCCTCTTCAAAAGATTTGTCCAGCATTGGTCGAACGACGTGATCGACCCTTTCAGATGAATTTTACGTTGGGTCAACATTGCATACGTGCGGACAGCGTTTACGGTTTCATCGGTTATGCTTAATGCCCTGCTTTGCGTCAGTCATTCTTTCGACCAAACTTTACCCCAACCGTTCATGCGCACCTATCCTTATCGCCTCGTCAATGTCTTCGCCGAATCCATTTTCGGCGGCAATCCCCTCTGTGTGTTCGAATCGGGCGAAGCTTTAAGCGACGCGGAAATGCAGGCGCTCGCGCTGCAATTTAATTTGTCCGAAACCACGTTTATTTTTCCCAGCGATTGCGCGAGCGCACGCGTGCGGATTTTCACGCCGACTTTCGAGATGCCTTTCGCCGGTCACCCGACGCTGGGCACTGCGCATGTGGTGCGGGAATTGTTCAAAATGGGCGACGAAATTTCACTCGAAATGAAAGCCGGGCTGATTCCTGTTGCAGCAGCGGGCGACGTGTGGACGCTATCGGCCAAGGCACCGACGTTCCGCGACGTTGACCGCTCAACGACTGCGCTTGCGTCGATGCTCGGCCTGGCACCCGCCGATGTGCGCGACGGCACGTGCTGGGTGAACACCGGCTCCGAGCAGCTCATCGTGCCGCTCGCGAGTACAGACGCGGTGCGTCGCGCGAAACCTCAAGTCGAACATCTGGCAAAAATGTCCAACAACCTCGGACGCTCGATGGCGTATGTGTTTGCAGCCGATGGTGAAGGCAAAATGCTATCGCGCTTTTTCTTCTTGAGTCACGGTGCCGTCATCGAGGATCCGGGCACCGGCTCAGCGACGGCCAATCTGGGCGGATGGTTCGTCAAAAACAACGCGGCACTGCCGCTTCAGTACGCCATTAAGCAAGGTGAGGCGGTCAATCGCAGCAGCCATTTGGGTCTGCGCGTCGACGCGCAGAAACAGATTTTCGTCAGCGGGCGGGTGATTGAAATTGGCCGCGGCGTCATCACTTTGCCGTAAGTCAGCGTGACATGAACGTACTCGAAACTGAGCGACTGATTCTGCGTCGATTTACTGTTCACGATGCGCCGTTCATCCTCGCGCTATTGAACGACCCGGCCTGGATAAAATACATCGGCGACCGCGGTGTGAGAACGATTGACGACGCACGCGCGAATATTTTGAATGTGCATATTGCGACCTATGAACGGCTGGGCTACGGCTTTTATCTTACCGCGCGTAGATCCGACGGCGCACCGATTGGCCTGTGCGGCCTCATCAAGCGCGAAGGGCTGGACGACGTCGACATCGGCTTTGCGTTTCTGCCGGATTTTCGTGCAGGCGGCTATGCGACTGAAGCCGCGCTGGCCGTGATGGCCTATGGAAAAAATGATTTAAAACTCACGCGCATTGTCGGCATCACTTCGCACAACAACGTGAGTTCGATCAAACTGCTTGAAAAACTCGGCTTGAAATATGAGCGCATGGTGGCGTTGCCGAAGATTGAGGGTGAGGTGATGTTGTTTGCGTGGGAGACGAAAAACGCATGAAAACAATATAAAAACGCAAGCACTGGCGCGCGTTTCCAGCCATTTTCGCCTGAAAACGCCCGTCTATACTAGTGTTTTCTGGTTTTATGCGGGCTTCGAATCTGCCGCTTTCCGCCCAGCCCTGCCAACACCCACCGCGATCAAGCCGCTCGCCAGCACCAGCAAAATACCCATCGCCGCACTTAGGTTGGGCAAGCTGTCCCAGATGAAGTAACCCAGCAACACGGCCCACGCCATATTGAGAAATCGCAGCGGCGCACTGATGGCGGCCGGCGCGAATTGGAACGAGATGACGACGAAAAAAAACGCCACCACACCACACACGGCCGATGCAAGCAATAGCCACGATTCGTGTGGCGCAGGCAAGATCGGCGTTTCACCAATCGCCAACGCCGCGCCGCCAAGCGCGGTCGCGAACACGCCGTAAATCAGCAACGTCGATGACGAGGCGCGGCCTTTGAGTTTGCGCGCGAGCACGTCCTGCGCCGCACCGAGGCACGCCGCCAGCACCGGCAAGGCATACGCCCACGACACCGTTGCACCGCTGCGCTGAAACGGCTGAATGATGAGTAGCACGCCGATGAAGCCCAGCAGACACGCGAACCCCGAGCGCGGCGTCAGCTTCTCGCCGAGCCACCACGCCGCGAGCAAAATGGTCAACAGCGGACAGATAAAAAAGATCGAAATGGTTTCGGCCAGCGTGAGATGGCGCAGCGAAATTACGATCAGCACGCTGGTCATGGCGAAGGCGAGCGAGCGAGCCGCAGTCTCGACTTTCGCCCCGGTTTTGAAAATGCCTTTGCCGTAGAGCAACACCGCGAGCGGCGTGAACAGCAACAAGATGACGAGACTGCGGTAGAGCAGCACATGGGCCGGTGAAAGTGTTGCGAGGAGCTGCTTGGTGAGCGCATCCATCGCGGCAAAGCCGAATGACGAGATGATGGACGCGACGATGCCGACGTTGATGGATGGTTTCACGAGGGGCGAGTTTTACTATTGATCGAGTGACCTGCAACAAGCGAGAATGCTCGTTGCACGTCGGTGAAGGCGCGAAGCGTATCATGATCCGCTAAATGCACGACACAAATTGCGTGAAGCAGGCCATTAACATTGAAAAAAAAACAAAGCATGAATGACGCAGGAAAAAGCAAAAAACATATTCACGCGACCGATGTGCGCGGCGCGACGAAGCTTGCTATAGACGCGACCGTCGGCTTGACCAATCTGGTCGAGACCATGCATCACAATATTTCGCGCCTGCCCGGCATACTCGGCACCACGTCGAACGATCCGACGCGCGGTATCACGGGATTCGTGTACCGCAGCGTGCGTGGCGTGACGCGCCTGGTGGGCGGTGGGCTTGACGCCGTGTTCGGGCAATTGGAAACATTGCTTGAAGCGGAGCCGTCGTCCAATGCTCGCGACGCCGTCGTGGCAGCACTCAACGGTGTGCTCGGCGATCATCTGGTCGCGAGTCACAATCCGCTGGCAATAGCGATGCAATTTCGGCGCAATGGCGCGCCGCTGACGACAACAAAAAAAGCGTTGGCGTCAGCGATACCGGATGCGACCGGTAAAATTTTATTGCTCGTTCACGGCCTGTGCATGAACGACGCACAATGGCGACGCAACGGTCACGATCACGGTGCCGCACTGTCGGTTGATCCCGCCTTTGCGATACCCTTTACGACCTTGTATTTACGCTACAACAGCGGCGCGCATATTTCTGTCAACGGTCGCGAGCTCGCCGCGCAGCTTGAAGCCCTGCTCAAAGCGTGGCCCGTGCCGGTCGAGGATTTGACCATCATCGCGCACAGCATGGGCGGTCTGGTGACGCGCAGTGCCTGCGAGTGTGGCGAGCGCGCGGGACACGTCTGGCGGCGCCGGCTTAAGAAAATTATTTTTCTCGGTACGCCGCACTTCGGTGCCCCGTTGGAGCGTGGCGGCAACTGGGTGAACGTGATTCTTGATCAAAGCCCCTACACGGCCGCGTTCGCACGTCTGGCAAAAATTCGCAGCGCTGGCATTACCGATTTGCGGCACGCCAGTGTGGTGGATGCCGATTGGGATCAACAAGACCGTTTCGCGAAATCGGCCAGATCAAAGCCGCATGAACTGCCGTTGCCGGCTGGCGTAACGTGCTACGCGATGGCGGCCTCGATGGGAGAAAAATCGGGCACGCTCAAGGGGCGCATTCTTGGTGACGGGCTGGTGCCGCTACCCAGCGCGCTGGGGCAGCATGCTACTGTTAAGCATAGCCTCGCATTTCCAAAGTCGCGTCAATGGGTAGGCTATGAAATGAACCATATGGACCTGCTGGACCGGCAACATGTTTATCGGCGGATCAGGAAGTGGTTGCTGGAGGACGCGTGAGCTACAGTTCACGCTGCAGACATTTTCCTAATTTGTCATTGCGAGCGTAGCAAGAAATCTGCTGTTTCCTTACATCGCAAAAAAATGGCAACTTCGGTTCGACGCAGAACCGCCCTACCCCGCCTGCTCATACGCCAGCTTCAACCACCCCTTCACGTCCTTGTTAAAGTCCGCCAACGTGATGAGTCGCACGCGGTGGCTGACCATGCCGTTCCATGTGCCTGAGGCTTCGAGCTTACCGATCAATGGCGTACCTTTCAGATTGATGCCAATATCAACGCGCGTCGCGGTTGACGGCTGCACCAGCGCGAATTGTTTGGCGCGCCGCAAACTCACGTAGCCTTTTTTCGGCGTGAATTCCACGTCCTTGCCAAATGCCGCGACCGACGCCGCGATCACGTCATATAGCGGTCTCAACGAGGACTTGTCGCCGGAGAAAATCACGTCAACCGGATCTTCATCCACGACGACATCAGACTTGCGTGCTTCAAGCGCGACTGCGTTGGCGTAACCGTGTCCCATCGGCCCGGCTGTTTTCAGGTAGGCGACGATATCGCTGTGTTTGTCGGTGCCCAGACTGCGCGCAATATTTACCCACGCGGCAAACGACTTGCCGGTGCGCTCGGCAAGATTTTTTCGCATGGTGGCGACGGCATCGTCGATGGTATTCATGATCGCTCTAATCATTTGACGCGACAAAAATTCACGACTTCACCGGTGTATTTTTCACCTCGCGGCGCAACACTTTGCCGACGTTCGTCTTCGGTAATTCACTCCAGAATTCAATCAGTTTTGGCAGTTTGTAGCCGGTGAGATTGGCCTTGCAATGCGTCATCACTACTTCCCTGGTCAGCGCTGGATCTTTTTTTACGATCACCACCCGCACCACTTCACCCGATTTTTCATCGGCTGCTGCGACCGCACAAACTTCGAGCACGCCGGGGCACGACGCCACCACATCTTCAATCTCGTTCGGATAGACATTGAAACCGGAAACCAGAATCATGTCTTTTTTGCGATCGACAATTTTGAAAAAACCTTTCTCGTCCATCACGCCAATGTCGCCACTTTTGAATGCGCCGTCTTTGGTCATGACCTTGGCGGTTTCTTCATCGCGTTGCCAGTAGCCCAGCATCACCTGCGGGCCGTCGATACAAATTTCACCGGGTTGACCCGGCGCGAGGATATTTTCGTCGTCGTCGCGGATGGTCATGATGGTCGAACATATCGGCAGGCCTATGCCGCCGCTGAAATCATTCAATGTGACGGGGTTGATACAGGCCCCTGGCGAGGTCTCGGTTAAGCCGTAAGCTTCGATCAACGGTTTGCCGGTGACTTTTTTCCACCGCTCCGCCACGGCGCGCTGTACCGCCATGCCGCCGCCGAAACCGAGTTTCATGTGGGTGAAATCGATCTTCTCGAATCCGGGATGATTCAGCAGCGAATTAAACAAGGTGTTCACCCCTGTCAACACGTTCCAGCGGCGCGCCGACAGCTCTTTGACGAATCCATCCAGATCACGGGGATTCGCGATCAGCACCGTCTCGCAACCGACTTTCATGAACACCAGCGCGGTGCTCAGCGCAAAGATGTGATACAGCGGCAGCGGTTGAAACACCACCTCTTTGCCTTCGTGCAATTGTCCCGCCATCCACGCGCTGACCTGCTCCATGTTGGCGACAAGATTGCGGTGTGTGAGCATCGCACCCTTGGAGACGCCGGTGGTGCCGCCGGTGTATTGCAAAAACGCGAGATCGGTATTGACGATAACGGGCGGCGTGAATGGCGCAGATTTCCCCGCCGACAAAGCCGCTTTCAGGGTGACAGAGCCCGGCAAATTCCACGGCGGCACCAGCTTTTTTTTGTGCTTCACGATGTAGTTGACCAACAACGCTTTGGGGAAGCCGAGCAGGTCGCCCATCTGCGTGGTGACGACGTGCTTAATGCCGGTTTTAGCAATCACCTGTTCGAGCGTGGCGGCGAAATTCTCCACCAGCACAATTGCCTTGGCATCTGAGTCTTTAAGCTGGTGTTCGAGCTCGCGCGCGGTGTAAAGTGGATTGCAATTCACCGCCACCAATCCTGCCCGCAGGATGGCAAATACCACCAGCGGATATTGCAGGACATTGGGCATCATGATCGCGACACGCTCACCCTTTTGCAGCTTTAGCACACCTTGGAAATAGCCTGCAAGCGCGCGCGTCTGATGATCGAGATCGTCATAAGTGATGGTTTTGCCCATGCATGTAAACGCGGGCAGGTGACGAAATTTTTCGCACGACTGCGCGAACACGTCGGTGATCGAGGCAAATTTGTCGGCGTCAATATCGGCAGGGACACCCGGCGGGTAAGCGCTTAACCAGGGGCGTTCAGCGGGCGAACGTATTGCATTGGCAGTGGTGTTCAAGCACGTCTCCAGGGATTTGTCGGTGGGCTGCGCGCGCCGCGCTGGCGGACGGCGCACGACCACATTTTTTGCATGTCGCCACTATCTTAGCGCACATCACGATTCGATTCGTCATGGCGTAGCCGCCGTTTGATCAGTGTCGTGACACAGAAATAGCGATGCAAATAAAACGGATGGATTTTTTCGCATGGCAAGGCGCGAGGAGGCGACATGGCTATGTCCATGGCAACGACAAGCAACGCTGCCATGCGGAAAAAGACGCCGTTTTATGTATCGATATTTCTGTGTCACGATACTAGTATGTTTACTCTAAAGTTTGGCCTTAAAGTCGTATCATCAAAGGCATTGCCAACCAAAGCAAGGTGTAACGGCTGCACTGCCCCGAATAAAAAGTCTATAACGCAAAGGAGCAGAAATCATGGCAAAAAAATTCAGGAAAGCAACCGCCAACACCAGTTCAGGCGCAGGTAAAGTCGGCGAATTCGCCGACAAAATTGGCGCAATTGCATCCAGCTTGAGCGAGCAGCCGACCGCCAGGCAGGTGATGGAATCGGCCCAGCAAATCTGGCTGGCCGGTCTCGGTGCTTTTTCCAAGGCGCAGGTTGAGGGCAAAAAAGTATTTGAGACGCTCGTCGCCCGCGGCGCGCAGATCGAAGAGCGTACCCGCCACGTTGCTGAAGCGACCATTGAAACGGCAAAAGAGCAGGCGTCCAAAACCATCGAGATGGCGACCGGAAAATTTGATAAGCTCGAACAAGTATTTGAGAGCCGCGTCCACAGCTCGTTGAACCGCCTCGGTGTTTTGACCAGCAAAGACGTGGAAGCGCTGTCGAGCCAGGTTGGCGAATTGTCCGAAGCGGTTCGTGCTTTGATGGCGCAGGAAAAGCGTCGCCCCGTTGCCAAGAAACCGGTTGCCGCGAAGAAGCCGGTGCCCACGAAAAAACCCGTGGCGGCAAAAAAAATCGTCAAGCGCGTGGCTAAAAAGACCGCTGCTAAATCCGCCCGCAAGTAATCCTGATTATCGACTCCCTGAACAAGCGGACGCGGCGGTCTCCTCCTCGTCCTGAAATCCATTGATCCCAGAGACGACTTCAAGTCCGATTCAAACGAATCGGGCTTTTTTTTGGCCTTACTCATCAGTCAGAAATAATGGCGACAGTTTCAAATCAGGGTTCGTCATTCCCGCGAAGGCGGGAATCCAAGTTCATTCAGCCAAACTTGGATTCCCGCCTTCGCGGGAATGACGGTGCAGCATGAAAATTGTCGTCAATATTCCTGACTGCTGTGTAACTACTCCCGCAAGACCCGCTCCACGAGCTTGATGTAGGCCGTCATCGCATCGTCTTTTGACGTGCCTTTGAGCTTCGCCCACGCGTCAAACTTGGCACGACCCACGAAGTCGGTAAAGCCCGGCTTGTCGCCCGAGACATCGCCATCGCTTGCCTGTTTGAAATGCGCATACAGACGCAGTTTCATGTCGTTACCGGCCTCGGTTTTTGCTTTGGTCACGTCTTTTGAGGCTTTTTCGAATTTCTTCTGCAACTCGGACATGGTGTTTTCCTCCGGAAAAATGTCAATGGATTGGTCGATAAACCCGCAATTGGGGGTTCTCATGGCATCAAACTAAGGCTAAAGTGACTGTAACGGAATCGAGGCGTGATCGCAATTTTAGCGATTGATGCATCGCGCCGGTTTCGGGGAGCAGTAATCGACTTGCACGCCAGGTTCGAATAATTCAGGCTAAACCAATAACAGCGAAAGCCGCACACCACACTATGGCCAATATTCCGCGCATGCCCCGCCTGCCACGCATTCCCGGCATTCCGCTCCTCGACCGCGAGCGGATGTCGGGTATCGATACCGCCTGGCTCCGCATGGAGCACCCGACCAACCTGATGATGATCGTCGGCATCATGGTGTTCAAGGACAAACTCGATTTCAAAAAACTGCAAACGACCATCGAGCAGCGCTTCCTGACCTTCCCGCGCTTCAAGCAAAAAGCCGTGCAGGATCCGACCGGCGCGTGGTGGGATGACGACCGCAATTTCGACATCAAACATCACCTCAAGCGCGTGAAACTGACGGGCAAAAACGGCAGGTCTGCGGGCAAGAAAGAATTGGAAGCCTACGTGAGCGCGATGGCCAGCGAGAGTCTCGATTTCACCAAGCCGCTGTGGCAATTCCAGCTCATTGAAAATTATCAGGGCAATGGCTCCGCGTTATTGACACGCATTCATCACTGCTATGCCGATGGCATCGCGCTCATCAGCGTGATGCTTTCGCTGACGGCCGACACGGCTGAAGCCAGTGTCGCCAAACCGATCCCGAAAGAGAAACGGCCGAAGGGCGCAAAACATGAGATGGATTTTTGGACCAGCGTCACCAAGCCGATGGCCAGCGTCTGGTCCGGTGCGATGAAACTCACGCGCGGTTTGGTCGAGCAGGGACTGGAAATCGCGAAGGATCCGTCGACGCTGCGCGAATTCGCCTCCAAAGGTATGGAGCTCGCCGATGAGCTGCGCAAAATAGCGATGATGGAGCCGGATACGCCGACCCGATTCAAGGGTAATCTCGGTCGCCAGAAACGCGTGGCATGGTGCGATCCTCTGCCGCTCGCCGAAGTAAAAATCATCGGCAAAGCGCATGGTTGCTCGGTGAACGACGTGCTGCTCGCCACGGCGGCGGGCGCGCTGCGTGATTATCTCAAGCGGCAAGGCGACCAGCCGGACGGCATCGAAATACGCGCCATCGTGCCAGTCAATTTGCGGCCCATCGAAAAGGCAAGTGAACTCGGCAACCAATTCGGATTGGTATTTGTCGATCTGCCGATCGGCGTTGAAGACCCGTTGGCGCGCGTGTTCATGGTGAAAGACCGCATGAGCGCGTTGAAGGGCTCCTCACAGCCGATCGTTGCCTTCGTGTTGTTATCTGCCGTCGGCATGGGGCCGAAAATTTTGCAGGATCAGATCGGCGCGTTGCTTGGTCGCAATGCGACCGCCGTCATGACCAATGTACCCGGGCCGCAACAAGCGCTGTTCTTCGCCGGTCGCGAAATCGACGAAATCGATTTCTGGGTGCCGCAATCGGGCGGCATCGGCATGGGTTTGTCGATCCTCACCTACAACGGCAAAGTGCAGTTTGGTTTGATCACCGACGCCGGGCTGGTGCCGGATCCTGAAACAGTCATCAATAAATTTGCCGATGAATTTGAAAAGCTGGTGATGCAAACGCTGATGGGGCCGTATGGGCCGGAATTTGAAGCTGAACTTGAAGACGCATTTGGTGGCGAGACGGGCGGCGTACCCGGCGACGCAACCCAGACACCGAAAAAAACGCTCAAACGCATGCGCAAGTCCTGACCGGCGCGTGCGGAAATCCTGAGCGGTTTTTGCGCCTGCCAGCGTCACGACGCGCGCTCGTCGCCGATGCCACCGGACTCACCGGTCGATCATTGCCCCACCGCCGCAATCATATCGATCTCAATCAAAAACCCGTTGCGAAATGCGCCCACCGGCACGATCGCACGCGCAGGTTTGTGCGCACCAAAAAACGCGGCGTATGCAGCATTGACCGCCGCCCAATAGGCGATGTCGGATACGTACAGCGTTGAGCGCAACACCAGATCACGCCGCGAACCGGCCGCGACCAGCACTTCCTCTGCATTGAGTAGCGCCTGACGCGTCTGCTCCTCAATGGTGGCGGGCGCAAAATCTGCGGGTTTGCCCGGCACGCGCGGCAGTTGGCCCGAGACGTAAACAATTCCCTCATGCACAACAGCAGATGAATAATGGCCCGAAGGCGACGGTGAATCCGGAGACGGGATTAGTTTCATGGTTGCCACGGTAGTTTATCGAGATCAACATTTCCGCCGGTCAAAATAATGCCGACGCGTTTGCCTTTCACATCAATGTTTCCTTCAAGAATCGCGCCGAGCGGCGGCAAGCAGGAAGACTCAACAATGATTTTAAGCAACTCCCACGTCATGCGCATGGCCTTGATGACGTTTTCCTCCGATGCAATACCGATGCCATCGACATTGGCGCGAATGATGTTGAAGGTGCGCTCACTCAGCACCGTGCGCAGGCCGTCGCAAATCGTCTGCGGGGTTTGTTCCGTCACGCGCACACCGGTGGTGAACGAGCGATAGCCGTCATCAGCGCCTCGCGGCTCGGCGCCATAAACCTCTATCGCGGGCTTCAAGCCCTTCGCGGCAATCGATGTACCTGACAGCAAACCGCCACCGCCAAGTGGTGAAATCAGCATATCAAGATCCGGTTTTTCGTCGAGCAGCTCAAGCGTGGCGGTGCCTTGGCCGGCGATGACCTGATCGTTGTCGAAGGGGTGGATCAAAAAATAACCGTGCTTCTCAATCAACGCTGCCACGGCCGCTTCACGCGCCACAACCGTTGGCGCACAATAAACGATATCGGCCCCATAGGCAGCAATGGCGCGCTTCTTAGGCGTTGGCGCATTGTCCGGCACCACCACGGTCGCCTTGATGCCACGTAGCCGCGCGGCCCACGCGAGTGCCGCACCATGATTACCAGAGGAGTGAGTAACGACACCACGCCTGGCTTCAGCATCGGTCAATGACAACACCGCATTGCACGCACCGCGCGCTTTGAATGCGCCGACCTTTTGAAAATTTTCGCACTTGAAAAAAATTTCCGCGCCGAGTTGCGTATTCAAAATGCTGCTCGACAACACCGGCGTGCGATGAATGTGCGGCTGGATGCGGGCGTGAGCCTCGCGGATGGTTTGAAGGGTGGGTGTGGATGCGCTCAAATCAATCCTCCAGCTCGTTATTCGCCATCGCAATGTCAAGCACGTCCATCGCGTCCTTCGCTTTCATCTTCGCCGCTTTTTCATACAGCTTCACCGCTTTATCCTCCTGCTTGTCGCCGAACAGCATCAGCAAACCATTCGCATATTCGATATGTGCAATCGGTGAGGCCGGATTCAACTTGATGGCTGCTTCAAAGTGTTCAACCGCCGCGTCCTTATTCGCGCCATAGGTGAGCTTGCCAACCAGCGCACCAACTTTATCGATGATCTCGGCGTGATACGCACCCATTGCGGTATGCGCATCGGCGTGCTTCGCATCGAGCTTTAACGCGGTCTCCAGCGCCGTTTTGATTTTCCCGCCGTAGCCTTCCTTGAGTGCTTTGATGATGGAAATACTTTGGCTGTAGCGTCCCGCCGCATACGCGTACTGGTAATGCGCATTCGGATTTTTCGGCTCCGCTTTGATCAGCGCCGTCGCCATCACCATCGCCTCCAGATAGTGCTTTACCTTCGCGGCGGCTTTCGTTTCCAGATGCGTCGCGTAGATTGATGTCGCCTTGGCGGCTACCGTGCCACCGTGTTCAGTGGCCGACGCAAAATTGCCGGCGTGAAATTGCCGCCACGCTTCCTGCATGCCTGCGTCTTTTGGATACGGCTCGTTGTCGCCCTTGTGCAAAGCATCCCAGTTTTTTTTCAAGGCATCGCCCGCGTAGATGATTGCTGTTTGCTCGTGCGGAAATTTATTCCATTTGGCCATTTTCGACTCCCAGATTTAGTCGCGGTAGTTTTCCATCAGATGCTGCAAATGTGTTTTGGCCTTGCCCAACAGGAACGGAGCCACCAGCGCCATCACCTGATACACACCGCGTGAAAAATGTTGCTCGGGATCGGGCTCAACGCTGATTTTATTCGTTGGCCGCGCGCGCAGGTGCTCGAAATTGAGCCAGTAAGTCGCGACCACCAATACATTCTCTGCCAGCGCACGGATTTCCTCATCGCTCGCCTGCATCGCTTTCACACCAAGCAGCGCGTGGCATAGCGAAATCATCGCCGCGCGCTTGTGGCCGATGATGATATTGAAATGCGCTTTGAGCTTGTTGTCGCGGGTCAGCAGATCATCGAGGTTGCGGTACAAAAACCGATAGCTCCAGATGCGCTCGAACATCAGATGCAAATAAAGCCACAAGTCTTCCATCGCGCCCGCCGCATCCGAAACGTCGCTGGGCGATAGATCCATCGCTTGCTCAAATTCGGCAAACAGGTGATGAATAATCTCGTCCTTGTTGCGAAAGTGATAGTAGAGATTGCCGGGGCTGATGTTGAGTTCATCGGCAATATGGCCGGTGGTGACATTGGTCTCGCCCTGATGGTTGAAGAGTTCAAGACTGACCTTGAGGATGCGCTCGCGGGTGCGCGCGGATCGGGACGGCGGTGGTGGTGACTGCGTCGGCATGGGTGAATGTTACTACGGGCTTAGCCGCGGATTCGTGGAGTGCCGCGGCCTTTACAGTCACCGGCGCATGCCCGGGCGCACCGGAACGTCCTTGGGAAGGATAACGGCGGTAACGCCGGGCGAAAATCCAGTTTCAGCAAAAAACGCGAGGCACAGAAAGTTCCGCTCTTCACTGGTGTCACACTTATCCGCGCTTGGTTCGCGGCACGTATCTGCAAAATCCCGTGACTTCTTCGCGGTCGTGATAAAGGTGCTTGATGCGGATTTCGTATTCGCGCCCGCTCAGTTGCAAAGCCTGCTCGATGACAGCGCGGCATTTTGTCACTTCGTCGAGCCGTTTTTTCATCGGCAATTTAAGGTTGAAAATACAGCGCTCGGTCCAGCCTTCGCGAAACCACATCGCCACCAGTGCAGCGATGCGTGCCGGTTGCTCGACCATGTCGCAAACCATCCAGTCGACCGGGCGCTTGGGGCGATAACGAAACCCATCTTCGCGCAGATGTTTTACCAGCGCGTTATCAACCAGCTCACCTTTAAGCGTGCCGTTGTCGATGGCGGTCACATGCAGACCGCGATGAATGAGCTGCCACGTCCAGCCGCCGGGTGCGGCACCGAGATCGACCGCGCGCATGTCGGGACGCATGATGCGCTCTTCATTGTCGCCAACAAATATATATAGCGCTTCGGCAAGTTTCAAAGTCGAACGACTGGGTGCCTCGCGCGGCATTTTCAGCCGCGCAATACCGAGTGGCCACGACGACGATTTTTCTACGTCGCCAACTGCCAGAAATGCTTCACGTTGCGGCGTGAGAAAAACATGCAAACGCGGCGCGGCGTCATCGTCTTTTTTGATCAAGCCACTCGCGGTGAGCTCAAGGCCAATGCGAAGTTGCAGCGCTTGCGCTAATTTTGACAGCGCCTTGCCGTCGTTGGTGTCGGGATATTCGATCCACACGGCACCAAGCTTCGCGACTTTTTGCTGGGCGAGCCAGGCTTTTGCGGCGGCAACAATCGGCGTCACGCGATCATTTGTGGTGAGCGCAATTGGCCCGGCGTTGGCGCGCAACATTTGCCGCGCAAAAATCCAGTCGCGCCAGTCGGCATGTGCGGCGGCGCGTTTGGCGTCTTTTTGCAGGAATGTGGCCAACACAAATCCGCTCAACGGCACCGCGATTAACGCGCGCGGTGGCGCGCCAAATTTTGCAGCGAATTCCGCCGCGAGATCGGGCTCGAAGCCGGCGCGACAATAGGCGAGCCATGAAACGGTGGGTGCGGCAGGTGCGGCGGGAATTGCGGGAGCGGGCGTGTTTGTCATGCTGCGACTTTAGCAGTCTGTCGAGTCGAAAGGAAATCGGCTGCACAAACCGCCATGACTATTTAACCTGTAAGCCACCCAACGCCTCCACCAAATCCGTCATCAGATGATGCAACTCGCCCGTCATCAGCATGAAATCAGCGTCGAAACGCTCGTCATCGTTCTGCGCTTTTGCATCCTCACCGTCGCGACTCAAATCCACCGGATCGATGCTTTTGACGATCAGCGCTTCGGTCAGCACCAACGACACGCGCTCGGCCCACGTGAGCGCGAGACGGGTGCATTGTTTGCCCGACGCAATATGGCGTTGCACGTCTTTCGGGTCGAGCGCGTGGCGCACAAAACGCACCGTGGCTTTTTCCTCGACCGGCGATTGTAATTCCGTGTCCTGATCGATACTGAACGCGTGCGGCGCTTCGTTGGCGGCCAGCCATGCGGTCATCGCAGCGCCTGCGGACATGGCGGTGTTCAAACGCTCGACGGCCAGATCGTCAATCGACTTGAACAACAGCGTCATCACCGCGTCGCTCTTGCCGACTGAGCCCGCGTCGATGACCAGCCAGCCGTTCACCGGATCGATCCAGACGCCGGTGCGGCGACGTACGCTAAAGGCACGCGGGATGAGTTCATCGGTGACCTGATTTTTAATTTCACGTAATTGCTTGCGGCTCGGCGCGTAGCCTTGCTGCTCTTCGGCTGCGATTGCCTTAGCCTTGGTCGCCTCTTTGATCACCGATGCCGGCAGCAGTTTTTTTTCGGTACACATCGACAGTAGCATCTGGCCATTCACCGAGTGAACCAAGCCACCATCGTCACGCGGTGAGGCCCAGCCTTCGGTCTGCATTTCGTAGCCGATGGTGGCGCGAAAGGCGTGGCGACCGAGTTGTTCCTCGAGATTGGACGCACTGATTTTGAACGGCGCGGGAAAACGATAAATCTGCAAATTTCTGAACCACATAAAGCCCCGCAAAAAGCGTAGGAGTGTAACCGATGCGGCGACCGCACGTGAACATTGCGCACGAGGTTTTCAGCAAAAGCCAATGCGTGCGGCGGCCAACTGCGGTAAACTCATTCCTCAACGCTTTATCCAACAGGAACTTACGTGTTCGCAACCCACACCCAATTCGCCAGTGACGCACAGCCGGTAGCAACGGCGGGCGGCGGCATTGCGGCGGTGCGAAGCGCGCGTTTCGGCATCCCCGGCCTGTCTCGGTGCCCCGCTTTCGGCATCGACTGCATGCCAGCCAGCATCTTCCGGTAGCGCCTTAATTTTTTAGAGGCCCTCGCCGGAATCAAACGGCGGGGAATTTACTGGAACCAACTATTTCCCCGCTATTTTTATTGGCCCGTGGATCATTTTGGGGCCGTCGCGTGCAAACTGATTTGCGTGACACCGTGGGAAAAAACAAAAATGAAAACAGAACAACATCGGCTGGACAAATATTTCGGCAAGCTTTGGCGGAGCCGCGATTTCCGCACGCTGTGGATTTCGCTGACCATCACCCATTTTGGCGGGCAGGTGACGTTTTTGGCGTTGCCGCTCACTGCCGCATTGATGTTGAACGCCTCGCCCCTTGAGATGGGCATCCTGACCGCCGTAGAGGCATTGCCGTACACGCTGTTTGGCCTTTTCACCGGCGTGCTGGTGGATCGGTCAAAAAAATTACCGCTCATCATCATGGCCGACGTCGGGCGCGGACTGGCGCTGCTGGCGGTGCCGATTGCGGCGTGGTTTGGATTGCTGTCGATGCCGGTACTCTATGTCGTGGGGTTTTTGGTCGGCCTCGGCGGCATCATCGGCTGGGCGGCGTATCAGGTGTTCATGACCGAACGCGTCGGCCGCGCCAATCTGGTCGAGGCCAATTCGCGCATCGCACTAGCGGACTCGAGCGCGCAACTGATCGGCCCCGGCCTGGCGGGAATTTTCATCCACTGGCTAACCGCGCCGTTCGCCATCCTGCTCGATGCAATTGCGTTTTTCACCTCGGCGTGGATGCTGAAAAGCATCGCACCGCAAGCCAGTGACGTGCCGAAAATTACCGCAAAAAATACCACTGTCTGGCAAGACGCGAAAGAAGGCCTGCACCTGATCTGGAATAATCCGGTGTTGCGTTCGCTCGCATGGGGATTGGCAATTTGGCAATTTTTGAAGCACATGTATGTCGCCATCGTGATCCTGTTTGCCGCGCGCGATTTGGCGCTTTCACCCGGCAAGATCGGCGCGATCTGGATGATGGGTGGTGTGGGCTTTTTGATCGCGTCGTTCGGTGTGCAACGCTTCAATCATCGGTTCGGTGTTGGCCGCGTGATGGTCGGCGGATTATTTTCCACCGGTCTCGCGTGGTTGATGATTGCCTGCGTGTCAGCGGGCGCGTGGGCGGACGTGCAACTCGCGGTTGCCATCTTTGTGCTCGATCTCGGCGCGATGCTGTTCTTTATCAATTACCTTACGTTGAGGCAATCGGTGACGCCGGATCATCTGCTCGGGCGCGTTACGTCGACAATGATTTTTCTGTCGATTGCGGGCGCGCCGCTGGGCTCGCTCGCTGGTGGCGCGATGGCTGAGCTATTCGGTTTGCGCACCACGATTGGCGTTGCAGGCGCGGGCACGCTGGTGTTGGGTTTGGTGTTGGCGAAATTTTCACCGTTGATGGCGATGCGCGAATTGCCGACCCATGGTATCGATGCGCCGGTTGCTGCCGTATCGTCGCAGGAGTTGGCGGCGGAATAAAAAAAAGCCGCTGACTTAGCGGCTTTTTTTCGTCGACCAATAAAGCTCAAAGCAAATGCGCAACACCCGCACGTTCGTCTTCCAGCTCTTTCAGCGTCGCATCCATCTTGCCGCGTGAGAATTCGTCGATTTCCAAACCCTTGATGACCGTGTATTTGCCGTTCGCACACGTCACCGGCACGCCGTACATCACGCTATCCGGAATGCCATAGCTGCCGTCGGATGGCACGCCCATCGTCACCCATTTGCCATTCGTACCCAAAACCCAGTCGTGAATGTGGTCGATTGCCGCGTTCGCTGCTGATGCAGCGCTCGATAATCCACGTGCTTCAATGATGGCCGCACCCCGTTTGCCGACGGTTGGTATAAACGTATCGCGATACCACGCCTGATCGTTCACCAACGCAGGTGCTGCGACACCGCCGATGGTCGCGAAACGGTAGTCGGGATACATGGTCGGCGAATGGTTGCCCCAGACAATCAATTTTTCAATCGACTCCACGGGCTTGCCGGTTTTCGAGGCGAGCTGCGAGAGCGCGCGGTTGTGATCCAGGCGCAGCATGGCGGTGAAATTCTCACGCGGCAGGCTCGGCGCGGATTTCATCGCGATGTAGGCGTTGGTGTTGGCGGGATTGCCGACCACGAGCACCTTCACGTTGCGCGAGGCGACGGCGTCGAGCGCCCTGCCCTGCACGGTGAAAATCGCGCCATTGGCTTCGAGCAAATCTTTGCGCTCCATGCCCGGCCCGCGCGGACGCGCGCCGACCAACAGGGCAACGTCGATGTCCTTGAACGCGGTCATCGCATCCGCATGCGCGCTCATGCCCACCAGCAAGGGAAACGCGCAATCGTCGAGCTCCATCATCACGCCCTTCAGGGCTTTTTGCGCTTTCTCATCGGCGATCTCCAGCAACTGCAAAATGACCGGCTGATCTTTGCCCAACATTTCGCCGGAAGCGATGCGGAACAATAAGCTGTAACCAATCTGGCCGGCGGCACCGGTAACCGCAACGCGCATGGGGGTTTTCATGGGGGAACTCCGAGAGTGTGAGTGTGGAAAAGTGGCGTCGCGTGTTGCGAGTGCTGCGCGAAGTCAACGAAGTATTATACAAAAATCGGCTGCCGCATCGCAGTATCGAAGCTTGAATTATGTCGGCGTACCTGAAGCTTGGGATAGTCTCTGCATCATCACCATGTCATTTCGACCACAGGGAGAAATCTGCTTTTGCCTTGGATCGTCAACAGCAGATTTCTCACCCGATGAAGCCGGGTTCGAAATGACAGAAAATTAATATTGCGGTGCATACAAGCCTTCACGCTCGTACTGGCACCTTGCAGAAAACCATCAGCCCTACAACAAATTGTCATTTCGACCATAGGGAGAAATCTGCTGCTTCTAGCACTGGCGCGCCTTGTGGCGGCTTTTCGCCTCAAACGGCAAGCTGGGTGCGGACTTTCATTTTTATTTCTTCTTCAAGCTAATCACCAACACGCCCAACAGTACCAAAGCCGCACCGCTTAGCTGCAACGCAGTCACCGGCTCGCCCAAAAATATCGCGCCCATAAAAATCGTTGCAATCGGGCCGATGGAGCTGATCATCGCCGCGTTCGACGAGCCGATGCGGCGCATGCCCTCAGCCATCAGCACAATCGGCAGCACCGTAGAGGCAATGGCCATCCAGCCCGATAGCCAATAAACACGCGGCGTTTGGGCGAGTAGCACAGTGGCGGAATGGGAGATGAAAAAATGCAAGGTGATCGCAATGGTGGAAACAATCGACGCATACGCCGCAAAGCGCACGGCACCCACGCGCTTCACCATCTCACCCGCGCCGACCAGATAGCCCGCATAAAGAATTGCCGACAGCAGCACCAACGCGCCGCCCGTCAATACTTTTGCCGGATCAAATTGCAGATCGTGTACGAACACCAGCGCGATGCCGGCGTAGCTTACCGAGAGCGCGAACACATCGCGTTTAGCAATGCGATAGCCGAACGCAAGCACCGAGATCAGCACCACGATGGTGGGATTGAGAAACAAAATCAGCCGCTCGAGTGCGGCGCTGATATATTGCAGCCCCCAGAAATCAAGCAGACTCGCCGCGTAATAACCCATCAACCCCAGCAGGATCACCACGCGCCAATCGCGATGCGAGAGCGCCTGCTGCCCGCGCGATGCCCACCATGCAATGAGTGCAAAAAAAGGCAGCGAGATCGACATCCGCAGCGTGAGCAACGTGACCGGGTCGACCGCGATCTTGAACGCTGTTGGATCGTCATAAGCGAGCTTCACAAATATCGCTTTGGCCGAGAAGGCAATCGCAGCAACGAGGACGAGTGCGACGCCGGTCAGGTCGGTTTTGGTGTGGCTGTTCAGAGTGTTGCCCGGAAATTATTATTGACTGGCACCCCACATATTAGCTGCTGAATGAAAACAGATGCAAACGGGTCGGATGCGGTTTGAAACGCTATAATCTCGCCTTCGACTAAAAGCCGCATCCGGAGAGGTGGTAGAGTGGTCGATTGCACCGGACTCGAAATCCGGCGTACGGTTATGCCGTACCGTGGGTTCGAATCCCACCCTCTCCGCCAAATAAAACAAAACGGGCCTCGCGCCCGTTTTTTTTATTTGTTGGTGAGTGTTTGATGAGAAGCCGCTTGGGTTCGACTAAGCGAATGCCGGGGGCATTCGCTTGGACGCGCAAAGCGCGGTCGCGAAGCGATGGCAGGATCGGCCTAAGCCGAGACTGACACAATCCCTCCCTCTCCGCCAAATTCAAAGCCCCGCCGCGCGGGGCTTTTTCGTTACGGAGAGGAGCGAGCCAACTGCTTGGCTCGCGGTGGGATTCGAAAGGTGTCGGCGATGCCGAAGGCCGCCGCACCGGGGTCGCGGAACGTGACCGAATCCCTCTCCGCCAAATAAAACAAAACGGGCCTTGCGCCCGTTTTTTTTATTTGATGGTGCGGGTTTGATGAGAAGCCGCTTCGGGTTCGGCTAAGCGAATGCCGGGGGCATTCGCTTGGACGCGCGAAGCGCGGTTGCGAAGCGATGGCAGGATCGGCTCTAGCCGAGACTGACACAATCCCACCCGTGCCAACGAAGGTACAATTTGAACTTTTGCTTTCTTAAGTACAAACAAAGCAGCATATAAAAATTCACCTCGGCTCCGCTAATGTTTTGATAGGTAAGCTCAAGAGCCATGCGAATACCCCACCCAACAAGCCATACAAACCATATATAAATCCTGCCTCCAAAGCGCGCCATGTATCAATTCGCCATTCAAGCCAGCTCAACGAAAGTGTCGAATAGCTCATAAGAAATACCGGCAAGAAAGTGCAAAGGAACCCAGCGATAGTTAAACGAATTATTACGGACGTTATCCACTTCCCAAGCAACACATAGCACGGGAGCCCAAACAACAATCCGAGAAAATACGCAGGTATTGCGGTCAATGCGGTTAGTTCTAACAGCGCAAAATTTAGCTCAGACAGCACATTCAAGTAGGTAAACAACAAACTCGCCATGAGCGGAGCGAATAAGAATCGCCAGCGAAGAGGAAACGGAGGAAAGCCATATTTTTGCTTCATCATTGACTCAGGCATTCTGCCAAATTTCTAATACCCCATTACAAAAGAGATCAGCGTGATTTGTTTTCCAAAATAATTCCCGCCAACCCCGTTGATTAATGATCGCACAAACCCATCAAGCCGCCAACTTCAACGGCGCAATCTTCGCAATCCTCGCAACCTTCCGTCTCAGCGAAGAAAAAGGCTGCCTAACAGCGCGCAAACCGACCCTCATGCTGTTCTTGTCAACTGTACTTTACTGGATTACAATGGACTCCATTGGATTACAGCCTAAATGATCGACAAATTCAAGCACCGTGGCCTGGAACGATTTTTCAAACGCAGCGACTATCGCGGCATTCCCGCTCAACACGCACCACGCATCGAGCGCATACTGGATCGCCTTGATAGTGCATTGAAGCCGGCAGACATGAGCCTGCCCGGTTACCGCTTTCATCCCCTCAAAGGTGCGCGCAAAGGTGAATATGCGGTCAGTGTGAGCGGCAACTGGCGCATCACGTTTGGCTTTGAGAGCGACAACGCAATCGATGTGAACTTGGAGGATTACCACTAATGAAATCGATGAGAGACCCGAACCGCCGCCCCACCCATCCGGGCGCGGTGTTGCGAGAGGATGTATTGCCCGCGTTGGAAATGACGCAAACCAAGTTCGCTTTGCGGCTTGGTGTGTCGCGTCTTACCGTGTCGGAAATTTTGCACGAGAAGCGCCCCCTCACACCTGAAATGGCGGCGCGTATCGCCAAGCTGTTGAATACCAGCGCTGATAGTTGGCTACGCATGCAGGCGGCGCTGGATTTATGGGCGATACAGCAAGACCCGAAGATGCTGGCGGGCATCAAGCCGATCAAGCAGGTGGCGTATGCGGCTGCATAGCGTGGAATATTGACACAGCGATTGTGTACGTTGAGTTTCGCACTTGCGATCACCCCCTCTCCCTCGATCCCTCTCCCGCGAGGGGAGAGGGAAGCAGGGGCATTCGCAGATAGATCCGCCGTCCGGCTTCCCAAAAAAATCGCGCTCATTCATAATCCAACATAGTCAATTTGTAATGCGTCCCAACCAATCATCTTCGGAGATTTTCCCCATGCTCAACATCCGTAAATTCAAAACCAAAGTAACCGCCGCACTCGCAGCAACCGCAACAATCGCTTTTTTGACCACCACCGCAAACGCCGCCGCCCCCATGGCAAAAACCTCTGCCCCCGGCTACTACCGCATGATGCTCGGCGACTTCGAGATCACGGCGTTGTCGGATGGCACGGTGAATCTGCCGGTGAAAGATTTGTTGACCAACACTACGCCCGCAGCGGTTGATAAAGCGCTGGCCAAGTCGTACTTGAAAAACCCGCTTGAAACTTCCGTCAACGGCTACCTGATCAACACCGGTGAAAAACTCGTGCTGGTGGACACTGGTGCGGCGGGCTTGTTTGGCCCTACGCTTGGCAATCTGGTTACGAATTTGAAGGCGTCTGGTTATCAGCCTGAGCAAGTCGACGAAATTTATATCACGCATATGCATGCCGACCACGTTGGCGGGTTAATGGCCGGTGATAAACGCGCGTTCCCCAACGCCGTTGTGCGGGCGGACAAGCACGACGCCGATTTCTGGCTCAGCCAGGCGAACATGGACAAAGCCGCAGTTGACGACAAGGGGTTTTTTCAAGGCGCGATGGCCTCGCTCAATCCCTACGTAAAGGCCGATAAATTCAAATCGTTTGACGGTAACACCGAACTCGTTGCAGGCATCAAGGCGGTCGCCAGCCGCGGCCACACGCCGGGTCACAGCATTTACGCCGTCGAGAGCAAAGGCCAAAAACTGATGCTGTGGGGCGACCTGATGCACGTCGCATCCGTGCAGTTTGAAAATCCTGGCGTGACGATCAAGTTTGATACCGACAGCAAAGCGGCCGCGTTGCAGCGTAAAAAAGCTTATGCCGAAGCAGCCAAGCAGGGCTACCTCGTGGGCAGCGCGCATCTGTCGTTTCCTGGCATCGGCTATTTGCGTGCTGAGGGCAAAGGCTACGCGTGGATACCGGTGAATTACACGTCGATGCGTTGAGCGGTACTTTCAGATCAGATGCGGTCGTCGACGCGTTGCATATGCAAATGCGGCCGGTAAGGAGAGCGAAGCGAGGGTGCGTTCGGTAGTGGTACTTGGTGAAAAGTGTCTGCCCATCACCACCGAAAAATCCCCCTCAATCCCCCTTTAGAAAAGGGGGAAGACAATCAAGCGCCCGCTGCGGTTTTCTTCGCCTCCAGCACTTCCCATCGCGCCAGAATCGTTTCGAGCTCAGTAGCAATTTCATTTCCACGCGCACCTAATGACGCGAGCAGTTGCGGCGATTTGGAATAAATTTCTGGATCAGCCATTCGCAATTGCAACGCTGTCTGCTCTTTTTCCAGCGCCGCAATTTTTGCGGGTAAGCCGTCCAGTTCGCGCACGTCGTTAAAGCTCATCTTGGCACGACGCGTAGGAGGTTTCGGTGTGGCAACCACGGCGTCGCGCTTGACATCAACGCTGGCGGTCGCACCCGTTGCGGGCCGCTGTTGCAACCAATCATCGTAGCCACCCGCATACGCCCGCACCAGGCCATCGCCTTCGAACGCAAACACCTGCGTGACGACGTTATTCAAAAATGTGCGGTCATGACTCACCAACAACACCGTGCCGGAATAATCCTGCAACAGGCTCTCAAGCAGCTCCAGCGTTTCCATGTCGAGATCGTTGGTTGGCTCATCGAGCACCAACAAATTCGCCGGTCGTGAAAACAGGCGCGCCAGCAGCAGGCGATTGCGTTCGCCACCCGAGAGTGATTTCACTTTGGCGCGTGCGCGCTGTGGTGGAAACAGAAAATCGCCCAGATAGCTGATGACGTGTTTGCGCACCGTCTTGTTACCCATCGGCAACTCGACAAATTCAGAGCCGGGACTGATCACGTCGCCCAGCGTGGCTTCTTCGTCGAGCGCTTCGCGAAACTGATCGAAGTACGCGGTCTGCAATTGCGTGCCGCGTTTTATTTTTCCAGCGTCCGCATCGAGATCACCGAGAATCAATTTGAGCAATGTCGATTTGCCCGCGCCGTTCGGCCCGATCAGACCGACGCGATCACCGCGTTGCACGATGGCGCTGAAATGTTTGATGACACGTTTGTCGCCGTACGACTTGCTCACGTCGGTAAGCTCGGCGACGAGCTTGCCACTGCGCTCGCCGGCGTCCAGCGAAAAATTCACCTTGCCCAATTGGTCGCGACGTGCGGCACGGTCACGGCGTAATTGCTCGAGCCTGCGCACACGACCTTCGTTGCGGGTGCGGCGCGCCTGCACGCCCTGACGAATCCACACTTCTTCTTCTTTCAATACTTTGTCGAAGCGCGCGTTTTCCTGTGCTTCGTTATGCAGCGCTTCGGCTTTGCGGCGCAGATATTCGACGAACGATCCCGGATAGCTCACGAGCTGGCCGCGGTCGATCTCGATAATCCTGGTCGCGATGGTTTCGAGGAAGCGTCGATCATGGCTGATCACCAACACCGCGCCTTGATAGCTGGCAATCGTTTCCTCCAGCCAGGTGATGCCTTCGATGTCGAGATGGTTGGTCGGCTCATCCAGCAGCAGCAAATCGGGTGCGGCCACGAGTGCGCGCGCGAGTGCGACGCGTTTGCGTAATCCCCCGGAGAGCGAGCCCAGCGTGGCATCTTCATCGATATTCAGTCGCGCGACGGCGTGACCAACGCGCGATTGCAATTGCCAGCCGTCGTGCGCTTCAAGACGCGTTTGCAGCACCGATAATTCATCCAGCGCGTCTGCATCGCCTGCACCGGCAGCACCATGCGTGAGCGCGTGGTAGGCAATCAAATCATCGGCGACATGACCAAGCCCGGTCGCGACCGCGTCGAATACCGTTTGATCCTCGTCAAACTGCGGCTCTTGCAAGACCAACGAAATCTTTAAATTCGGCGCCTGCGAAATGGTGCCGTCGTCAGCAGTCGCGAGACCCGCGAGAATTTTCAACAGGCTCGATTTGCCCGCGCCGTTGCGACCAATTAACGCGATGCGCTCGGCAGGCTCGATCGTCAGCTCAATATGATCGAGTAACGAGACATCGCCATAGGCCAGTGCCAGATTTTTGAATTGAAGGAGTGGCATGGGTGGGACAACGATCTATGTGAGTGGATGCGACGATTGAATAAGCTGCGAATGCCTGCGAGCGGCGTCGCTGGCTGGGCCGAACAGGGCGCGCCTCACGCAACGCAGACTGCGGCGTTGGTTCGCGTGCGAAGGGTTGTGCAGCGCGTCATTTTACGCGTAAAATTTTGGCGTTCCTGCGGCAATCGCAAA
>JAYVXF010000312.1:0-3339 GCA_043793345.1 Betaproteobacteria bacterium | reverse complement strand
TGTACTCCTGTTTCGGTATCTTCTTCATCTTCCCTCTTTCCAAGTTAACGTCAATAATACGTCACCCTTGGAAGACGAAATTTCGGGGGAAGCTCAGTCTCACTCTGCGTCACGACGACGGTTGAATCGTTATGCGGTAGCACCATCAGACTGGAGGTGGATTCGGCTGGCGAGAGCGGACACTTTCAGGTGACCGGCAGAACGCTGGGGAAGAATTATCCCGATCCAAACAATGAGACGCTCGCTGCCGCCATTTCCATCGAGAACTCAAAACTCACGCGGCTCGATTTCGGGGGTACTCGCGATGATCCGATGCCACCTGCTGCGGACCAGTTGCTCGCTACATTCACGCTGTCCACACAGTCGGAGGCGAAGAATCCGAAGTACGCAATTCGTTTGGGCAAAAATTCCGTGGTGAGCGTCGCAAAGACGCGCACGTGTGACCCGACAGAGCCCGTGCCTATTTCGGCTACCTTGTCGTTGACGAAGAAGTAGAACCCCGCTGGCTAACTTTTTCAGTTTTCGCAAAGCGCGAACCAACATCGATGCCAATCGTAGATCGCCATTTGGCACGGCTCTGAGACCGAAATTGGAATCAATAGTATCGATTGAAAACGCGCAACTTTTCAATATCGATAAAGTGTCCGTGCTAACCAAGACAAAGAGGGAAACTCTGCGCAAAACCCGACATGTTCACTGTCCTCGCGAGACTAAGTAACGCGGTAGGTGTAATGGTTAATGTTCTTTTTCGCGCTCCCTCAATTTATCGATGGTCAGAAAATTGAGATGGTGTTGGCGTCCGTCATCAACCGCTCGCCTATGCCCGCGACGGTGTTCAGCCCTTTCCCAGTGCCCACCCCGCAGGTATTTTCAGGTCGTGATTGCGGCAACCTCAATCAAGCCGCACTCGCCTTGAACACCAGCGCTGCGCCGTTATTACACCAACGCTGCCCGGTCGGCTGTGGGCCGTCGTTAAACACATGGCCATGATGTCCACCGCAGCGCGCGCAATGATATTCGGAACGTGGGTAGATCATCTTGAAGTCGGTTTTTTTATCGAACGCGCCGGGCAGCGTGGTGTAGAAGCTTGGCCAGCCGGTGCCGCTGTCGAATTTCATTTCACTCGTGTACACCGGCAGGTCGCAGCCCGCGCAGTGGAATACGCCTTTGCGTTTTTCGTCGTTCAGGTTGCTGGTGAACGGGCGTTCGGTGCCTTCATCGCGCAGGACATTGAATTGCGCCGATGAAAGACGTTTTTTCCATTCGGCTTTGGGCAATTCCAGTTTTTCGATTTTCATGGGCGTTTGATTGGCTTGTTGGAGGGCGAGTTTGACGTTATCCGCCGAAGGCGCTTGCGGTCGCCCTTGCGCATAGGCGGCTTTGGCGAATACTTGCGACCCGGCGGTGGCGAACAGACCTGATAAAAAGGCGCGGCGTTTCATGTGCTATTCCTAAAATTTGTTTACGTTTGGTCGTACACCCATGAATAAGTTTACGAAAAAATATAAATTTTGGATGCAACTTAACAGAGACACCGCAACGCGCAACTAATTTCCAGCCCGCTCAGCCCGTGCCGCCAACGGTGAGCCCCTCGATGCGCAACGTCGGCTGGCCGACACCGACCGGCAGGCTCTGCCCTTCCTTGCCGCACACACCGGCACCGGCGTCGAGCTTCATGTCGTTGCCGATCATGGAGATATGCTTTAACGATTCGATGCCGTTGCCAATCAGCGTGGCGCCGACCACCGGATAGGAAATTTTCCCGTCCTCGATCATGTAAGCCTCTGACGCTGAAAATACAAACTTGCCGCTGGTCGTGTCCACCTGACCGCCGCCGAAATTGGCCGCGTAGAGACCGTGCTTCACGCTTTTGATAATTTCTTCCGGCGTCTTGTCGCCGCCGAGCATGAAGGTATTGGTCATGCGCGGCATCGGGATGTGTGCGTACGATTCGCGGCGCGCGTTGCCGGTGACAGGGGTCTTCATCAATCGTGCGTTCAGCGAATCCTGCATGTAGCCTTTGAGAATGCCGTCTTCGATCAACACATTGCGCTGGGTAATGTTGCCTTCGTCGTCGATGTTGAGCGAGCCGCGACGGTCGGTGATGGTGCCGTCATCGATCACCGTCACACCTTTGGCGGCAACGCGTTCACCGATGCGCCCGGCAAACAGGCTGGAGCCTTTGCGATTGAAATCGCCTTCGAGTCCGTGGCCGACCGCCTCGTGCAGCAAAATACCCGGCCAGCCGGAGCCCAGTACCACCGTCATCGGTCCGGCAGGTGCAGGCTTGGCATCGAGATTGACCAGCGCCTCGCGCACAGCACCCTCGGCGTAACCTTTCAAAATTTCATCGGTGAAATAACGGTAGTCGTAGCGCCCGCCGCCGCCGGTATGCCCCTGCTCGCGGCGACCGTTTTGCTCTGCGATCACGGTCAGACCGATGTGTACCAGCGGTCGCACATCTGCCGCCATCACGCCGTCGCTTCGCGCCACCATCACCACATCGTATTCGCCGGACAAACGGCCCATCACCTCTTTCACGCGCGGGTCGATGTTGCGGGCGAATTGTTCGAGCCGTTCCAGAATGCGCACCTTGTCGGCGTCTTCGAAGGAAGACACCGGATCGTTCGGCGTGTACAGAGCACGGCCGGCTTTGGATTGCGATTTGGCGGCACGCGCATTGCCGCCCGCACGCGCGATGCTGCGCGTCGCTGCGGCCGCTGACGACAACGCGGTGTGGCTGATGTCATCCGAATACGCGAACGCGGTTTTTTCGCCCGACACGACGCGAACGCCAACGCCCTGGTCGATGTTAAAGCTGCCGGATTTGACGTGCCCTTCCTCGAGGCTCCAACCCTCCGAGCGCGAATACTGGAAATACAAATCGGCGTAATCGGCGTCGTGGGTGAGGATTTCACCGAACACGGATTCAATCGCGGATTCGGTGAGGCCGTAGGGGCTAAGCAGAGTGGCTTGGGCGATGCTGATGGGGGTGGCGTTCATGGGTCTTGTAAGATGTTAAAGAATAAGCATTATCGCAGAGGCGGCGAGCGCTTTTGCGGAAACGGGTTTTGATGGCTTATTGAATTACTCGGCAGCCAGAACTAATGACGACAGATTCAAATCAGGGTTTGTCATTCCCGCGAAGGCGGGAATGACGGTGCAAGCTGAATACTGTCGTCAATATTGGAACCACCAATAAGTTGTTGCGACATGCCGGGAATTCAACTGCTGGTGTACCATTTAATGCGTCGTTTTCTACATGGGTTGCGCACCAAACTAAAGATTTCTTGCATTAAAACACTGATATGTATTGACCTGTCAAATGTAACTGATTTG
>JAYVXF010000311.1:0-10787 GCA_043793345.1 Betaproteobacteria bacterium | reverse complement strand
ACAAAAGGTGTTAAGGCGGCCAGCGTGCGAGCTGCCTCTTCGCGCGCTTTATCGACCATGCCGCTGCTTAGAAAAGTGCGGCCGCAGCAGAGCGGGCGATTGCCATCGGCGGCAGTTGCGATGTGGACGGTGTAGCCGGCAGCCTCGAGCACCCGACGTGCGGCGTGCAGATTTTCCGGCTCGAAATAATTGTTGAAGGTGTCGGCGAGCAGCACGACATCATTGAAGCCATCGCCAATCGCAACCTTGGCGGCAGCGCGTTGCAAAAAACTCTCCGCAGCCCATTTCGGCAATGTCCGCTTCGCTGAAAAACCGGTGATTTTTTCCGATAGCCACGCAGCGCCGGGCAAGGTATCGCGCAGGTTCAACAGCCATGACAATTTTGAAGCAAGCGGCGCATAGCGCGGCAGAAATGCGACCAGCTTGTCGCGCAGAGTATGTCCGTGGCGTTGTTTGTAGTGATGGAGAAATTCGATCTTCATCTTCGCCATGTCGACACCGGTCGGACACTCGCGTCTACAGCCTTTGCAGCCGACGCAGAGATCCATCGCGTCCTTCACCGCCTCCGACGCAAAGCCATCCTTGCCCGCAGCGCCGGTCAAGGCGTCCTTTTCAAGCTGCCCGCTAATGGCCAGTCGCAGCGTGTTGGCCCTGCCGCGCGTCACATGCTGCTCGTCGCCGGTAACGCGATAGCTTGGGCACATGGTGCCTGCGTCAAATTTCCGGCAAGTGCCGTTGTTGTTGCACATCTCGATGGCAGCAGCGATTCCGCCGCTGTCTTTCCAGTCGAGCGCCAAATCTATTTTTTGCGTGGTGTATTGCGGCCGGTAGCGGAATAGCGAGCGGTCATCCTGCTTCGAGGGATTGACGATCTTGCCGGGATTCATCAATCCTTTTGGATCAAATATTGATTTTATTTCGCCCAAGGCTAAAGTCAATCGCGGCCCCAGAAACGGCGCGATCCATTCCGAGCGCACCAGGCCATCGCCGTGCTCGCCGGAATACGCGCCCTTGTATTCGCGCACCAGTTGCGAGGCTTCCTCGGCAATCGCACGCATTTTTTTTGCGCCATCAGCTTTCATGTTGAGGATCGGTCGCACATGCAGACAGCCGACCGACGCGTGTGCGTACCAGGTGCCTTCGGTGCCGTGCTTTTGAAATACATCGGTCAAACGCCGCGTGTATTCAGCCAGATGTGGCAGCGGCACTGCACAGTCCTCAATAAAACTCACGGGCTTGCCGTCACCCTTCATCGACATCATGATATTCAAGCCGGCTTTCCTCACTTCCCAAACAGCTTTTTGCAAATTGGCGTCGGCAATTTCCACTACACCGCCGGGGAAACCCAAGTCCGCCATGAGCTCGACCAACTGCTGCAACTTCGCCAGTTGTTCCGCATGATGCTCGCCGGAAAATTCAACCAGCAACACGCAATCCGGCTCGCCCTGTAAAAAAGCGTCCACCGTTTTTTTGTAAATCGCGATACCGCGCGCGAGATTGAGCATGGTGCGATCCACCAGCTCAACTGCCGATGGCTCGAGCTTCACGATGTGTTGCGCCGCGTCCATGCCGTCATAAAAACGCGGAAAATGGCACACGCCGAGCGTCTTGTGTTTTGGTAACGCGGTCAGTTGCAAATGAATGCGCTCGAAATATCCAAGCGTGCCTTCGGAGCCGACGAGCAACTGCGCGAGATTGAATCGCGCTGGCGCCAAACGATCCAGGTTGTAGCCCGCCACGCGGCGGGCGATCGGAAACATTTTGTCGGCAATTTCGCTTTCCTCACGCGCATAGAGTGCCTGCATCGCCTCACGGATCGAGCTGAAACCCGCGCCGTTATTGGCTTCCAGGGCATTGATGCCGAAATGAAAGCGCTGGTTGCTGCTAAGCCATGCGTCAATTCCCGTCACGTTGTCGACCATGTTTCCGTAGGCAATTGATCGTGAGCCGCAGGAATTATTTCCGCTCATGCCGCCGATGGTGGCCTGCGCTGCGGTCGATACATCGACCGGGAACCATAGACCGGAAGGTTTTAGTTTGGCGTTGAGATGATCCAGCACCATGCCGGGCTCGACAATTGCGCTTTTATTTGCGGCATCGAATTCGACGAGTGCGTGCAGATATTTACTGTTGTCGATCACCAGTGCTGCGCCGACGGTCTGGCCGCACTGCGAAGTGCCCGCGCCGCGCGGCAGGATCGCCACGCCCTCTTCGGCTGCGATCTGCAACGCGCTGATGGCAGCGTCCATGGTGCGCGGCACCACCACGCCAATCGGCATGATCTGGTAAATTGACGCGTCAGTTGCGTAGCGCCCGCGTGCGGCGACGTCGAACATGACTTCGCCATCGACCTCGCGACGCAAACGCGATTCGAATGGGGTGGGTGCTTTCGTCGTGGGAGCGAAATGAACCGTGGCAGGTGCAGGTTTGGCGTTCATGGCATCTTGATCGTAAGCATTTATAGTCGGCAGTTCCTCGCCAATAGTGTATACAAACAACTAGGCTAAAAACACAAACTGGTTCATCAACGAAAGGCTTTTAATCATGACGCAAACTCCCCACCGCGCTGGCCGCCACTTCCTGCAAATCCCCGGACCGACCAACGTGCCGGATCGCGTGCTGCGCGCAATTGACGCGCCGACGATTGACCATCGTGGCCCGACTTTCCAGAAGCTCGCTCACGAGGTTTTGGAAGGCGTCAAAGCTGTTTTCCAGACCAAAAACCCGGTAATCATTTATTCCGCATCGGGCACCGGCGCGTGGGAGGCGGCGCTGGTGAATACACTTTCTCCGGGCGATAAAGTATTGATGGTCGAGACGGGCCACTTCGCATCACTCTGGCAAAAGATGGCGGTCAAGCTCGGCTTGAAACCGGAATTTCTCGTTGGCGATTGGCGGCACGGCGTGAATGCGGCTGAAATCGGCGCGCGACTCGCAGCCGACAAAAGCCACGAGATCAAAGCCGTCTGCGTGGTGCACAACGAAACCTCGACCGGCGTAGCGTCCAATATCCACGCGGTTCGCAAGGCGATTGATCACGCGGCGCACCCGGCGTTGCTGATGGTCGATACCGTTTCCTCGATTGGCTCGCTCGATTATCGGCACGATGAATGGGGCGTTGACGTGACGATTGGCGGCTCGCAAAAAGGCATGATGCTGCCGCCCGGTTTGAGCTTTAACGCGATCAGCCTAAAAGCACTTGCTGCGGTCAAACAGGCGAAAATGCCGCGTGGGTTTTGGGACTGGGAGGATATGCTCGCCGCAAACAAAAGCGGTTTTTTCCCGTACACGCCTGCGACCAATTTACTTTACGGCCTGCGTGAAGCGCTATTGATGTTGCAGGAGGAAGGCTTGCAGAATGTGTTCGCCCGCCACGCCCGCCATGCCGAAGCGACGCGTCGCGCGGTGCGAGCGTGGGGGCTGGAAATCGTCTGCGCCGATCCGGCCGAATACAGCGCCGCCGTGACAGCCGTGATGATGCCGGCCGGGTTCGATGCAGACAAATTGCGCAGCGTGATCCTTGAACATTTCGACATGTCGCTCGGCATGGGGCTCGCAAAACTGCAAGGCAAAGTATTTCGCATCGGTCATCTCGGTGACCTTAACGACCTCACGCTGATGGGCGCACTCGCCGGCGTCGAGATGGGGTTGGCGGTCGCGGGTGTGCCTCATCGACAAGGCGGTGTTGCCGCTGCGATGCAATATCTTGCGGAATGCGCCGGCAAGAGCGGTGCGGTTAAAATGGCTGCGTAGATTCATTCACCAAGCCGGCCAAGATCGGCTTTCCAACCATTGGAGGATTCATGAAACGTCGAACACTTTTTGGCGCATTCGTCGTCGCGTGCATTTCCCTGCCGGTGGCATTGCAGGCCTCCGCGCAAACCTGGCCCACCAAAGCGGTCAAATGGGTGAATCCTTTTCCGGCCGGCGGCGGCACCGATGTGTTCGCGCGCCCTTTTGCTGCCAAGATCGGTGCGTCACTCGGCCAAAGTGTTTACATCGAAAATCTGGGCGGCGCGGCCGGCTCCCTGGGCGCGGGGGTGGCAGTCAAGGCCACGCCTGACGGCTACACTTTCTTTGTTGGTGCCATTCACCACACCATCGCTGAGTCTTTATATCTGCAACGCGGCTACAAACTCGAAGAAGATTTCTTGCCGATCACCGTGCTCGCCTTTGTGCCGAACGTGTTGGTGGTCAATCCAAAACTTGGCGTGAAGACCGTTGAAGAATTCGTCAAATACGCGAAGGCCAATCCGGGCAAGTTGAATTTTGGCACGGCTGGCAGTGGCTCGTCGCATCACATGGCGGCGGAATTATTCAAGCGCATGGCAGGTATTGATATGGTGCATGTGCCATACAAAGGCGTCGGCCCGATGATGCAGGACTTGCTCGGTGGCCAGGTCGATTTGTGCTTTGACTCGTTGAGTTCTTCGTCGCCACAAATCAAGGCGGGAAAACTGATCGCGCTCGCCGTCACCAGCGCCACGCGCTCACCGGCGTTCCCTGATTTGCCGACCATGGCGCAGGCGGGCTACAAAGGGTTCGAGGTGACGACGTGGTACGGGCTGTGGGGCATCAAAGGCACGCCGCAGCCTATCATCGACAAAATGTATGCAGAGTCGGTGAAGGCGTTGAAAGATCCGGATATCAAGAAAATCTGGGAGACGCAGGGTGCCACGGCGGGCGGCATGCCACCGAAAGAATTCGCGGTGTTTATTCGCAGTGAGATTGCGAAGTGGGGCAAGGTCATCAAGGACGCGAATATCAAGATTGATAATTAATTTGATATTGACGCATGGCGCCGGATACAAAAGACTGTCATTTCGACCGCCGGGAGAAATCTGCTGTTGCGTAGTATTTTCAACAGCAGATTTCTCACCCGATGAAGCCGTGTTCGAAATGACATGATATAAATATTGCCGCGAACACCCGCTCGGCCTGCACCTCTAAAAACCATTTAAGCTACAGGCAAACACTAGCACGGGCGCGCCTTCGCAGCCATTTATGCGTCAAACACCGCGCCAGTGCTAGCGTTTCGCATTCAATCCTGCTTGAACAAATGATAATACTGCCGCGATAGCGGCAATGTTTCTTTATGACCTGAATGGCGCGCTGCATTGTGATGTGCTGGGGAAACTCTTGCGGTGGTTGCATTTTTTGTTGGCGTACGAAAAAATTCACGACATCTCTCTCCTGCTTCCTCCCGCCGATTGTCTAAGGGAAATGCACCATTGCAAGACTTGACCCTGTGTTGCTCTGTGTTGCTGCGGGAATGACGGCGCGATTATTAATCTATTGCTATGGAAATCGAATTAGTCACTCTGATTCGTCAAGTCTAACGAGGGGCATTCGAGCGAAGCCACATTCGCTCTACCTGCTCGGTCATGTTCTTGGGTAGCAGCTCGACCTCTTGGTGACTGTTGCCGTACACCCGAAAGAGTTCGTCGGCGAACGCTTGACCAATCTCTTGGATTCCGTCGAAGTCGAGTATCACAATCTTGAATTTATCAAACCTCGCGATCAAGCGTTTTGCCTGAGAGCGGGAAACAAGCTGCTCGTCACCAAAGCGCGCCAGTTTCATTGGAACAATTGTCTTTGAGAATCCGTAGTCTTCAGGAGCACCCGTGAACTGGGCGTATATATCCGCTGCCGTGCGCTCGCTACTTGAGGCAATTCGCATGTGGACTGCTGTGCCCTCGCTGAAAACACCCTTTTCTTCACCAAGCCAGTCGTGGGGAGAGCGGTCTCGGTGATTGAACTTCAATCCGTTCGCATTTATCTCAAAGAAATCGAACATCCTGGAGGTGAAGAACACACCTTCGCCTGTGTGCTTCGAAGGATCGGTTGTGAGCTTTCCCTTAGAGAGTTCGAATAACGCTTGTCGCATGTCTGGCAGCTTAAGAGCCTTGGTGATCTTCTCGAAAATACCAATACCATTGTCGGAAACAGTTATTTGGACATTGGCTTCATCCTGACTCATCCAGACAAATACCGACTTGCCCCTGGAATGGTCAATGGCGTTATTCACCATCTCCGTAAAACCGTGATTGATGATGCTTTGCACATTCGGTGCAACCACGAAGAACGGCTTAAAGTCCGTCTCCCAGATCACATGTTCCTCAAGCCCGAGCAGTGGATAGAGTCGTGAGATGCGTCGTCTGTATCCTGGACTGAATACTGGGTGCGTAGAGGGGCCGCTTCGAGCAATCCAGCCCTCTGCCTCCAATCGCTGTATGTATCGGTTAGCCGCAACTCGGGAGATGCTAAACCGCGCGGCATACTGCCGAGTCAGATCCCGCGGATGAGCGACTACGTCTCGCGTTACTGTACGAACAAGTTCTTCGAACCTAGATACCTTGGCCATGTACAATATTGTTAACCTAAGTGACCTGCATTGTAAACCAAAAAGTCATCAGTTGTAAACCACGCAAGGCCAATAAGTCAAGATGGGATAGTGAACTTCTAAAACCCTCATGCCAAATCTTCCAACGGCGGTGACCGAAAGGGGAAGGCATGAAGGAGCGGAACGGATATTTGTTCATAACACTAATGTGATCTGGGCGAATACTTTTGAAGTAATCGTTTTAGATCGCAGGAAGAAATCTGCTGTTGCCATGTACCGCCAACAGCAGATTTCTCACCCAATGAAGCCGTGTTCGAAATGACATGATATAAATATTGCGGCGAACTCGCGCTCGGCCTGCACTTCGAAAAACCATTTGAGCTACAGACAAACACTAGCACCGGCGCGGCTTCGCAGCCATTTATGCGTCAAACACCGCGCCAGTGCTAGCGTTTCGCTTTCAATCCTGCTTGAATAAATGATAGTACTGCCGTGAAACCGGCAGTGTTTCTTTGTGGTCTTTTAAATAAATAATCAGTTTCTCCGGCGCCTCGCGTACGGCGCGGTCGATCGCATTGGCATTGACGATGACGCCGCGATGCACCTGCCAGAAAATTTCTTCGTCGAGTCCCTCGACCAATTCCTTTAGCGGCGAACGCATCAGCGCTTCGGTGTCTTTCATCACGATGCGGGTGTACTTGGTGTCGGACTGAAAAAACAACACGTCATCAACATTGATCAAGCGGGTCTGATTGCCCAGTGAGGCGCGAATCCATTTCAATTTGGCGGGTTTGTTATCGGCGGGTTTGTGGGCTTGGTTCAGCAATTGCGCCAGCAGCGCGGTCATTTCTTGCGGTCGTGTCGTGAGGCGTTTTTTTAAGCGCGCCACGGCGGCAGTGAGTCGCTCAACATCAACCGGTTTCAACAGGTAATCGACCGCGCCATTTTTGAATGCTTCCACCGCGTATTCGTCGTAGGCGGTGATGAAAACAATATGCGCCGCGTCGCCGACCTCGGCCGCCACTTCAAGCCCCGTCTTGCCGGGCATGCGAATATCGAGAAACAGGATGTCGGGTCGGTGCGTGTTCCAAAGTTTAATTGCCTCAATGCCGTTCCTGGCGACACCCTTAATTTCAAGCTCGGGCCACGCCTCTTTCAATGCGCCAAGCAATCGCTCGCGCATCAGCGGCTCGTCTTCAGCGATCAGCGCGGTGGTCATTTTTCACTCCAGTCAAACGGGTTCATGGTCACGACGGTCAGGCATATCGACATTCATTTTCAACGGCAGATCGATGACCGCAACAAATCCGTGTGGCACGTTTTCTGAAACGATCAGACGTGCGTGGCTGGCGAACAATGCGCGCAGTCGTTGCCGAATATTATCCAGGCCCACGCCACCGCCCGCAGTCGACGCGCCGCCGCCAATGCCCAGCCCCGTATCGGCCACCGTCAAGCGCAAACGCTCATCGTCGCGTCGCGCCGTCACGCTGATTTTCCCACCATCCGGATGCGGCTCAAGTCCATGCTTGATCGCGTTTTCCACCAGTGAAATCAACATCGCCGGCGGCATGCTGATTTCGTTCAACGCGGTCGGCAAATCGAGCTCGAACTGCAAGCGATCCTGCATCCGCGTTTTCATGATCATGAGATACGCGTCAATCGCGTTGAACTCGCGCGCGAGCGTGGTGGTGTCTTCACGCAGGCTCGCCAACCCGGCACGCAAAAACGTAATCAGTTGCGCCGTGAGTTGCGCGGCTTCGGGTGCTTTGTTTTCCGCTAACTGCTGCACCGAGGCGAGTGTGTTGAACAAAAAATGTGGCTCGACCTGCGCCTGCATCAGTTTTAGCCGTGCATCAGCCAGTTGCCGCCGCATCCTTTCCTGTTGCGCCAGACGTGCGAGATCTGAATTATTGCGTTGCAATTGCGTGCGACGGTATTGCACGATGCTGACCATCAACACGGCATACACCAGCCCCGTCACGAGGCCACCGACCAGAATCTGCGGCGCGGCACCGATGAACTGCTCCAGCACCGTGGAGAGATCACCGGTCAGGGCCAGCTTGGCGGCGATGCCACCGATGACCGCACCGGTAATCGCCATGCCCAACATCACGGCGATACTCTTGAGCCCCATCTTGAAACGCGACGGCCCAAACCACGCACCCGTCAGCGTTAGCGTCAACGAGATCAACACCAGTCCTGACAGCATGAACGCGCCGAACCAGCCGATGCGGCCGAGACCCAGCTTACTCAAGATGGCTAACACCAACCAGATGACGATGAACAATGCAATGTTGCGCCACACATGTTTCTTGAACGCGGCATCGAAGGCAAGCAAATCAACCCGCTCGGCCGACGTGAGCTTGGCGAGATTTTTCGCTTCAAGACGGGCGATCCAGTCTTGGGTGGCTTTGCGGATTGCGCTAAATTTGTTCACGTGTTGGAGAATACCGAACATCGCGACTGCCAACAATATCGGCGTGACGAACGGCGATTTGGCGGGACGAAACCGGCCGGATTCGGCGCTATGTGTAAACTGCTCATCAGCATCCCCAGAAAAATACCGGAGGAAACGCAACATGGCTGACATCTCACTCAAACGCGCCCACGCGCTGGGTCTCAAGGGCGCGCACGCAGCGGCCACCAAAATGGTCGACAAGCTTGGCGAGAAATTCGATCTCAACGGCACCTGGATCGGCAACACGCTCACTTTCGCGCGGCCTGGCGTCACCGGCGTACTGGTCGTGTCGGATCACGACATGAAACTGGACGTCACACTCGGCTTCATGCTGAAAATGATGAAAGGCCCGATTGAGCAATCGGTGCATGAGCAACTGGATAAGGCATTGAAAGAAGGTGGCGCAAAAGCGGCGGCAGCGGCGGTGGTAAAGACTGCGGTCAAATCAACCAAGACTGGCGTGGCTAAAAAACCTGTGGCGAAGAAAAAATGACAGCTGCTGCTAGCGTACTGCTTCACTCTGTTTGGAACTTATGCAAGTTATCGCGTGCTCGCCACCAATTGTGCCTCCTTCCCCCGTTATGTGGGGGAAGGCCGGGATGGGGGTGTCGTTGCAGATCGCGCGCCGTCGTTGGCATCGCCCCCATCCCCGTTGCCCCCTCGCTTCGCTCTCCCCCCGTGGCCGGGGGAACAACCACAAGGGTTGCGCCGGGCGCAGATTGGTGATCATCGTAATAGGTTGCATTAAATATGAAGCACTACACTAGAACATGTGCTGCCCACCGTTAATCGCGATGTTGGCGCCGGTAATAAAAGCCGCCTCATCCGACGCAAGGTACGCACACAACCCGGCAACTTCCTCGGGCTTGCCGAGTCGGCCAATCGGGATCTGCGGCACAATTTTGGTGTTGAGCACTTCGGCCGGGATCGCCGTCACCATCGCGGTGCCAATGTAGCCCGGCGAAATGGTGTTGACCGTGACACCTTTTTTGGCGACTTCCAGCGCGAGTGCTTTGGTGAAGCCATGCATGCCCGCTTTGGCCGCCGAATAATTGGTCTGGCCGAACGCGCCCTTTTGCCCGTTCACCGATGAGACATTGATCACCCGTCCCCAGCCGCGCTCCACCATGCCGTCAACCACCGGCTTGGACATATTGAATACGCTATCCAGATTGGTGCTCATCACTGCCGACCAATCAACCTTCGACATTTTCTTGAACGTCATGTCGCGGGTAATGCCGGCGTTATTAATGAGGATGTCGATCGGGCCGACTTCTGACTGAATCTTTGCCACCGCCGCCGCGCACGAATCGAAATCGGCCACGTCAACCGCGTAGCCATGAAAATGCAAATCGCGCGCGGCCATTTCTTTCAGCCACGTCGCTGATTTTGTATTCGATGGCGAGTAGGTCACCACCACCTTGATACCCATGCGGGCAAGCTTCATGCAGATTGCTTCACCCAAGCCACCCATTCCGCCGGTCACGACGGCAATTCTTTGTGTTGCTGGCATGTCTCTCTCCTGTTGTTTTATGGATTACCGACTACGATTTTTCCTTCACATACCGACCCGGTGCCGGCTCGATCGGCTTGAAGTCTGCATTGCCCAATGTGGCTCGCGCTGGCACCATTCTGCCACTGTATTGTTTCAGCCAATCAGTCCAACGCGGCCACCAGCTTCCCTCGACTTCGGTCGATGCCTCCAGCCATTTCTGGCGGGCAACATTTGGCGCAATGCTGATGCGGTAGCTACGTTTATTTTTCGACGCCGGGTTGACGACACCGGCGATGTGGCCTGAGGCACCCAACACAAATTCGGTGTTGCCGCCAAGCAGCGCAGCACTTATATAGGCCGTGTGCCACGGCACAATGTGATCCTCCTTGGCCGCGAACACAAACGCCGGCATATTCACATACGACAGATCGACAGGAACGCCACACATCACCAGCCGGTCTGGCTTGGCCAGATCGTTTTTGGAGTACATG
>JAYVXF010000310.1:0-10792 GCA_043793345.1 Betaproteobacteria bacterium | reverse complement strand
GCCTTGCCGGCGAGTTTGAACGTCAGTGCCGGCGAAGTCATCGTGTCCCTGTCGAGTGTGCCGGACAACAGCCGCATTTTCATCACGCTGAGCGGTGTGAATAGTAGCGCCGGCGGCACGGCTGCGGTCGGCTTTCTGGTCGGCGATGTCAATAACACACGCTCGGTCAATTCCTCCGACATCAGCGGCGTGAAAGCGCGATCCGGACAGGCGACGACTGCATCGAATTTCAAGTTTGATGTGAACGCATCCGGTGTAATCAATTCGTCGGACATCTCGGCTGTGAAGGCGCGGTCCGGGCTGACCCTCCCGTAGTGAAACGTAGTTGTCAGCAATTCAGAAATAGCGGCGATGGTGAATCGTTATTGTTGCTTTGGATCCCTCAGTTGATTTTTCTCCATATAACCGACAGGGCGTTCGGGAGACTGGGAATGAAAATTAGGTTTGTCGGCGGCGCGACAACGGTCGCATCGTTGGCAAGCTACGCGCTTCCCGAAGCTGCCGTCGCTGACGCCTCCTTTTCCCAAAGGAGGCGGGGGTGAGAGCGACACGAAGGAGCAGCCCGTTGTCCGGATACTGCCAATAATTTGCGGTGCCAGCGAACCCCGACAGCCTATTTGCCGACCGTAAAGCGCCGCACCCGCCAGACAAAATCCCTGACGCCGCGCGACGCTCCTTCCGCACTGGCTGTGTAGCGCAAAGCAACATAGGTTTCAAATAGTGGCGCCGCTCTTTGTGCAATGTTTGGTCGAAGCCGCGTCAAGCGTAGCCAGTAGTCAACCGGCCCTTCGTGCGGGGCGCGTTTGATCCCTGTCCTGGCGAGCTTCGCACATAGCTGCGCATAGGCTGCAACCAGCGGCTCCTTCCGTGTTTGTATCGCACGCAGAAAGAGCAGCAAGCCCACCGCGCCGCCGACAGTCAGCACCGCGACGATCAGCCAGATCGCCATCGAGCGCCAGTCGACCTCACGCATGCCGAGGCCTTCGAGAAAATCACGTTGCCGATCCTGGCTGAATCCGACTACCCAGCGATTCCATTGCGTATTCATTGCGTCCCATGAAAAAGCGATTTGGCGCAGCAGTCCGAGCTTGTCAGCGTCGATCAAATTATTCATCACGCCAATCGGGCCGAACGCTTCCGACATGCCGCGATTGATCCGCAGCGGTGAGACCGCAAATGTCGGATCAACCCGCACCCAGCCGAGGTCGGCAAACCACACCTCCGACCACGCGTGCGCTTCGGCCTGACGCACCACCAATTGACGCGTCAGCGGATTGATTTCGCCGCCCTGATAGCCCGTCACGACACGCGCCGGAATTCCCGCCGCGCGCAGCAGCAGCACGAAGCTGCCCGCGTAATGTTCGCAAAAACCTTTCTTGGTATCGAAAAAAAATTCATCGACCGGATTCGCGCCCAAGCGCGGCGGCTCCAGCGTGTAGTCAAACTCTTTGTTGTAGCGCGCGAGCAGCGTTTCCACCAACACTTTTGGGTCAGGGAAATCCTGCTGCAATTTTTTGCCGTAGGCGATAGCGCGCGGATTCAAACTCGCGTCGTAGTTGCGATACGGCTGCAAGTCAGCGGCTTTAAGCGCAGTGCCAACGGCATAACGCAAATGTGACGTGACGCCATAGGCTTTTAAATTCGTGACCGGCGTGCGCGAGCGCAATTGAAAATCAGCGAGAAAAAAAGCGTCATCCGGTGCGGCGGCGGGAAGATCGAGCGCAAATAGCCACGGTTTGTTGTGCGGTTGCAGCGTGACGGTGTAGTGAATCGGCGGGCCTTGCGGGGTGTAATCGAGACGCGCGCGCGGCGTAACCGGGTACATGCGCCACGTGCGGCCATCCTGCTCGCCCAGCACGGGGCCGCGCCAATAAAGGTCTTCGGTTTGCGGCACGGGGCCGTCGAATTCAACCCGAAATGCCACCGCTTCCGACACGGATAATTTACTGATGTCTCCCGGCGACATGCTGTCCGACAGACCGGTGCGCGCGCTCTCGTCCTGCGGCATGCTCCACAACGCGCCGGATAGTCGCGGAAATAAAAAAAACAGCACCAGCATCATCGGGATCGCCTGCAGCAACAGCCATCCGGCCGGCACCACACGTTGGCTGAATGTCGCCTCGGTATTGATGCGGTTAAAGCCAATCAGGGCGGCAACAAAAATCCACACGCAGATGAGCATGTAAAGCCCCATCATGATCGTCTGCGAATACATGAAATTTGTCATCGCGAGAAAAAAACCCATGAAAATCGGAATCATCGCGTCGCGCTTCATGCGCATTTCCAGCACCTTCAGGCAGAGCATGATGATGAGCAGCGCCACGCCGACCTCGCGACCGAACCATCGGCCATATTCGAGACGCGCGCCAATTGCGGCGGCGAGGGCGATCAGTCCCATCAGCCACCACGCTGGCACGCGCAAGGCACGCCGCGCAATCCACCAGCGCCACGCGCCTGCAGCCATGCAAACGCCGGTGACCCACAGCGGCAGGCGCAGCGCGTGCGGCGCGATGACGAACGCCATCCCGGCGAGTAGCCAGGTGATATTGTTGAGGGTGAGGGCACTTTGGTTGAGCATGGCGGGTTATTTTTCCAGCCCATAAAGTGCCAACTCTTTCAGGCACTCGTCGCGATGTCTGGCGCCAAGCGTCGGGCGAATGCTGTTGCCGGGCAGCTTCAATCCGTACGGCAACTGCGTGCGCTCGGCCTCGATCACCCACCAGGTCAGACGGCTTAAGCGTTCCTCCATCGACAAGCTTTGCAGCGCGTCGTAATCGAGCCACAAATCGGCACTCGCGGTCGAGCCAAATTCTTTCACCAGCAATCCCTGGCCGCGTGCCAACGCCTTCCATGCGATTTGCCGTGGCGTGTCGCCGGGCCGATAGGCTCGCAGCGATTGAAATTCTTCGTCGCCGCGCACCGGCACGTTGCCTTCGCCTTTCGCACGCATGTCGAGCGGCAGCGCGCCGGCTCCGGAGTCGGGCTTTGGATAGACCAGACAGCGCATGCCGAAATCCACGTATGACCATGCGTGGAATAAGCCAACCGGATACTCGGTGAAAATTTCCAGCCGCCCACATTTCAGATAGCCACGCTTGATCGCCATCATCGGGATCTGAAACGTGGTGCTGGTTTTTTCAGCGGCATCGCCAAATTCCGGCTCGGCAATGCGAACCTGCGCGCGCTTGATGCCGATGGAAAAGCGCGCCAGCGTCGGATTGGTGAGCACGATGGCGAAGTGCGCGGTGTCACCGGCAAACACCGGCTCGACTTTGCCGGGGCTGATGGCAAGGCGCAATAAATTGCGGAAGGTGTGCAACATCGCGACCCCACCCATGCCGGCCAGCAGAAATGTCAGCAGATAGCCGAGCGAAAGGCTGTAATTGATCGAGGCGATGAGCAACAACGTCAGCACAAATGCAAAAAAATAACCGGTGCGTGATGGCAGGATAAAAATGCGCCGCTGGATCAGCACAACCGGAGGATTCTCCGGGAAACGTGCGCGAAAAATCCAGTCGGCAATGCGTTGGCGAAGATTAAACTTGAATCTGTTGAGCATCTATTTTTTTATTACCCCGCAACTTTTCAACTTGCGCTGGAAATTGCGCACCGCCATCATTTCCACGCTATCCGATACTGCGCCCTTGGTGATCTTTGTGGCCTTATCCTGAAACTCGATCAGCGTATCGTTGAGAAAACTCAAGCGCTCCTGTCGCAGCTTCCAGCGTGCCTCGGCGGACTTTAGCTCACCGCTGCGCTGCGCCATGTCAATTTCGTTGGCAAGCCGTTCGCGCTCGCATAAACGCATTTCGTAATCCGCAAACAGCGCCTCGAGTCGTTTCATCGGGGCAATGGCCGGGGTGGAAACGACACCCGCACCCGCGCGCGGCTGGGACAGTGATTCTTTGCTGGTGTCGCACGGTCGATCACTATATTCGATCCTTCCGTCGCTGCCTTTGCACTTGTAGTTCTCCGCCAGCGCGCCTGTCTGCATCGCGAGCAGGATCGCGAGGGCTAAAAGACTTTGGAACGAGCCGCTGCGGATGTTGTACATTTTTTTCTCCTGTTGAATGGCTATTTTTTGTCCGACGCGATTACGGTATCGACACCGCACGAATCAACTCCTGCGCCGGATCAAGGATTCTGGTGTCGCCATTCGTCACCGCGCGCAAACGATGCCCGACGACTGCGGGCGCGACCGTCTGCACGTCCTCCGGCAGCACCTGATTGCGTCCCGACATCAGCGCCCATGACTGCGCCGCGCGCAGCAGGGCGAGACCCGCGCGGGGTGAAAGACCCATTTCAAAATGCGCCGAATCGCGGGTGTGCAAAATCAGCGCCTGCACATAATCGACCAAAGCATCCGAGACAAAAACTTTGGTGACGGCCTGTTGCAGCGAAGTCAATTCCTCCACCGACATGGTCGTGGTGATACGCGCAATCAGATCGCGGCGATCCGCGCCTTTGAGCAGCGCGCGCTCGGCCGCTTTGTCCGGATAGCCCAATTTGATACGCATCAAAAAGCGATCAAGCTGCGATTCGGGCAGCGGAAAAGTACCGATCTGATGCGAGGGATTTTGCGTGGCGATGACAAAAAAAGGCTCAGGCAGTTTCATGGTTTCGCCGTCGGCCGTCACCTGATGCTCTTCCATCGCCTCGAGCAAGGCGCTTTGTGCCTTGGGCGAGGCGCGATTGATCTCGTCGGCCAGAATCACCTGCGAAAAAATCGGCCCCGGATGAAACCGAAAGGTACTCGATTCGCGGTCAAAGATTGATACGCCGACCACGTCGGCCGGCAATAAATCACTGGTGAACTGGATGCGCTGATATTGCAGCCCCAACAAACTTGCGAGTACATGCGACAGTGTGGTCTTGCCAACGCCGGGGACGTCCTCGATCAACAAATGGCCGCGCGCCAAAATGCAGCACATCGCCATTTTGATTTGCTGATCCTTGCCGAGAATAATTTCGCCCGCGCGCTGCAACACGGCGCTAAGCGGGCTGTGGGCGGATTGTTTTTCGAAAAGCGAGACAGACATTAAATATCCTGATGTTGATTATTGATTTTACGGCACAACCATCGATTTACGATACGGCGAAGCAAACAGATGTGCAATGCATAGGCAGCTTTCAACATGTACTCGCGTAGGGTGCACACTGCGCACGCGGCTTCGGCAAACCGTGCGCAGTGCGCACCCTACGTGCGATCCGATGAGATAGGGAACAAATTTACCGTGGGCATTCAAAAAGTGGTATTGCGGCGCGGCGCAGTATGTGCCACGCTTCTATCCAACGCATTTCAACATGAAGATTACGCAAATGACCACTGCATTCATCACCCATCCGGATTGCCTTAAACATGAAATGGGCCCGCACCATCCCGAGTCTCCGGCGCGGCTGCAGGCGGTGTACGACGCGTTTGCGCGGTCGGGGCTGATGACCAAACTCCAAATGGTTGAAGCGCCTCTGGCGACGCGTGCGCAGCTTGCCGCTGCCCACGCGGCTGATTATGTTGACGCCATTTTTGAGGCCGCACCGACCCACGATTACGCAGCCCTTGATCCGGACACCTCCATGAATCCCTACTCGCTCGTCGCGGCCCAACGCGCGGCGGGTGCGGTCGTGAAGGGCGTCGATATGGTGATGGCGGGCGAGATCGGCAATGCGTTTTGCGCGGTGCGCCCGTGCGGTCATCACGCCACCTACAACCAGCCGATGGGGTTTTGCATTTTCAACAACGTCGCGGTCGGTGCCGTCCACGCGCTCGACGTGCATCAGCTTGATCGGGTGGCGATTCTGGATTTTGATGTGCACCACGGCAATGGCACCGAGGATATTTTTCATGACGACGAGCGCGTCATGTTTTGCTCAAGCTTTGAGCATCCTTTTTATCCCGGCACCGGTGCCGACAGCGGCAACAGCCACATCATTCCCACGCCACTTGCTGCGCGCACCGCCGGGCCCGCGTTTCGCGATGCGATTGAGCGCACCTGGTTCCCCGCGTTGGCGCGATTCAAGCCGCAACTGATTATCATCTCCGCCGGCTTCGACGCGCACATCGACGACCCGCTCGCCTATCTTGAGTTGGTTGAGGATGACTACACGTGGATCACGCAATGCATCCGCGAGATTGCCGACACCCACGCCGATGGACGGATAGTTTCGGCGCTCGAAGGTGGCTACGACCTGGGCGCGCTGGGGCGCAGCGCGGTGGCGCATGTGCAGGCATTGATGTAGCAAAGTCTGGCACTGGCGCGGCGTTCGGGCCGAAAATGGCTGAAACGGCGCGCCGAATGGCGATCTACGCATTTGCAGGCATGCTTCGCGTTTATCGGTTTTAGCCCGTATCTTCCGCGTGATTTTTCGCATGACTGTGGGGCTTCGCGGTGAGCTTGCCACTGCATAATTCGCGGGCAGTCTTGCTGGAAAATGCGTGCGTAGCATCACCAAAACACATTTCTCCTGATATAAAAAAGTGCATTGACGATTCGGAAAATTCGGCATACATTCGTCGCTGGGATAATTTTCCCAAGCCAAAACACACCAGCTATCGCATAAAAGAATCAATAACAAAACTGCATGTCTCGCTGCACGTGTCGCGTCGAACTTGGGAAGTGCGGCAAAAAAAGAGGGGTGACCAATGCGTAACTTGAAACCGTCCGCTGTCGCAAGTTTTGTGTGTGCCTTGGGACTATTGTGGGCTGGTCAGGCAATGGCGGCCGAAGAGGCTACCTACGTCGGCGAGCCAACCTGTATCGCTTGCCACAATCAGGAAAATCGCCATTTCAGCGGCACTTTGCATTCGAAAGTGTTCCGGCTGAATCCGAAAAACGAAAAAGAAAAAAAGATCTGTGAAGCTTGTCATGGCCCGGGCTCGCTACACGCGAAAAATCCCAAAGACAAGACGCTCTTGATCGGCTTCACCAAGGGTTGGGGCACGCCGATCGAGACGCAAAATGGTCAGTGCATGGCGTGTCACAAAGGCGGCAGCCAATTGCATTGGCCCGGCTCGATCCACGCCGACAACAAACTGGGCTGCGCGGATTGCCACAATCCGATGGAAAAAAATTCGGTGTCAGGCCTGCTCACCAAGAGCACGGTGAATGAAACCTGCGCCACGTGTCACCAGCAGCAACGCGCCGAATTCAACAAGCGCTCCCACATGCCGCTGCCCGAAGGCAAAATGTCATGCGTCGACTGCCACAACCCTCACGGTAGTGCCACCAAGCCATTGTTGAAAGCCGAAAGCACCAACGTGGTTTGCTACGCCTGCCACGCCGAAAAGCGCGGGCCGTTCCTGTGGGAACACGCCCCCGTGCGCGAGAACTGCGCCAACTGCCACGCCGTGCATGGCTCCAATCACGACAAGCTGCTGGTTGCGGCACGACCCTATCTTTGCCAGCAGTGCCATAACTTGTCGGTAGGCCACTCCGGGGGGTTCTTCCGCGCCGATCAAACCGCCGCCGCAGGGCAGCTGCCGGGCGGCGCTTCCAGTCAACGTCTGCCCGGACGTGCCTGCCAGAATTGCCACACGCAGATTCATGGCAGCAATCATCCAGCCGGCGCCAGGTTCCAGCGCTAAACGAACGAGGAGACCGACATGGCCAGCGCAACAGTCCAATATCCGTCACCACTCCAACGGCAAATCGGCAAGGCCGCGATGCGGCCACGCGTGAAATTGCTGGCCTTGATCGTGAGCTTGACGGTGACCCCTTTCGTCGCCTCCGGCGTGCGCGCTGACTCCGGCAACGGCGTCGATAGCTCGCTCGGCAACGCGCTCAACCCCGCAGGTATCAGCAACCCAAAAGAAAAAGATCCGGCGGGCTTGGGCATTCAGCCATTCTCGCGGAGCCCAAGTGGGTTTTTGGTGACGCGTCCCAATTTGCCGGGCGAATTTACCAAAAACGACGACGGTTGGCACAGCAGCGGATCGATTGAAATCGGCGGTCTGAGCGTAAGCGGCGACAGTCGTGAAGCGAAGTTTCGCGAATACAAAGATCTCCGCAACGGCGTCTACATCAATAATTTTGGCGTGCAAATGGAGAACCCGGAAACCGCCTATTTTGTCGAAGCATTGGGTGGCGCTTTAAGTCGGCAGGATCAATACGTCGGGCTTAGTTTTGGCCGCTACAACGACTGGAAAGTGAAATCGTTTTATAACGAAATCGGCCACGTCTTCACCAGCAACTATCGCTCGCTGTGGAATGGCGTCGGCACCGACAATCTCACCCTCAATGGCCTGCGACCGGGCGGCACCACCAACCCCGCAACGACGGACATCAACATCGGCAATGCGGCGCTGGCAACACCTTATTCCACCTTGAGTATTTCCCGAAAAAAAGGTGGCGTTCGTGCTGACATGAAGTTTTGGGAGAACTGGAACGTGTTCGCAAGCTTCACCAGCGAACGACGACAGGGTGCGCGTCCATTCGGGCTCGTCAGCGGTGGCGGCAACGGTACCGGCGGCGTTGAAACGCCCGAGTCGATCGACTATCGCAGCGTCGATCTGCTCGCCGGGCTTCAATATTCGGACACGCTCAACAGCGTCAATATCACTTTGGCATCGTCAATGTTTCGCAATAACATCAATACGCTGACGATTGAAAATCCGCTGTTCATCACGCCGCCGGCCGGTGCAACGACCACCAACGGCATCGCGCTGTTCCCGCGCGCGGTATTTGATCTTTATCCGAACAATGATTTTTATAATGTGAAGGGCGAATACGCCCGCGCCTTGCCGAGTTTTTATCGCGGCACCTTCACCGCATTGATCTCGGCGAGTAGTTCGCGGCAAAACGATCATCTCATCCCTTCCACGCCTTATGCCGGCGCGGTCGTTAACGGCGTCACCGGCGGCGCCTGGGATACCACCTCATCGCTCTCCAAACAAACGGCGGGTGCCAAGATCGACAGCACGCTTGCCGACTTCTCGCTCACGCTGAAACCCGCATCGGGCCTGGATCTTAAGGCCAAGATTCGATATTACGAAACCCGCAACGGCCTCGAGTACCTCGCCTGCAATCCGTTCACCGGCCAATGGGGCCGCTTGCTTAACGACGGCTCCGGCAGCGCGATTGTCAACACCGCCGCTTATCTGGTCCCCGGCGTACGCTGCAATATTGCCGCCACCGCAGCGCTGGGCGTGGTGCCGAGCGGCGGCAACATCGATATCCGCAGCATTCCCTACGATCACAGGCAACTCAATTACACACTCAGCGCCGACTATCGGCTCGGCAAGGTGGGCAACATCAGCGCCGCCTATGAGCGCGAGGAAATGAATCGCGCCTACCGTGAACGCACCGATACATACGAGGACAGGATCAAGCTAGGCTTCGTCAGTCGCGGACTTGAAAACGGCACGCTGCGGATCTCGTTGGAGAATGATCGTCGACGCGGGTCGACTTATGTGCCGGATCCGTACGGGGAATTTTATAGCGGGGCACTTGGCCCCTTGCCGACGGCGAACGGTGTCGCCACTAATCCGTGGATACGTACCAACGACTTGCATCGCAAGTACGATCTGGCTGATCGCGACCAGAATATTTTGAACGCCCGCTTCAATTACGCGCTGACACCCAATCTCGATCTGGGTACATCGCTGCAGGCAAAAGACATCAAATACCCGGAATCGCAATATGGACGCAACGATCATCAGCGGCTCGATTCAGCCAACATCGATTTGAATTGGCAGCCCTCGACGACCTTTAGTGTCTACAGCAATTACAGTTACCAGGCCGGCAAGATGCATCAGGCCGGGCTGCAGCCAAACGCCTGCGTCATCGGCACCACCTACAATTTCTTAAGCGATGGCAGCGTTCAATCTGGCGTACTGTCGCCCGCACAAATTGCGGCCGGTCTTACCATCGTTGCCAGCCGCGGCGTTCTTAGCTCGAACTTCCAAAGCCTTTGCGGCAGCGTCTCGCCGACCAGCCCGCTGTATCCCACCAGCCGCACCTGGGACATCAGTCATCGCGATCGAAACCATTTCGCGAGCGTCGGTGGAAACGTCAACTTCACCAAAGCGCGGCTCGATGTGAATTACACCTACAGCCGCGCCGTGACGGCGATTAAATATGGCTACAGCGCCGCCGCATTGGGCCTCACGCCTGCGCAAGTGGCGTTGATCGGCGACGGCTTTCCGGATTTGACGTTTAGCAAAAGCACGCTCGAATCCAATTTGATTGTGCCGTTTTCCAACAAGGTTTCGCTGCGGCTTTTGTACCGCTATGAAATCGGCAAGATTCGCGATTGGCATTACGACGGCATCGCACAAAACCCCACGCCGAACACCAATCAGGCGACCTTCCTCGATGCTGGCCCGCAGAATTACAAGGCGACGGCGGTCGGGCTTTTTCTGACGTTGTCGTTGTGAAGCTCGGGTGCAGTCCTGCATATTTTGATGCGACTTGTTTTCATGATCCCCGGTCTGCTCCTTCCCTCGGCTACGGGGGAAGGCCGGGATGGGGGCGATGCTAACGTCGATGCGCCATTTACAACGACACCCCCATCCCAACCTTCCCCCACATAGCGGGGGAAGGAGCTAAAACTGCTGGACATTGCGGCTTTCTCGATTAACCCGCACACAGAATGCAACACTATTCCTAGCACTGGCGCGGCTCTCAGGTCAACAATGGCTTGAAACGCCCGTCAATGCTGGCGTTTACTAAAAATCAGGTGAGCCCAAACGACCAGCAGCCCAAGGAATGCCAGCGCCAACTATCAGCCCCCAGACTGCACACCCGCAAGCGGCTTCGCTGCCGCCACACGCGTTCCAGTCGGGGGTATCACGCCG
>JAYVXF010000309.1:0-3351 GCA_043793345.1 Betaproteobacteria bacterium | reverse complement strand
TACAGTTTGACGTTAGGCAGTAAAACCTAGCCCAACCTAGGTCGCTGCTATTTCACGATGCCATCTACGTGACTGGCAACAAAGACAACGAAGCCCGAAGTGCCGACATTGCCGTGGGCACGGCGACCGCGCACAGTGAAGTGACCGATGCCGAACGCTGCGAAATCGCGCAGATGATCCTCCTCACCGCGAGCCATCACGCGCCAGTCACGGTAAGCGATGACGCAAGGAAAATGCTCGACATTGATCTATCCATTCTCGGTGCCGAATGGCAAATGTATGACGCTTACGCGGTTGGCGTGCGTCGCGAATTCTGTCCGGCCGTTATTAGCGAATTTAAATTCCGCATTGGTCGCATAAAGTTTTTGCGCAGCGTGCTACAGCAGCAGCATATCTTTCTGACCGACGGCATGCGGCGACGACTCGAGTCCAGGGCGAGGGAAAATATTGCGCGGGAGATTGCAGCACTGGAACTGGATGCGGGACTGTTCGGACGGGTGATTGCGCGTATTTAATTGGTGTCCGACCCTCATGGCGCTCAATGTAGTTTCACCGTAAAACTATTCACCCTGACCCGTTAGAATTCGACGACGCCGCTTCCTCATGCCACCGAGGCGCACGGACAACTCCTCGGACGGGACTTCAACCCGCTAGATTTACTGCTGTTACTGCGAACGGTCAGCGTGAATTGTTTTGCGACAATAATTCACGCTGACCCCTTAAATGATTGTCCCGTCATTCCCGCGCAGGCGCAATTTGGGGTCACGCAATTTGGGGTCACACACAAGATGGGGTCAGGTCTCCCAATTCCCATTTTCACTACTCGCCCCTTTCAAACCCTGCCACCACCCGTTCACCGTTGAGCTGGATACGCCAAAGGCCAGTGCGATGGCTGTCGGTAGGTTGGGCGGAGCTTCATCAAGCCCAACGTCGATGCAATTTTTTTCACGTCAATCCCGTTAGGCACGCACATTTACGGCGTGCGGCTGCTTGGCATCGGGCGGCTGATACTATCAATCGCAAAGATGGCGAGGGTTGATGTTGGGCTTGATGATACCCAGCCCAACCTACGCACTACGCTTGAGCGAAGGGTTAGGCATCACAGCGCGACGTCAGATAATTTATGGCTCGATAGAAGGACGCCACATGAAGAGCTTGCGAGAAGTTTCCTGCGTCAATTGATTCTTGGATGGACGCCTGAGACATGAAGGCGAACTCGATTTCTTCCGAAACGTCGAGCTTCTGTGCTGCCTTGTGGGAGATTTCCCATGCGACAAATAAATGGACTTTGTTCGTTTGCCTCGCTGGATTGGCAAACAGCCAGCCGACGTATTTCCATTGCTCCGCGACATAGCCTGTCTCTTCCAAGAGTTCACGCTGCGCGGCGCGGATTGGTTCTTCTCCCTGATCTATGACGCCACCGGGAAACTCCGTGCAGAACGCGCCGCCTGCATATCGGTACTGGCGCACTGTCAGAAGTTTTCCGTCTTCTGACAGCGCTACGACGTGTACCCACTCTGACTCATGAATGACGAAAAATGGATCGAGTACAAGTCCTGAGGGCAGTTCGCACTTGTCCTCCGATACGCGAAGCCACCGACTGCTGATGATGTCTTTTGACGAGAGGCGCTTCCAGGGACGCATGGTGTTTCTGATGCCTAGCGGATAGCGTTTATCTGTCGCGCTACCGAACTGAATGCAACCACGAACGTCTCCCGCGACAGATAAACCTTGTTGGACGAAACCGCCGGTGAGGCGGTGGCGATAGGGGATTTGATGGTGATCCACCCGATTGCGTAAATCATGGCACATATTGTTGCCGATATGCAGGTGTGGGATCGGTGGCCGTCGACGGGATTTACGTGCGCTTGGCTGCGTCACGTCGAAAATTTGGGGTCAGAAAATTTGGGGTCAAGAAAATTTGGGGTCAGGTCTCCCCATTCCCATTTTCACTCCTTGCCCCGTTCAAACCCTGCCACCACCCGTTCACCGTTGATCTCGATACGCCAAAGGCCGGTGCGATGGCAGTCGGCAGGTTGGGCTGAGCTTCATCAAGCCCAACGTCGATGCTATTTTCACATCAATCCCGTTAGGCACGCACATGTACGGCGTGTCGCTGCTTGGCGTCCGGCGGCTGATACTATCAATCGCAAAGATGGCGAGGGTTGATGTTGGGCTTGATGATGCCCAGCCCAACCTACGCGCTGATGGACGAACCCTTCGACAGGCTCAGGGCGAACGGGGTATTTTTGGTAAACGAACAATATTGGGTCACGTTTTGTCTTTTGCCCACCCGACCGTATTTTGATTGCCGGCAAGCTCCGTCACGCCGCACGCCGATCCGGCAATTTCATGTCCACCACAATCTCGTTGTAGGGTGCGAAAACTTGACCGTGTTCGTCTTTTTCGATTGCCGTCCATTCGATCAGGCGTTCGCAATCGCTGTAGACGTTTTTGTAGTCGCGTTTGAGCTGGCGTGCGAGCGCGGCAATAGTCATCGCGCCGCCTTCGCGCAATGCACCAATCAATTTCCAACGCTTGGGCGTGAACACCGTAAATAGTGTGCCGATATCTTCAAAGCCAATGCCGAAAAAGGGTTGTAAGCGTTTGCCGAGTTTGGCCGCTTTCATGGCCGCTGCTGCGCGCGCAAGGCTGGCTGCCACAGGTTCACCAACAGTCACATGCAATACGTTGTTATCAGTTTTCATTTGTTGCCTCTTTTACGTCTTGCCAAAAGTCTTCGAGCAATCGGCTTTCATTGATGAATGCGTACGGCATCGCTGGTGCGTCCAAATGGCGAACCACGTATTCTAATTATTTGATGCGGCAGTGACACCCGCCACCACCATCGCATCAATTTCCGCCTCACTCAATCCCACCTCGCGCAAAATCTCCCGACTATGCTCCCCCAACCGAGGTGCCAATCTTCGAATCGACAGCGGTGTCTCACTCCATTCCCCAACCGGCGCGGTGGTGCGCACGGTGCCTTCGCTGGGATGTTCATACATCGGAAAAAAGCCCGACGAATTCAGATGCGGATCGTCGATGAGCGAATCCATGGTGTGCATCGGCGTATTGGGGATGTCAGCTTTTTCCAGCAGCGTCTGCCACTCGGCGGTGGTGCGGGTTTGCATGATGTCGGCGACGAACTGGTACACGTCGCGGATGTTGGCCGCGCGCGAGGTGTGATCACAAAAACGCGGATCGGTTTTTAAATCATTGCGGTTGATGGCGTCGAAAAAATTACGCCAGTGTTTGTCGTTGTAAATCAGCACGCAGAGATAGCCGTCGCGCGTGCCATAGGGTCGGCGATGCGGCGCGATCAGGCGCGCGTAACCGGCGTCGCCGATC
>JAYVXF010000308.1:0-3355 GCA_043793345.1 Betaproteobacteria bacterium | reverse complement strand
CCGACGAATCCGAAAATATTGCTGCCGGAAGATTTTCCGATGCCTGAAAAAGGCTTGTCGTTGCGCTGGCCGGATGCGCCGCTTGAGCAGGAGTTGCGGTTACAGCACGACAAAATTTATGCAGCCCTGGCCTACGCGCGCGTCAACAAATTAAATCGCGTCACTATCGATTGCGCCAAACCGCGTCTGGGCATTATCGCGTCGGGGAAAAGCTATCTCGATACGCTGCAGGCGCTGGAAGATCTTGGGATAGATGAGCGCCACGCCGCCGAGATCGGCATTCGCCTGATGAAAGTCGGCATGCCGTGGCCGCTGGAGCCGACCGGGCTGCGTGAATTTGCGATGGGTCTGGATGAAATTTTAGTGGTCGAAGAAAAGCGCCAGCTCATCGAGTATCAAATGAAAGAGCAGCTCTATAACTGGCGCGACGACGTACGTCCGCGCGTGATTGGTAAATACGATGAGCACGGCGAATGGGAAATGGCGCGCGCCGCGTGGCTGCTGCCTTCTGCCGGAGAATTGACGCCGGCGATGATTGCACGCGTGATTGCCAAACGCATCGCCAAATTTTATACGTCCAAAATTGTTGAGGCACGGCTCAAATTTATTGAAGACAAAGAAGCCGCGCTGGAGCGTCCGCGCGTGAAGCCCATCCGTATCCCGACGTTCTGCGCCGGTTGTCCACATAACACCAGCACCGTCGTGCCGACCGGCTCGAAAGCGCTCGCCGGTATCGGCTGCCACTACATGGCGACTTGGATTCGCCCTGAAGAAACGATGACGTTCACGCAGATGGGCGGGGAGGGCGTGCCGTGGATCGGCATTCAGCCGTTCACCGAGACCAAACATATTTTTGCCAATTTGGGTGACGGTACGTACTACCACTCAGGCTTACTCGCCATTCGCGCGGCGATTGCAGCCAACGTCAATATTACCTACAAAATTTTATTCAACGACGCCGTTGCGATGACGGGTGGCCAACCGGTTGATGGCCCGTTGACGGTGCCGATGATTACCCATCAGGTGGCATCCGAAGGCGCCGGTAAAATTATTGTCGTGACCGACGAGCCGGAAAAATACCCGTCTGATACCAACTTTGCGCCCGGTGTCACGGTGCAGCATCGCGATGAATTGGATGCCGTGCAGCGGGAGCTGCGCGACATTCCCGGCGTGACCATCATGATTTACGATCAAACCTGTGCCGCCGAAAAACGCCGTCGTCGCAAACGCGGCACGTTTCCTGATCCTGCAAAACGCGTTGTGATCAACGAACTGGTGTGCGAAGGCTGCGGCGATTGCGGAAAGAAATCCAATTGCGTTTCCATCTCACCGGTTGAAACAGAATTCGGTAGAAAACGCAGCATCGATCAAAGCTCCTGCAATAAAGATTACTCCTGCGTGAAAGGTTTTTGCCCGAGTTTCGTCACGATTGAAGGCGGGCAACTGCGCAAAAAGAAACCACTCATTTCGGAAGTGTTAGCGACGTTGCCGGAGCCAACGCTGCCATCGCTTGACGCGCCTTACGGTATTCTCGTGACCGGCGTGGGTGGCACTGGCGTTGTGACGATTGGCGCGCTGCTCGGCATGGCGGGTCACCTCGAAGGTTTAGGGATCGCGGTACTCGACATGACGGGTCTCGCGCAAAAGGGCGGCAGCGTTTACACACACGTGCGCATTGCGCGAAAACCCGAGGAGATTCACGCGGTGCGTATTGCGGCAGGTGAAGCCAATGCGGTGCTGGGTTGCGACATGATTGTCTCCACCTCCGACGAAGCGATTGCCAAAATGCAAGCAGGGAAAACGCGCGGCGTGGTCAATAGCGATGTCGCGACCACCAGCGAATTCACCAAACATCCGGATTTGCATATTCCCGTGTTGGAAATGCAGAGCGTATTAAAAGAGGCGATGGGGGAATACGCAGGCGCAAACGGCACAAGCAGCGCGGTTGATTTTGTTGACGCGTCCGCGCTCACGACAGCGCTGATGGGCGATGCGATTTTTACCAATCCATTCGTGATGGGCTATGCGTGGCAGAAGGGCATGATTCCCTTGGGCAATGCGTCGATCATGCGTGCCATTGAATTGAACGGTCAGGCGGTTGAGAAAAACAAACAGGCCTTTGATTGGGGACGGCGCGCTGCGGTCGATCTGAATTCCGTACAGAAAATGGCGATTCCGCCTGAAGCAAAGCCAGATTCGCAGCGCATGTCGCAATCGATTGAGGAAATGGTTGAGCGTCGCAAAAAATATCTCACCGCTTATCAGGATGCCGCCTATGCCGAACGCTACGCCGCGCTGGTGGCGAAAGTGCAAGCGGTGGAGACGGAAAAATTTCCCGGTAAGAAAGCGCTGTCCGCTGCCGTCGCGCGCTACTACTTCAAGCTCATGGCCTATAAGGACGAATACGAAGTCGCACGCCTTTACGCCGACAGCGATTTTGTGAAACGCGTCGCTGCGCAATTCGAAGGTGATTACAAATTCACTTTCCATCTCGCCCCGCCGATCATGAGCGACCTTGATCCTGTCACGGGCGAAGCACGCAAAAAAGTATTTGGCCCGTGGATGATGAGTGCGTTCGGCGTGCTCTCGAAATTCAAGGGCTTGCGCGGCACGGCGTTTGACGTTTTTGGCTATTCGGAAGAACGCAAGTTGGAGCGGCAGCTAATTGCGGATTACGAGAAGATGATCGATGAGTTGCTTGGGCATTTGTCAATTGGCAACTACGATCTTGCGGTCGATATTGCCTCGATTCCGGAACACATTCGCGGCTTTGGGCATGTGAAGCATCAACATTTAGCGGAAGCAAAAAAACGTGAAGCGGAATTGCTTGAGCAGTTTCGGCATCCGGCGATTGGCGCGTTGAAGGAGATTCGGGTGAAGGTGGCGGCGTAGTGGATGTTTTGTTTGCAATGCGCGCATCGGCCGTTTAATTCGACGCTACTTTTTGTCACCTGTCATTTCGAACCCAGCTTTATCGGGTGAGAAATCTGCTGTTCGCGCTGTGAAGGAAAAGCAGATTTCTCGCGGCGCTCGAAATGACAAAGATACCGGCGCGAATAGGCGCAGCGAAATTGGCGTCTTGAGCTATCGAATATTGAAACGCAAGCACTGGCGCGGTTCCCAGCCTATAAATGCTCCAGGAGCCGCGCCAGTGCTAGTGTACTGCTTCACTCTGTTTGGAACTTATGCAAGTTATCGCGTGATCGCCACCAATCGTGCCTCCTTCCCCCGCTATGTGGGGGAAGGTCGGGATGGAGGTGTCGTTGCAGATCGCGCGCCGTCGTTGGCATCGCCCCCATCCCCGTTGCCCCCTCGCTTCGCTCTCCCCCCGTGGCCGGGGGAAGGAGCAGATTGG
>JAYVXF010000307.1:0-10921 GCA_043793345.1 Betaproteobacteria bacterium | reverse complement strand
TTGCCATAGGCCATGCTATGTCGCCTCCTCGCGCCTTGCCATGCAAAAAAATCCATCCGTTTCATTATGTATCGCTATTTCTGGGTCGAGACACTAGTGCAAAGTTGCGGGCGCAGCGTTATAGTCATTGCTTCAACCTACGGCTCAAACATGGAAACCAACGACGCAAGCGAGGCAATCGAGCACCGCATCATCGAGCTGAAACAGGAGCACCGCGACCTCGATTTGGCCATCGGCGCGTTGGTGGCCGATCCGGTTCACGACCAGTTGCAACTGAAGCGCCTTAAAAAACGCAAACTGTTGTTGAAGGATCAGATTTCATTTTTGGACGCGCAACTTACGCCGGATATTCCCGCGTAGCCCGAAGCACGGCGGCGCGCGGGGAACTTTTTTTGTGCTGCGGCTGTCGTTGGCTATACAGTCGCTTTTCGCTGACGCCATTGTCCCATGCCGCTTAACTGCCCATGCATTTCAGAGGATAATTGATGGTGCAGGCGGCATGTTGCGTTTCGCATTCGTCATCAAACTTCCCAAATCGCGCTTAATCGCGCTTAAGAAATGAAAAAAAATATTGTGGTCGTCGGCTTGTGTGCCGGCTTGGTTCTCGTCGGCGGTATCGGCTATTGGCTGGGAAAGTCGCATTCTGCATCGACCAGCAACGCGCCGACTAGCGCGGCATCAGCAGGATCGCAAGCGGCAGCCAAAGCAGAGCCAGCTGGTGGTGGCATCTCGATTGAAGCGTCCAGAGTGAAAACCGTGCGCATGTCGCAAGGCCTCACCGCCGTTGGCTCGCTGCGCTCGGACGAGTCGGTGACGATTCGGCCTGAGATATCAGGCCGCATCATTGAAATTGGCTTTCGCGAAGGTCAGCGCGTCAAGAAAGGCGCCACATTGATTCGCTTCGAACCGTCAGTGCAGCGCGCCGAATTGGAGCAAGCTGCAGCCAATCTGGGCTTAAGTAAAAGTCGACTGGAGCGGTCGCGCGACTTGTTCACCAAAGGCTTTATCTCTGCGCAGGCGCGCGATGAAACCGAAAGCAATTTCAAACTCGCGCAGGCAAGCTACGATCTTTCCGAAGCGCGTCTGACCAAGCTCGACATCAAGGCGCCTTTCTCCGGCATCGTCGGCTTGCGCATGGTGAGCGTCGGCGACTACGTGAAGGATGGTCAGGACATTGTCAATCTTGAGGAAATTGATCCGCTGAAAGTGGATTTCAAAATTCCGGAAATCTACTTAAAGCAGGTCGCGGTCGGCCAAGCGCTGCAAATTACGCTGGACGCGTTCCCGAATCAGACATTTCAGGGCAAAGTATTGGCGATCAATCCACTGGTCGATACCAATGGCCGCGCGATCGTCATTCGCGCCGTGATTAAAAATACCGAAGCGCGCCTGCGACCGGGCATGTTCGCGCGCGTGAGATTGTTGTTCAGCGATGAACGCGATTCGGTGGCGGTGCCGGAACAATCGTTGATCCCGGTCGGTGATGAACAATATTTATTCAAAGTCATCGACGGACGCGCACAGCGGTTCAAGGTCGAGATTGGTCAGCGACGCGAGGGGCAGGTGGAAGTGTTGCAGGGCCTCGCGGCCGGTGACGTGGTGGTAACGGCGGGCCAGCTCAAGTTGCGCGACGGGTCACCAGTAAAAATTGCCGCTGAAACCGCGGTTGGCAACGCCGCGTCGACATCGGCATCCGATGAAGCCAAGGCGTCAATTCCTGGCGCGCCTGTCAAGGCCGGAGACAAGTCGTGACCCTGCCCGAGCTATGTATCAAGCGACCGGTATTTGCGACCGTCTTAAGCCTGGCGGTGCTGCTGATCGGTTTGATTTCCTATAGCCGACTGTCGGTTCGCGAATACCCGAAGATCGATGAGCCGGTCGTCAGCGTCGAGACGGTGTACAAAGGCGCGTCGGCCGAAGTGGTCGAGTCGACCATCACCAAGCCGTTGGAAGATTCGCTTTCCGGCATCGAGGGCGTCGATGTAATGACATCGCAAACCCGCGCCGAGCGCAGCCAGATCAACATCAAATTCAAGTTGACGCGGGATCCCGATTCGGCCGCAGCAGACGTACGCGACAAAGTTGCCCGGGTGCGTGGCCGCCTGCCCGACGCAGCCGACGACTCGATCATTGCCAAAGTCGAGGCCGATGCCGATCCGATCCTCTATGTCAGTTTCAATAGCGATAAGCACACACCGCTCGAAGTTTCCGACTACGCCAATCGCTATATCAAACCGCGCTTTTCCACGCTGCCCGGTGCGGCCGACGTGCGCATCTTTGGCGAACGCAAAATATCGATGCGCATCTGGCTCGACCGCGCCAAACTGGCCGCATACAAACTGGGTCCGGCCGATGTGGAGGACGCTTTGCGCCGCCAGAATGTGGAAGTGCCGGCGGGACGCATCGAGAGTCAATCACGGGAATTTTCCGTGCTGGCGCAGACCGATTTACAGACACCCGAGCAATTCAACAACATCGTCATCCGCGATGCGGGAGGTTACCCGGTCAGGCTTCGCGATGTGGCGCGTGCCGAAATCGCGCCGATCGACGAGCGCATTCTCGCCCGTTACAATGGCCGCAACGCCGCGACGCTGGCCATCGTCAAACAGTCCACGGCCAACCCCCTTGAGCTCTCCCTGGCGATACGCGCAGAGGCCGCCGAAATTCAGAAGTCATTACCCGGGGGAATGAAGCTGGAGGTGATTTACGACACCTCGCTGTTTATCGAACAGGCGATCAAAGCGGTGTTCGGCACCATATGGGAGGCCATTGTGCTGGTCGCCCTGGTGATCTTTTTATTCCTGCGTAATCTTCGCGCCACCATCATTCCGCTGATCACGATTCCTGTGTCACTGGTCGGCGCGTTCGCGTTGATGTACATGTTTAATTTCAGCATCAACACACTGACCTTGCTGGCAATGGTGCTGGCCATTGGCCTGGTGGTGGACGATGCCATCGTCGTGCTGGAAAACATCTACCGCAATCTGGAATCGGGGATGGAGCGCACGGCCGCAGCGATCAAAGGCGCGCGCGAGATTGCGTTTGCCGTGGTCGCGATGACGCTCACGCTTGCCGCGGTATATGCGCCACTGGCGTTTGCGACCGGACGTACCGGTCGGCTATTTATCGAATTTGCATTGGCGCTGGCCGGTGCGGTGGTGGTATCCGGATTTGTCGCGTTGACGCTCTCGCCAATGCTCTGCTCGCTGATCCTGAAACACGAGGTGAAACATGGCAAGGTCTATAACGCGATTGAATCGGTATTGCTGCGGGTGACCAACGGCTACAAACGCACGCTGACCTTCATTCTGCAAAAGCGTGGCATCGGTGTTGCCGTTTGGGTGGTGTTTGTTTTGCTCGCGGTGCCGTTGTTTTTAAGTCTGAAGCAGGAATTGGCACCGCTCGAGGATCGGGGAATTATCTTTGGCGTCATTTCCGCACCCGAAGGCTCGACCGTTTCCTACACGGCAGGCTACGTCAAGAAGATCGAGGATATCTACAAGCAGATCCCGGAAATGGAGCGTTACAACTCCATCGTCGGCTTTCCCACCGTTTCTGATGGACGGGTAATTCTGCGACTCACGGATTGGAATAAGCGCAGCCGCAGCCAGCAGGAGATTGCGCGCGAACTGGCACCAAAATTTCGTAACCTCGCCGGTGTGAGCGCGTTCGCGGTGAGCCCGGCTTCGCTCGGGCAGGGGCGCGACAAGCCGTTGCAATTTGTCATCATGACGTCGGCACCCTATGAAGAACTGCAACAATATGTGGATCGCCTGATCGTAGAGACAGCAAAAAACCCCGGGCTAATGGACGTCGATTCGGATCTGCGCCTGAATAAACCCGAGATCAAAATCGCCGTGAACCGCGACAAAATTTCGGATGTGGGCGTCAACGTGGAAGCGGTGGGCCGCACCCTCGAAACCATGCTCGGTGGACGTCAGGTCACGCGCTTCAAGCAGGGCGGTGAACAATATGACGTGATCGTGCAGGTTGCCGATGTGGATCGATCCAATCCCGACGACATCACCAACATTTACGTACGTGGTCGCAACAATGAAATGGTGCAGCTCTCCAATCTGCTCACGGTGCGCGAGTCGGTCGCGCCGCGCAGCCTGAATCACTTCAATAAATTGCGCGCGGCAAGGATCGACGCGAATCTGGCGCCCGGCTACGCGATTAAGGACGCCATCGATTTCATGAAGGCTGCCTCGACGCGTGCATTGCCGCCGACCGTGCAGAACGATCTGGCCGGCCAGTCGCGGGAATTTCGCGACTCGTCCGGCAGCATCTATCTGACCTTTGTGCTCGCGTTGGCGTTTATTTATCTGGTGTTGTCCGCGCAGTTTGAAAGTTTCGTCGACCCGTTTGTGATCATGCTGACCGTGCCGCTTTCCATGACCGGCGCATTGCTGGCACTGTGGCTTACCGGCGGCTCGCTTAACGTCTATAGCCAGATCGGGCTCATCACCCTGGTCGGGCTAATCACCAAGCACGGCATTTTGATTGTCGAATTCGCCAACCAATTGCAGGAACGCGGCATGGCGCTGCGCGAGGCCGTGATCGAATCGGCCACGCTGCGATTGCGTCCGATCCTGATGACCACCGGCGCGATGGTGCTCGGCGCAATCCCGCTGGCGCTCGCGCGTGGCGCAGGAGCAGAATCGCGTCAGGTGATCGGCTGGGTGATCGTCGGTGGCATGTCGCTGGGAACAATCCTCACGCTGTTCGTGGTGCCGACTTTTTATACGATTTTTGCGCGCAATCATCAGCACGCGCGTGATGCGGCCGAGCCAGAAAAAAGTCGTTCCGCTGTTGAGCCGGGCGGTATCGTGGCACCTGCGGCAGGCGATTGAAATCGTCAAACCCTAGCACTGGCGCGCTTCTCCGGCATAAAATGCCCTGCGAGGCGCGTCAATGCTTGATTTACGTCTGTCGATTTCTATCAAAAATCAAAACCGGCTAACGTCCGGGCTGCGATAAAAATTGAGCACCTTCGGCACGTACGCCATCGTTTCGGGATAAGGCGGAATGCGATTACCGGCGCGGATCACCGCGTTTTCGCCGGCGTTGTATCCAGCCAGTGCCAACTCGATATTGCCGTTAAACATCTTGAGCAGATCGCGCAGGTAGCGCGTCCCGCCCGAAATATTTTCGGTGGCGTCATAGCTGTTGGTGACGCCGTAACGCTGCGCCGTCGCCGGAATGAGTTGCATCAATCCGACCGCACCCCTGGATGAAATCGCATTTTCGTTGTAGCCGGACTCGGCGCGAATCACCGCATGCACCAGTTTCGCGTCAAGCCCATTCAGCCTTGCGGCGCTGGCAATGATCGGTACCAGCTTTTCAATATCGACCACTCTGGCGCCGCTCGGCGACCACGCGTTGGGCCGCAGGCTGGCCGACGTTGGAATCCGGTAGACGAGCCGGTAGCGTTTGTCCAAATGCGGCAGGTTGGAAAAATGCGTGACACCGTTCTCGTCTTTGAACGCAAAAATGTTTGCGGCTGCATCGGTCGTTGCGAGCACGCCAATCGCGGCCATGCCGAAAACGGCCAGCCGCGCGCGCCGCAACATCGGAGGAATCGTCGTTTTAATCAAGTCGCTATTCAGCATCATTGAATTCTATCGCCATTTTCGCCCAGTTGCCGACAAATCGTCAGCCGTTCGCGCTATATAACCGACCGCTGATAAGGTAATCTGTCAATCTATGACGCAGCGCCTAACATCAACGCACAATTCGGCAAGCGGTTTGTCGACGCTTGTCAAAAAAATCGAGCTTCCCTGGTTAATTTTAGCGGCGCTGCTCATCGCGACTTTGCTCGCCGCGTTTCAGAGCGCGCACCAATTGCGCTTGGACAACGAGGCACGCTTTGCAGAAATCGCGCAAGGTGAAAAACGCATCTTGCTTCGACAGCTCCGTGATGTCGAGAATCTTTTGTACGGCGCAAAAGCGTTCGCGACCGCACTGCCTGGCTTAAGCCAATCGGCGTGGGACACGTATGTCGGCACCCGCATGCAAGACGGCGGGCCGCATGCCGGTTTGGTCACGATACAAGTCATTCCGAACGCCGACTTGCCGCGGGTATCAAAAACAATCCCGGCCTTGCTGGCACCCCCACCCACCGATGGCAGTGCGCCCGCATGGCGCACATCACCCGCGCTGCTGGCGGCGATCAGCCGTGCCGCCGCAACCTCGACGCTTACGATGTCGCAGCGCCTGGCAGTGCCGCCTGCGGCTGATTGGGTCGCATTGGTCTTGCCGCTCAACGCGACGCCCACCGCCAAAAACGGCGATCCGTCGATGCCGAAGCCAGCGGGAACGGCAATCGCCATTATCGATCTCGCCGACATGGTGTCGGGCATCCCGGCCTCGCCCGCCTATCCCGTCGCGTATGAACTTTTCGATGGTGAGCAACGCCTTTACCCGGGAAGCGACGCCGACGCCAATTCGCCCGCACATGCCGACGCCGAAATGCGCATTGAGCTGCCGGTCGAGGTTGGTCAGCGCGTGCTACGGCTAAAGATTTCTTCGACGCCACAACTTGAAAAATCTTTACGCAGCGAGATGCCGCGGACAATTCTGCTCGTCGGCATATTCGGCACCCTGCTGCTGGGCGCATTGGTATTGTTGTTGACCCGGCTGCGTCAACAAGCGGAATCACTTGCGTCGAGCATGACGCGGAAATTACAGGAACAAACCCGGTTTACGGAAGAGTTGATCGAGTTCAATCCAAATCCAATCTACCGTAAAGACACGGCTGGCCGGTTTGTCGCCGTCAATCAGGCGTGGGAGCAGCTGCTTGGGAGGAAGCGCGATGACGTCCTCGGCAAAACCAGCGCACACCTGCAGTCGCCTGAGGCTTTTGCGCTAAGTGAAATGCATGACACGAAAGTCCTCGCATCTGCGTCGGGATACGAGGCGGCCGAGGTTGTCGTTACCAATGCCGATGGCCGACAGTTCGAAACCATCATTGCAAAACGAATATCGAAGAGCGCCGACGGCACGGTGGAGGGCACCATCGGCACCATCACCGACGTGACATTAACCAAGCAGCTCGAGCGTGAACTAGGCCGACAGCGCGAACAACTTGATCTGGTCATCCGCTCATCGCAACAAGGTATTTGGGACATCACGCTGGTCAAAGACGGCGCCATGTATTACTCGCTTCGTTTCCGTGAAATCATGGGATACGGTGCTGACGATGCAGCGCCCAACATTGCCTGGCAGCAAAACATTCACCCCGACGATGCGGACGAATTTCGCCGCCGGATGATTGCGCATTTCAAAGGCTTGAGCGCATTTTTTGATGTGGAGTCACGCATTAAACGCAAGGACCAAAGTTACGTGTGGGTACGCGCGCGCGGTGTCGCCCAACACGACACGAATGGTCGTGCGGTGCGGTTTGTCGGCTCCATCACCGACGTGTCCGAGAAGAAAAACACCGAGCTTGCGTTAAGCGAAGCAAACGGTCGCGTGATGGAAGCCGCGCGCGCCAAAGAAGCATTCCTCGCCACCATGAGCCACGAAATCCGTACCCCCTTGAATGGTGTGCTCGGCGTCGCCAGTCTGTTGAGCGAGACCAGCTTGAACGACGAGCAGCACGACTATATCCGCCTGATACGCGCCTCTGGCGATACGCTGTTGCGATTGATCGGCGATGTGCTGGATTTTTCCAAGATCGAGTCCGGTCACATGACCCTGGAATCGGTCGCGGTCGAAATAGTGGCGCTGGTCGAGGAGACGTTCGAGCTGGTCGCCGAGAAGGCGCGTGAAAAAAATCTCGCGCTGCTATTTGACATGAACGACAACGTACCTTTTTACATCGCGGGTGATGCCACCCGCCTGCGGCAGATTTTGTTTAATTTGCTGTCGAACGCGATTAAATTCACCGCCACTGGTGAAGTTACGTTCAACCTCATCGCACGCTACACCGCCACCGGACAGCTCGAACTGGAGGGGCGCGTTACCGACACGGGTATCGGCATAGCCGCTGATCGCGCCAGCAAGCTGTTTCAGCCATTCACGCAGGCAGACGCCTCGACGACCCGCAAGTATGGCGGTACCGGCTTGGGCCTCGCGATTGTGCGGCGGCTGGCACAATTGATGGGCGGCGATGTCCGCGTTGAAAGTATCGAGGGCCAAGGCTCGACGTTCATCTTCACCGTGAACACCCAGGCTGCGCGCGGGCCACTGAAGCCGTATATGCAGCGCGACGTATTCGATTTCGCCAACAAGCGTCTGCTGGTTATCGACCGCAACGCTAACCGGCGCAGCATCCAGCAGCACCGCTATTCACGCTGGGGATTCGATACGGTGACGGTGTCGCCCGAGCAAGCCGTACCGACACTAACCGCCGGGCCGGCATTCGATGTTTTGCTCACCGAAATGGAAATGTCGCCGGCTGAAATATTGGCCCTACAAGCCGCGCTGGAAACAGACGATCACGCACGCACGCTGCGTGGCGACCCGCTGATTTCAGTCGTGTTGCAATCCTCCGCTTCGCGATCAGAACTCTCACAAAAACAACCGGCCACGACGCTCCGCCATTGCGCCTTGGTCATGCGACCGGCGGGTCGTGGCAAGATTTTTGATGTGTTGCTGCGCGCGGTGCTGCATGAGCCGAATGTAGATGTTGCGACGCGCCCGTTCACCCCCACACCTGTGTACGAAGAACACTTTCAGCCCAAGTGGTCGAACGTCGTTGCAGCGAGCCGATCACACGCAAATACAAGCACGACACCGGCCAATAATCGTCACCAGTTGTTTCTCAGTATGTTCGGTGGACGGCCGCCAAAAATTCTCGTCGCCGAGGACAACGAGATCAACCAGCAGGTCGTGCTTGGCATGCTGAAACATCTTGGCTGCGAGTCGGATTTAGCCTGCGACGGCAGCAGCGCGGTGGAGATGGCAATCGCGGCGCAGTACGACGCCATTCTGATGGACATGCACATGCCGGAGATTGATGGCGTCACCGCGATGCAACAAATCCGCGCGCAACTCCCGGGCGAGTCGTGTCCACCGATTGTCGCGATGACGGCGCACGCGCTGCCCGGCGACCGTGAGCGCTACCTTGCGCTGGGCATGAATGATTACGTTTCAAAGCCAATCCGCACCAGCGACTTGAAGAGCCTGTTTGAAAGAATATTTACCACTGAAGTCAGCCGTCAGGCAACGCCAACCGAATCGCAAATGTCAGCGCCGCTATCACCGGGTCGCGCGGCTGTCGCCTCGCCCGCCGGGCAACTGCCGATCCTCGATACCGAACAACTTGAAGACCTGCGCTACCTGCCGGCCACGGTCGGCAGCGTCCACGAAGGCTCGGCCGTGGGCGGACTCATCGCGCTTTATCAAACCAAGGCGATTGAGCGCATCGGCGAATTGGAACGCCTGTTGGCGAGTGGTCACTGGTCACAGCTTGCCGAAGTCGCGCACAGCCTGCGCGGCTCCTCTGCCAGCATGGGTTTCCCGCGCGTCGCGGCTCACTGCAAAGATTTGGAACTCTCGGCGCGGCGAATGCAATCTGGCGTCGAGCGCCAAGTGCCGGTCGAGAAAGATTTGGCGGCAGTGATTGCGCGCATCAAATTCCACTACGCAGAAGCGGATACGGGGTTACGTGAATGGTTGGCGACGAGCCCCGCACCACGGAAACAATAAAACGGCGATTGTCAGGTTGGCATGCGGTTGGATCGCCGCGTATCCGTTTTCGCGATTTTTACAACATTAAACACGAGCACTGGCGCGGCTTTGCAGCCATAAATGGCTTAACATTCTCATAAATAGGCGCTCTAGGCTCGTTTATGCTGGTGCTACCAATAAATACGGCCGATTTTGCGGTGAGCCGTTTTTATTCAATCGTTACGGCATCACACGGTCAAATGCGCTGACGCGTCGCAACTGCTTTGGGCACGAAAAACGCCCACTTCCAGTCGCTGCGACCGGCGCTAAATTTTTACTTTACTTCCAAAATGAAAACGCTTACATTTGCAAATGTAAGCGTTTAACTGCTCCGAAGTGAGCAGCCAAGAGGAGTATCTTGAAAACCATCACAATGAAGGACGTTGCTCGCGAGGCGCACGTTTCAATCGCGACGGTATCCCGGGCATTCAATGGCGGTGACAACATCACCGAGTCAACGCGCGAACGCATTTTGAGCATCGCGCAGCAGTTGCGCTTTGTTCCACATAGCGGCGCACGCAGCCTGATTACCCGCAGGACAGAGACCATCGGGGTTTTGTTGCCTGATCTGTTTGGCGAGTTCTTTTCCGAAATTATTCGCGGCATCGATCAAGCCGCCCGCGTGCGCAAGCTGCATTTGCTTGTTTCGAGTTCGCATGGCGATTCTGCCGAAGCCGCAGCGGCAATCCGCGCCATGCGTGGCCGTGTCGATGGCCTGCTCATCATGTCACCGCACGTGGATGCCCAATTTCTCGCCGACAATCTGCCACATGACTTGCCGACCGTATTGATGAACACCCGAGTCGATGGTGTCACCCATGCGTCCTTCACGGTGGACAACTATGGTGGCGCTTTCGCCATGGCACGCCACCTGATCGGTCGTGGCCATAACCGAATAGCGCTGATCGCCGGACCCGAGAACAACTTTGAGGCGCAGGAACGGCTTCGCGGCTACCGTGACGCGTTGCGGGAACACCTGCCTGGCAGTGAGGAACTGGTCTTGCCTGGAAATTTCACCGAGGAATCCGGCTGGCGCGCCGGCAACCAAATCCTCGCGATGACGGCGCGGCCGACGGCGATTTTTGCCGCCAACGACATGATGGCGATCGGTTGCCTGTTTGCGCTTAGCGAAGCCGGCATCAAGGTTCCGGATGACATTGCACTGGCCGGCTATGACGATATCCCCATTGCGCGGTTTATCACGCCACCGCTCACCACGGTGCGGGTACGGATCGCCGAACTTGGC
>JAYVXF010000306.1:0-11079 GCA_043793345.1 Betaproteobacteria bacterium | reverse complement strand
ATATTTGCAATGCGTTGGGTCTGTCCGTATCGCGGGTGAGCAGGATTGTGAGGGTAGAAAATGAGATTGAGCGTGGGGCAAAAGGCAAGGCTTGACCCTGTTGTTTCTGTTGCGTGGCAAAAGGCAAGGCCTGACCCTGTTGTTTCTGGCGAGCTGCTATCTCCAGAATCCCGGATGGACAGGGATGGGTGAAATCGTATTGTCTGGAAAATTTGAGTGAGATACTTGCGAAACCGGCAAAGGACAAACAGTGAAAAATAGCAGGAAAAATAGGGTCAAAGAAAAATAGCAAAGAAAAATAGGGTCAAGTCTTGCAATAGAGCAGCGAAAAACGGGGTCAGGCCTTGCCTATTGCACTTAACCCTTTCTCATGCCATCATTCGCCCATGGCTCGTCCGCTACGACTTGAATTCCCCGGCGCTATTTACCACGTGACCTCGCGTGGCGATCGTCGCGAACCAATCTTTGAAGACGATGAAGATCGCGATGTCTTCCTTGCGGTGGTCGCGCAGGCGATGGAGCGGTTCGATGCGGTCGCACTGGCCTACTGCCTCATGGACAACCATTACCACCTGGTCATCCACACCCGCCGAGGCAATCTCTCGCGCCTCATGCAGCAGCTCAACGGCGTCTACACCCAGACCTATAACCGTCGGCATGACAAGGTTGGCCATCTATTTCAGGGGCGATTCAAGGGCATTTTGGTCGATGAGCATGCCTATCTACTGGAAGTCTGCCGTTACGTCGACCTGAACCCGGTGCGCGCACGCCTGGTGCGCGATCCCGGCAAATGGCGCTGGAGCAGCTACCGCGCCCACACGGGGAACGCGATCTCACCGGCCTGGCTGGATACGCCGGCCGTGCATGGCTACTTGCTCGGGCGCGATGCCGCCACTGCGGCGGATCGACGCCGAGCCGGTCTGCGCTACGCGGCATTGGTGGCTGCAGGCAAGAATGTGAAATTATGGGATGAGGCACTGGCGCATCAGATCTTTCTGGGCGGGCCGGAATTTGTAGAGCGGATGCAAGCGATGATCGAAGGCGATACGGGCAAGGACACAGACATTCCCCGGAACCAGCGCCGAGCGAAGACCAAGCCGATCGATTACTATCTGAAGCGTAGTAAAGATCGCGATGCCGGCATTCGTTGCGCGGTCACCGAGGGGCAGCACAGCATGTCGGACATCGGCAAGACGTTGGGCCTGTCCGTATCGCGGGTGAGCAGGATTGTGAGGGCAGAAAATGAGATTGAGCATGGGGCAAAAGGCAAGGCCTGACCCTGTTTTTGCGCTGTTTTTGCGGACCCTGTTTTTGCGACCCTGTTTTTGCAAGCTTTCATTGCACTTGAACTTGAACTGGCACAGCAGAATCCTCGGGATGCTTTTTTTCACCTTGGACGGGCGCTACATCCAATTATGGATAGCACGTCTCCACTACACGAGGACTTCCAAGAATGGAGCATGAACAAGCATCCGTTCGAGTCGCGGCAAAAAAAAACGGGGTCAGGCCTTGCCTATTGACCTGAACCGTTTCTGTTGCCATCATTCGCCCATGGCTAACAATCAGGGACGGATCACGGATAATTCCCTGCAAAGCAATTTCGCAGCACATCACTACATAGATCGCCATTCCACGAGCCTCACAGCCAACAAATGGTCTGAAAGCCGCGCCAGTGCTAGAGTCGATGCATACTGAAGATGCCCTGTTTGCAGCATCTTCCTCCGCTTCATCCACCCCGTTCTGCAATCCATCGCACCGCCGCATACGTCGGCTGCGCGTTGGCGTATTCTCCACTTCATTGGCGGCAACACCCCGCCGTAATTTGATCAACCGCAAAGGAGATACATCATGGACTTGGCCGACCAACTGCAAAAACTGCAAACGCTGCGTGAACAAGGCAGCTTGACCGACGAAGAATTCACGCTCGCAAAAAAGCGCGTACTCGACGGCGCGTCGTCACAAGATGCGATCAATAGTGCTTCCGCAAAAACGCCTTCCGTGCTCAATCAATTCCGGCTTTCGACGACCGACAAATGGATTGGCGGCGTGTGCGGCGGCCTCGCGAAGCAAACCAATATCCCGACATGGTCGTGGCGGATTCTGTTTTTGTTGACGGCGTTGTTGCACGGCTTCGGCGTGCTCGTCTACCTGCTGCTATGGATTTTTGTACCGGTCGAGCCGAACCCGGCGCGTCTGCTGGTGGACAAAACCCGTTAGACGAAATTATTTCGGCGGATCGAGTAGCAGCGAATATTTTTGCAGCAAGCTTCCGCCGCGCCAGTTGAAATCCACCAGCAATTCAAGCGTCGGCTCGTTAATCGGCGCAGCGCTGGTGATTTTCAAAATAGCTTTACCGTCTTTGCGACGCTCTGCCGCCACGCGCAGTTGCCGCAGCAGCGGCTGATAGGAAAGTGTGGCCGCCTGATATTGCTCGGGGCCGGCGATGCGCGCAAGCACTCGCGCGAATTCATCCGGCTGCATGCCGATGACTTCGATCTCGGCCGACAAAGGCTGACCCAACGCGGATTGCGTCGTCAGCGCGCCGAGTCCGGCGGCGTGCGCGGCGATCGCGAAGCACGTACAACAGCCCGCCAAAAGTAAGTGGTTGGGCAAATACCTGATGTTGAGATTCATGGCATGCACCTTTCATTGTTCCATGTCTGGTCTGGCCTCCAGAGAACCTCTGATTCAGTCCTTCGACAGGCTCAGGACGAACGGTAACTTTTTGATTCAGTTCGTGGTGAGCTTGTCGAATCACATTCAAATTTAACTTGATCAGAGCTTGCCTTGCCTTCTGGATGGTAGCCCCCATTGCAGTACATGGCAATTCCAATCAATGTGAGTTCCGCGCCGCCATCGCCTCGCGCAACGCCGACACAATCGACGCAATCATCACCGCGTCTTTGCTCGTCACTGCGCGCACATCGACGCCGCGCGCCGTCAGTACGATGGTGCGATTGGTCCTGGCAAAGCACAACATCGCGCCGCCCACCGCCAACGCCGCACCCAGCATGATCAACGCGCCAAGATTGGCCAGCAAACCGCCCAGCAGCAATGCGACGCCGACGAACATCAGTGCTACGCCAACACGGGTGTGGCGTTTTTCTGGCTCGACTCTCACACCGCTGATTTTCTTGATGAGGTAAGTTTCCGCGCCGCTATTGAAGCGGGTCGCGGTGACGCTGATCTTGCCGGTTTGCAGGAATATTTTGTTTGGGTCCGCGGCGGGCATGTCGTTTTTTCCGATAGGTTAATCAGCACATTGCTAAGGTATTATTGTCGGACTTTAAAAGCAACGTCGCAAATAATTCAAGGATTGAGCATGCCATTCATCGGTTTGGGCCTGCATTTTTTGGTGGCCATTTTTTTTGCCGTTCACGTGATCCGAAAAGGTCGCCAGATGTATTGGCTGCTCATTCTATTTTCGTTTCCGCTGCTGGGCAGTCTGGTTTATTTCATGGTCGAATTTTTACCGGCCTCGCGGGTTGATCGCGGGCTAAAAAGTGTTGCCGCCATCGCGGTCAAGGCGTTTGATCCTGGCCGCGAGCTGCGCAGTGCTACGGACGCGTTCGAGCTCACGCCGACGGCGCAAAACCAGATCCGGCTGGCGAACGCTTTGCTCGACGCGGGCGAGACCGGGCAGGCGGTGGCGCAATTTGATTTATGTTTGAAAGGTCCGTTCGCGAAGGATCCGGAGATCGGCTTTAGCGCGGCCAAGGCGAAGTTGCAGGCGAACGATGCGACCGGCGCGAGTCGATTGCTACTTGAAATTCGTGCGCACAATCGCAGCTTTCGGCAGGAGCAGCTTAGCGTGTTGCTCGCGCAGGCACTGGCGGCGACTGGAAAAAATGCCGAGGCGAAAGAGGAGTTTCACGAGGCGGTGACGCGTTTTGGCGGCGTCGCGTCAAAGGCGCAATATGCAATCTGGTCGGCCTCGGTCGGCGACATTGCGACTGCTAAAAATATGCAAAGCGAGTTGCAGCAAACGTGGAAGCATTGGGACAAACACGTGCGTTCATTGCAGGGTCCGCTGCTGAAACGGGTTGACGCGGCGGTTGCTTCGGCGTCGCGCGGCCAGGCGCGAGTCGATGATGTTTAAGAAAATACTGACAATGCTAAAAATTATTTTGCGCGCGACGCTTTATAAAAATGTTGTTGCAGCGTTTCTGTTGCTATCGGCGACATTCGCATCCACGAGCGCATTCGCATGGGGCAGCGAAGGCCATCGCGTCACCGGTCTGGTGGCGGCCGAGCTGCTGACGCCACGCACCCGCATGCGGCTCAACGATCTCATTCCCGGCGCTGATCTGGGCGACATCGCCAATTACATCGATTTGAATCGCGCCACACTTTCGCAACTGATCCCGAATTCCGATAAATGGCACTACGACAATCAGCCGGTTTGCCAGACGTTGACGTTCGAGCAATATTGTCCCAACGGTGACTGTGCCTCGGCGCGGGTGCCGGTGTTGATCAAGGTACTCGGCGACTTCACCAATCCACCAGAAGTGCGCGCGTTGGCGGCGCGCTTTCTGGTGCATATCGTCGGCGACATTCATCAGCCGCTGCACGCCGCTGACGATAGTGATGCCGGTGCCAATTTCAAGAACGTGTTGCTGCCGGGTGCAACCAATGCGCGGCGCTTGCACGCGGTGTGGGATACCGATTTGGTGAGGCTCGCGTTGCGCGGCAGCAGCGAACGTGAATTTGCGCAACAACTATTGAGCCGTTACCGGAAAACAGAAATGCGTGATTGGCAAAAGACCGACATCCGCGATTGGATGAATGAATCTTACGAATTGAGCAAGTCAGTCACCTACGCCAAGCTGCCGAGCTTCGTGTGTCGCGAGCCGTGGACGGCAACGCCGGTGGAGTTGCCGCAGGCGTATGTGAACGCCGCCGTTGAGGTGATTCCGCTACAGCTCGCCAAGGCCGGCGCACGCGTTGCGCAAGTGTTGAACCGCGCGCTCGATCCGACGCCTTATGTCGAGGGGCCGGTGCCGGTGGCACCGGTCGTTAAGTAGGCATTGTGCAAGCGCCAACGTGATACACGCACCGAATCACCACTCGCTCAAGCCCTCAAGCTCATAGAGTTTTTTCCAACTGGCGCGCGCACGGATCAGGTCGGCGAGATTTTTCAGCGCAGGCCATTCGGTCACCGGATGCGGCATGTTGCGCGACCAGCGCATCAGCATCGTCAACAATAAATCAGCACCGGAAAATTCGCGCCCGAGCAGATACGGGCCGTGCGCAGCAAGATGCGCATCCAGATGATTCCACACCGCTTCTATTTTGCGCTGCACGGCGGCGCGGATTTCGGGCGTGTGCTCGTTCATGCCTAAGTCAGGCGGATAAAACCACAGGCGATATGCCGAGGCGAGTGAATTGCTCAGGTACACGATCCACTGCATCCACGCCTCACGCTCGGGCGTACCGGGTGCAGGTGCGAGACGCGCCTCGGGGTGACGTTCGGCCAGGATCATCAACAGCGCGGCCGACTCGGTCATCGGTCGACCGTCGATGACCAATGTCGGCACCACGCCGAGCGGATTCAATTTCAGATACGCCGCGCTGTGTTGCGCGTCAGCATCGAAGTCGACCAATTCCAGCCGATACGGCGCGCCGATTTCGAGCAATGCAAGATGAACCACCATGCTGGCGGTGCCGGGGGAATAGTAGAGGGTGTACATGGGGGCTCCTGATGATGAATGATTTTACCAAAGCCCGGAATTGCAATATATGTAAATGGGAACTTCTATTAACCTCAAATTTCCGTCATTCCCGCGAAGGCGGGAATCCAATTTCGTTGAGAGATCACGGCCGTATGAAAACTTGGATTCCCGCCTTCGCGGGAATGACGGGTTAATAGAAGTTCCCAAATGCGTAGATCGCCATTTGGCGCGGCTTACAGACCGAAAGTGTCTGTAAAGGCGCTCCAGTGCTTGTGTTTGACCAATGCTAGCTATAACGCGGCATGATATTCGACGTGCCGGCAACGCAACAACAGGCGTGGTTAAATTGCTTATTAATTTTTTCCGCACAAGGACGCATCACCATGCTGACCTCGCTCGTCATCACCGTCATCGGCCCGGATCGTCCCGGTATTGTCAGCGCCGTTTCGGATAAGGCAGTTGAGTTCGGCGCGAACTGGACCGATAGCCTGATGGCTAATTTTGCGGGGCAGTTTGCGGGCATCGTTCAATTGCAGGTGTCGGTGCAACAGTGCGACGCCTTGATGGCGGCGCTGCGCTCGCTCGACTCGCCGGGCATGCGAGTCGCCGTTGCCAGGGGCGGTGACGGCAGCGATGCGAATGCAGTGCGGCATCTGAAACTCGATTTGGTCGGCAACGACCGGCCCGGTATCATCCACAGCATTTCCAGTCAGCTCGCGCAACGCGGCATCAGCATTGAAAAATTGCAAACCGAAGTCATCAGCGGCGCGTGGTCGGGTGAGCAGATGTTTCAGATGAATGCGCGGCTGTTGGTGCCGCTGTCGCTTGATACCGATGAGCTGCGTCAGGGTCTCGAAAGTTTGGCGAACGAATTGATGGTCGATATCACGATGGATGATGGGCACGGCACAATTTCGCGATAGCGCACGCCATTTTATGTGCGCCCCAAAAATGTGATTTCAATTGGCGCGTGATCACCCGCAACGTTTCCACTCTGCCGCATTCTCTGAAAGTCAAACGCAATGAAATTGTCGGTGCTCGATCAGTCGCCTTCGGCCAAGGGCGCATCACAAAGCGTTGCCATCGGTGAATCGCTCGCCCTCGCGCGCCATTGCGATGCGTTGGGGTATCACCGTTACTGGGTGTCAGAGCATCACAACAGCGACAGCATCGTCGGCTCTGCGCCGGAAGTGCTGATGGCAGCGATTGCGGCGACGACCGCGCGGATACGCGTCGGTAGCGCAGGGGTGATGTTGCCGCATTATTCGGCGTTGAAAGTGGCGGAACAGTTTCGCGTGCTCGAGGGCATCGCGCCGGGACGCATTGATTTGGGTGTCGGTCGCGCACCGGGGTCGGATCGGCTGACCGCGTTTGCGTTAAATCCGAATTCAAATGCAGCGGAAGAATTTCCGAATCAGGTGCGCGATTTGCAGGATTGGGTGACCGGAACCACTTTGCCTGAGGGGCACGCGTTTCGCCAGATCACCGCGCACCCGCTTGGCCCGACCAGCCCCGAGCTATGGATCCTCGGCAGCTCCAACTACGGCGCGCAATTGGCCGCCTATTTTGGTTTGCCGTATGCCTTCGCGTATTTTTTCAGTGACGGTCGCGGCGTCGAGGAGGCGCTCGAACTTTACCGGCAACACTATCGACCGAGCGCGCGTTTTCCCAAGCCAATCGCGACCATTTGCGTGTGGGCGCTGGCGGCCGACACCGAAGTCGAGGCGAGGCGGCTATTGATGACGCGCGAATTTTGGCGCGTGGGCTTCGAGCGCGGGTTGCGGATGCCACTGGTCACGCCTGAAGAGGCCGCAGCTTATGCTTATTCCAGCGAGGAACGCGCGACCATCGCGGCGTTGCGGGCGCGGGCGCTGGTCGGCGAGCCCGCACAAGTGGCGACGCTGCTTACGGCACTCGCCGCGCGTTTGGCATTGGATGAAATCGTCATTAACACCTGGACGCACGACCCGGTGGCGCGACACCGCTCGTATGAACTGCTGGCGCGCGAATTCAAAATTTAGCAGCCGATGTCACGGCTTTACTTCCTGACGAGCGAATGAAATGAATGCACCGCTGAACAACCGTTTTGTAACCCACGAGGTAAGCAATCAGCCACCGCCATTGGTGCCCTACGATGCCTGGACGACCGACACGCCGCTGCGCGAGGCCGTCAAGCGCGAAGGTGGCGCGTGGGCAGAAAATGAGCTACATGCGCTCGGCGTTGCGGTCGGTGGCGAGATGATGGCTGCCGGTTTTCTCGCCAACGAAAACAAGCCCGTGTTCAAGCCGTTTGATCGATTCGGCAATCGCATTGACGAGGTCGAATTTCATCCTGCGTATCACCGCCTGATGGCGCTGGGTATTCAACACGGCGTGGCGAATTTCTCGTGGCAGCACAGTGATAAAACCGGCGCGCACGTTGCGCGTGCCGCGCTGATGTACCTGTATTCGCAAGCCGATCAAGGCAGCTCCTGCCCGTTGACCATGACCCATGCGGCGATACCGGTGCTACGGCAGTCGCCAACATTGGCGGCGAGCTGGCTACCGCGAATACTCTCGACCGAATACGACGCGCGTCACGTTCCTGCGTGGCAAAAGAACGGCAATACCATCGGCATGGGCATGACCGAGAAGCAGGGCGGCTCCGACGTGCGTAGCAACACCACGCGTGCCACGCCTCTCGGCAAATCCGGGCCTGACGAGCTATATGAATTGGTCGGCCACAAATGGTTTATGTCCGCACCGATGTGCGATGCGTTTCTGGTACTGGCGCAAGCCGAGCAGGGCATTTCGTGTTTTCTGCTGCCGCGTTTTTTGCCGAATAGCGCGCCCGATGGTGAACGTAATGCGATCCATATTCAGCGACTCAAAAACAAACTCGGCGACTGGAGCAATGCCAGTTCTGAAGTCGAGTTTCACTCAGCACTGGCGTGGATGATCGGCGAGGAAGGCCGTGGCATCGCCACCATTCTCGAGATGGTCGCCTTGACGCGCGAGGACTGCATGATCGGCTCCGCCGCCATCATGCGCCAGGCACTGGTGCAGGCTATCCATCATTGCCGTCATCGACAGGCGTTTGGAAAATTGCTGATCGAGCAACCCTTGATGCAAATGGTGCTGGCCGATCTGGCGCTCGAAGCGGAAGCGGCGATGGCATTTTCGTTACGCGTCGCGCGTGCCATCGACGCATCCGCGCGCGACCCGCAAGAGGCGGCGTTCGCGCGCATCGCCACCGCCATCGGCAAATACTGGATATGCAAGCGCTGCCCGCCATTTGTGAATGAAGCGCAGGAGTGTCTGGGTGGCGCGGGTTATGTCGAGGAATCGATTTTGCCGCGGCTCTATCGACAGGCACCGCTGAATTCGATTTGGGAAGGCAGCGGAAATATTCAGTGTCTCGACGTGCTGCGCGCGTTGACCCGGGAGCCAGCGACGCGCGACGCCTTGTTCACCGAGTTTGCAAAAGTCAAAGGCGGCAACACCTTGCTGGATGCCGAAATCGCCGCACTCAGTGTGCAACTTGCCGATACGGCGAATCTGGAAAAACGCTCGCGCTATCTGGTGGAACGCATGGCGCTGGCACTGCAGGCGGCGACATTGCTTGGCGCGGGTAACGAGCTGGTCACCGACAGCTTTTGCCAATCGCGCCTCGGCAATTTTGGCGGCAAGGTATTCGGCACGCTGGCCGCGAATGCGCCGGTGGTCAAGTTGATTGAGCGGGCGTTTTAGTTTCGCGGTGCGGGGTCTAGTGCGGGGTCAGGGTCTAGTGCGGGGTCAGGTCTCCCAATTCCCATTTTCATTCCCCGCCCCTTTCAAACCCTGCTATTACTCTTGGACTTTTGCTCGTCATAGCAACTAGTGCAAGATGGGAGACTTGACCCCTTTTTACAATAGCAACGAGTGCAAGATGGGAGACTTGACCCCTTTTTACATGGGAGACTTGCCCCCTTTTTACATGACCCCTTTGTACATGGGAGACTTGCCCCCTTTGTACATGGACCCCGTTGTAGACCCCTTTGTACATTCAATTAATGAATACTCCTCCCCAAATGGGGCCTTTAAGGGGCTAGCGCGTAGGTTGGGCTGGATTTACCAGTCCAACATCAAACGGAGGATAAATTTGAACGGATCGGCATAGCTGGCATTGTTGGGCTGTTGAAGCGGGCCCAACGCGCTCACTTCAAATACGGCACTACATCCGTAAGCTTGTACCCCGGCATTTGATCCACAAAATGTCGCAGCCAATAATTATGTCCCGCGCCATACAGCACTAAAATCTTGTCGCCCGGTTTGGCGACCAGATTCAGTTTGGCGAAAATTTTTGCATTGCGTTGATACCAGCCCGCGTTCAGTTCTGCGCCGATCAGTGATTTTTGACTGCCGATTCCCAAGAACGGGTAGTAGACAAGTCGCATCTCATCCATGGCGCGCTGCGGTTTGTTGATATCCAGCAAAAGTTGACGCACCGTTTTGCTTTTCTGCGCCTTTTCAAATTTGGCAGTAGCACGTTTAGACCATTCGCGTCCCGGCTCCATGAGCTTGTCCTGATTATTCTCTTTGGCAAATGCTTCCACTTTGTCGTAGGGAAAATAGTCAATGGTGTCGCTCTGCTCATCAATCGCATAGACGACTTTATGTCCGAGCTGATGCGCCAGTCGATAGCCGATTTGCGTAATCTCGTTGCTGTCGGTAAGCAATGAAGCTGGGGTAAATTTTTCGAAATCGCCAGCGGTCATGTCAGGCTGTTTGGCGACCATTTCCACTGCAATTTTATTCGGCTTGAATTTCGCGAGCTGATTGACCGCTTCCACCAATTGTTTTTGTTTGAGAGGCGTGAGCACGCTATCGACTTTTGCATTGTTCACGTCCCGCCCAGGATTGTCCATGTGATAGGTGCCGACGATCATGACTTCGATGGGCGCAACGGATTTTGTTTTGGCCTGACTGTGCACGAGTGGCGAAAGACTGATCGCTGCCAGCGCGCTTAGCGCAAGTGCTAAACACTTCTTGATGCCAAAAATTGCGTGTTGCATAGAGCTCCCTTGTGTGGATTGAAGGTCATGAAAACTAAGTGACGCCCAGGCTCGTGGTGCTTTGACGCGTTCAGCACGGGTTCCAGGGCATAGGAATTTCAAACGCTTTTTCTTTACGATTCTTGAATGTATCCGATGCGCACTATCGGTCAAACGCGTGCCCATCCTCGGAAGATCCACCGTTTTCTCAACATCGCACCTCGTAGGTTGGGCTAGACTTACCAGCCCAACATCAAACGGCGGATCAATTTGAACGGATTGACATAGCTGGCATTGTTGGGCTGTTGAAGCGCGCATGGTCATGAAACGCGCAGGGTCACGCGCAGGGTCAGGTCTCAATACTGTTCAGTTAATCCCCGTTCGCCCTGAGCCTG
>JAYVXF010000305.1:0-3466 GCA_043793345.1 Betaproteobacteria bacterium | reverse complement strand
CACAGCAGTGAATGATGACTGCGCTCCTCGATCAAAGCGAACAGACGGGTTCGCTGCATTGGCCGATGCAGTTTCGGAAAACTCAGCTTCGCAAGCGTCGGTGCGGCGGTCGCCATCAATGCAATGCCCGCAGTCTGGTTGCGATGGTTGCAGCGGGGGGCGCAAAAAATGCCATGCACAATGGTTTGATCGCTGGTGCTTTCATGTTGTGAGTCACTCTTGGCTGCTGGCGCGTGTCGTGGCTACATTCTACCGAGACGGCAGCGATTTCCAGCGAAAAAAGCAGCGACTTGAAAACGCCTAATCGCCTGTGTCTGCAGACGCGTTTCAGGCGCATCCTCGCCTTGCAAAAAACAGATAAACACAAGCACTGGTGCGGCTTACGGAGTGAAAATGGCGGCGAAGGCGCGCCAGTGCTTGAGTTTGTCTATCTGCATCAATAAAAACGTGTGCGCGGCGCGCACCCCACGAGCACTAATTGGCATTGCCTGGATGTGTCGTTCAAACGGCATCGTGACAGCACACGCAGATCTTGTTCCCGTCAGGATCACGAAAATACGCACCGTAATAATTCGCGTGATATTGCGGTCGCAATCCGGGTGGCCCGTCGCAGGTGGCATCGTTTGCCAACGCCGTTGCGTGTGCGAGATCGACAGCGGCGCGGTTGCGCGCAAGCAGCGCAATCATCTGGCCGTTGCCGGGTTGTGCGACTTGGCCGTTGAACGGCGTCCCGATCAGCAGCAACGGGCGCGGTGCATCAACTGCGTGCCAGCCTGCCCACTGCTTGTCGGCTTCGCAAAATTTTAATTGCAGCCCGAGCGCGTTGGTGACCGCCGAATAAAATTTGAAGCCGCGATCAAATTCGCTGACGCCGACGAAGACATGTGAAATCACGGCGCGACCTAAACCCAATTCTTGGTGCGCTCAACCGCATGCCGCCACGCGGCGATGCGCGCGCCCGCTTCATCTACCGACATGCCTGGCACAAACGTGCGTTGCGTCGCCCATAACGCGGCAATTTCATGCTGCGTTTTCCAGAAGCCGACTGCGAGCCCCGCCAGATAGGCGGCACCGAGCGCGGTTGTTTCCGTAATCTTTGGTCGCACGATATTGACTCCCAACAGGTCGGCCTGGAATTGCATCAAAAAATTATTGACCGACGCGCCACCGTCGACACGCAGCTCGGTCAACGGCGCAGCAGCGTCATCATTCATCGCGCTGGCGAGCTCAGCACTTTGATAGGCAATCGATTCGAGTGCGGCGCGCGCGATGTGCGCGCGGGTGCTGCCGCGCGTGAGGCCGAGGATCGCGCCGCGCGCGCTTGGATCCCAGTGCGGCGCACCGAGCCCCACGAAGGCGGGTACCAGCATCACGCCGCCGGCGTCCGGCACCGACGCTGCAAGCGCTTCCACGTCGGATGATTTTTCAATAATCCCCAAGCCATCGCGCAGCCATTGCACGACCGCACCGCCGATGAATACGCTGCCTTCCAGTGCGTACTGTGCGGCCTCGCCATGCAGCCGCCACGCCACCGTGGAAATCAGTTTGTGTTGCGACACGACCGGTGCGTCGCCGGTATTCATCAGCATGAAACAGCCCGTGCCATAGGTGTTTTTTGCCATGGAACGTTGATGGCAGACCTGGCCGAACAGCGCGGCCTGCTGATCGCCCGCCACGCCGCTGATCGCGATGCCGCGTGGCAGATTTGCGCAGGCGGTCTCGCCGATGATTTCGCTGGAGCTGACAATTTTCGGCAGGAGCGAACGCGGAATGTCCATCGCGCGCAGCAGCTCGTCATCCCAGGCTAGCGTGTGGATGTTAAATAGCATCGTGCGGGACGCGTTGGAAACGTCCGTGGCATGGACTTTGCCTGCGGTTAGTTGCCAAATCAGCCAGCTATCGATGGTGCCGAATGCCAGCTCACCGCGCATCGCCCGCTCGCGTGCGCCGGGAACATGCGCCAACAACCAGTTTAATTTTGTGCCAGAAAAATACGCATCAATGATGAGGCCCGTTTTATCGCGAACAGTCGCTTCGAGTCCGTCGCGTTTCAGTATTTCGCAAAAATCAGCAGTACGGCGATCCTGCCAGACGATGGCTCGTGCCACGGGCGTGCCGGTGGCGCGATCCCACAGCACGGTGGTTTCGCGCTGGTTGCTGATGCCGATGGCTCCGATGTCGCTGCCGCCTGGTGCGGCTTTGGCGATGACCTCGGCGGCAACGCTGCACTGGGATTGCCAGATTTCCATCGCATCGTGCTCCACCCAGCCGGGCTGTGGAAAATGTTGCGTGAATTCACGCTGCGCCGACGCGAGGATTTCGCCGTTGCGGTCAAACAGCAATGCACGTGAGCTGGTGGTGCCCTGGTCGAGCGCGAGGATGGCTTTCATGTCAGTCGATGTGGTGTTTGGTATTACCTTTGTGGCTGACAGCGGCGTGCGGTAAAATGTGCAACAAATCAAAATCAAGATATGGATCAGCATATCGCACTACCGGCAAATCGGCATAGCGGAGAAAATATGGGACTTCTCGACGACCTCAAAAAAGAGGCCGAGACACTCAAGAATCAGGCAGCAGTCAAGACCCAGTCGATCAACGCCAATGCGGTGGCGGTTGATCGGGCGCTGCGCAAAACTTTCCTGTACATGAGCGAATTGTTCAAGCAGTTAAATGTGGTCAAGCCACCGTGTCCGCGCGTCTACGATTTATTGACGGTCGGCAAAATTGATGGTCTGGTGCAGACCGATTACCGGATCGAATATCGCACTTCACAGCGCGACAATGCCGAGCATTTCGAAAACGTCACGATCAATTTCAAGCGAGGCAAGCCGGAACAGTTAACGGTCAGGCGCGAAGCCGAGCAGATTGAACGTTTCCGTGATTTGCTGTGGCAAAATAATATGCGCTTTACGTCAGAGCCGTTCAAGAACGAGCGGCGCGTGACGATCCACGAGGTTTTCAAGATCAATTGCGACGTGTTGTGTGGTGCCGAAGTGGTGGGCGACTACGACAACGGCGCGATTCGGTTCCGGCTGAAAAACGTCGAAGATTTTGGCCCCACCGTTTACACGCTCGAGCCTGACGCAGTGACCGATAAATCGTTGGAAGAATTGGCCAAGCTTTTTATCGGCAAAGATTCCAACTTCAAGGATTTCAACCGGCGTCCCGCATTCAACCCGGGTGCTACGGGTCAATCCCTGAGGCCGCAGCCGAAAGCGCCGCAATACGTCGTCAGTCCCGCACCGTCGCCGGAGGACGAGGAAAAAAAGAGTGGATTATTTGGCGCGCTTAAATCGGTGTTCAGGAAGCCGACGGAATAATGCATTCCACTTATAAAAAGAGCCGCGAATATTGCGGCTCTTTTGATTTTACTCATCAGTCAGAAATAATGGCGACAGTTTCAAATCAGGGTTCGTCATTCCCGCGAAGGCGGGAATCCAAGTTCACGCAGCCAAACTTGGATTCC
>JAYVXF010000304.1:0-3492 GCA_043793345.1 Betaproteobacteria bacterium | reverse complement strand
ATCGCTCAAGAACTCCGCGCTGGCAACGTCGTCATGATCGGCAAAGACCCGATGGTCGTGCTGAAAGCCGACTACAGCAAAGGTGGCCGTAACGCCGCTGTTGTCAAAATGAAATTCAAAAACTTACTGACCTCGTCCGGCATGGAGACCGTGTACAAAGCCGACGACAAGTTTGACGTGGTGCAACTCGAGCGCAAAGAAGTCACCTACTCATATTTTTCAGATCCGCTTTATGTGTTCATGGACAGTGAATACAACCAGTTCGAAGTCGAAGGCGAGAACATGGGCGACGCGCTCAATTATCTCGACGATGGCATGCCTTGCGATGTAATTTTTTACGATGGCAAAGCGATATCGGTTGAGTTGCCAACGTCGGTGGTTCGCCAGATCGAGACCGAGCCGGCGGTGCGTGGCGACACGTCGGGTAAGGTGTTAAAACCGGCGCTGATCAAGCCGACCAACTTCAAAGTGTCGGTGCCGCTGTTTTGCGAGAACGGCGACAAGATCGAAGTGGACACGCGTACCGGTGAATACCGTCGCCGCGTTTAGGGATAAAAACGCGGAGAAATTATCCTCGCCACACTTTTGTCAAAGGGCACGAAGTTCCGTGCCCTTTTTATTTTTAGCTGCAAATTCATGACAACAAAATCTCCACCGCAACGCTCACTGACGTACAAATCAGACTGTCGCGATTGCCCTCGTCTCGCCACTTTTCTCGACGACGTAAAGGTGGATTACCCCAGTTATTTTTGTAAGCCGGTGCCACCGTTTGGCGTCGCGAAACCAAAGCTGCTTATCGTCGGCCTGGCACCGGGCCTGCACGGCGCGAATCGAACTGGTCGGCCATTCACCGGTGATTACGCGGGCGTCCTTTTGTACAGCACCCTGCATAAATTTGGTTTCGCAGATCGAGCCGAGTCGGTCGCTGCCGACGATGGCATGACATTGATCGGTTGCCGCATCACCAATGCGGTGAAATGTTTGCCGCCGCAAAACAAGCCGGAGACATCCGAAATCGCTGTTTGCAATCAATTCCTGAGAGAGGAACTGGCTGAAACGCCGCGCCAGACGGTCATCCTGGCGCTAGGCGGCATCGCGCATGGCGCGGTATTGATGGCCACCGGATTGAAAAAAAGCGCGCATAAATTTGGTCATGGTGCGAAGCATCTTTTGCCAGACGGCCACGTGCTGTTCAATAGCTATCATTGCTCCCGCTACAATACCAACACGCGTCGACTCACTGAAAAAACGTTCCACGATGTGTTTACGGCAATCCAAAGTCACTTGAAATTGCGGGCTTAGTCACGACACACATTGCAGCATGAGCGACACCACCTTCGACCCGAAACCCATCCTCGCGCAGCTACCAAATCTGCCGGGCGTGTACCGCATGAAAAATGCGACCGGCGAGGTAATCTACGTCGGCAAGGCGCGCGATCTAAAAAAACGCGTGACCTCGTATTTTGTAAAGCAACACGCCAGCCCGCGCACGACGCTGATGGTCTCGCACATCGCGGCCATCGAGACCACGATTACCCGTAGCGAATCCGAAGCGCTGCTGCTGGAAAACAATCTCATCAAGTCGTTGGCACCGCGCTACAACGTGCTGTTTCGCGACGACAAGAGTTACCCGTACATCATGGTCACTGGCCACGCGTTTCCGCAGATTCGTTTTTATCGTGGTGCACATGTGAAGCCGAATCGCTATTTCGGACCTTTCCCATCGGCATGGGCGGTACGTGAAACGCTGAATCATTTGCAAAAGGTATTCAAGCTGCGCACCTGCGACGACAGCGTGTATGCGCATCGCTCGCGTCCGTGTTTGCTGCACCAGATTGGCCGTTGTTCGGCGCCCTGTGTCGGGCTGATCGATGCAGCCAGCTACGAGCGAGACATCGGCAACGCCGAGCTATTTTTGCAGGGCAAAGAAAACGAAGTCCTCGAACAACTCAATCAAAAAATGGAAGCGGCATCATCCGCGCTGCAGTTCGAGCTGGCGGCAAGTTTTCGAGATCAGATTCGCACTTTACAGCGCGTGCTGACGAAGCAGTTTGTCGAATCCTCCAGCGAGCGTGATGTCGATGTCATCGCCGCCATTGAAATCGCCGGCACCTGGTGCGTGAATCTGGTGATGATTCGCGGCGGACGGCATTTGGGCGACAAGAGTCTGTTTCCGGTGAATGCCGCAGATGCAGATTTACAAATTATTGTTGACGCGTTCATCGATCAACACTACAGCGCGCAAACGCCCCCCGCGCAATTGATCCTTGATGGCAACTTTGAGATCGATGAATGGCAGGAAACACTGGCTGAAACCGCCGGACGCAAGGTGACCATCGTCACGCACCCGAGCGGCGAAGGAAAAGTGTGGATGGCGATGGCCGCCAAGAATGCGCGGTTTGCGATTGAGCAACGGGTGGCTGAACGTGCTTCGCAAGAAAAGCGACTCGCGCTGATGCAAGACGCGCTGGCCATGGAGGGCCTGCAGCGCGTCGAGTGCTTCGACATATCCCACACCCAGGGCGAGGCCACGGTCGCCTCCTGTGTGGTGTTTGATCGCGGCGCAATGCAGCCTTCGCAATACCGCCTCTACAACATCACCGGCATTACGCCGGGCGATGATTACGCGGCGATGCGTGACGTGCTGATGCGCCGCTACAAAAAAATTGCCGAACAGCCGGAGAATGAGGCAGAGCCTCGTCCGCGACCCGATCTGATATTGATTGACGGCGGCAAGGGTCAACTCGGCATCGGCGAAGAGGTGATGAACGAATTGGGCTTGGGCGATATTCAGCTCATTGGTGTGGCCAAAGGCGAAGATCGAAAAGCCGGATTGGAAACGCTCATATTTGGCAATACACGTCGCGAATTGCATCTGCCAAAAGACAATGCCGGCTTTCATTTGATCCAGCAAATCCGCGACGAAGCGCATCGGTTTGCCATCACCGGCCATCGCGCGCGTCGCGCAAAAAAGCGTAACACTTCGCGGCTTGAAGACATTGCTGGTGTCGGGCCGAAGCGGCGTAAAGCATTGCTCGCGCAATTCGGTGGGCTGCAAGGGGTGATCTCGGCGGGGATTGATGATCTCGCGAATGTGGAGGGCATCAGTCGCGAGTTGGCGGAAACAATTTATAACGAGCTGCACGGGTGAGCGTATCAGTGGAGTTCTCGGGCAGGTAAGTATTGATTTGCTTCAAGTTTTCATGCATAATCATGGGCTTGCTTGATTCTTTGTTCGCATCAGGCGAGACACTGTAACTACAATTCGGAACCCCTTGCTTCACCGCCGTGCGCATGGCGGGAAGCTTAACCAAAGAGTTTACGTGAAGTAACTATCGTAACTTCTTAATCCACAAGGAGATTTTAATGCGCCATTATGAGATCGTATTCATCGTTCACCCCGATCAGAGCGAGCAAGTGCCCGCCATGATTGATCGTTACAAGGCGACCATCGCCCAAGGCGGTGGCAAAGTGCACCGCATCGAAGACTGG
>JAYVXF010000303.1:0-3494 GCA_043793345.1 Betaproteobacteria bacterium | reverse complement strand
AAGATTCAAAAATCAAAGTCACCGCGTCGATTCAGGGCGAGTCAGTGCGCGTGACCGGCACCAAGCGTGACGATCTTCAGCAGGCGATTGCGCTATGCAAAGAAAAAATTACCGAAGTGCCGTTGCAGTTTAATAATTTTCGAGACTAGCCCAGCGCGATTTACGCAGGCGCGCGTTCATCACGTAGTTGCGCGTTCGACGACGCCCTCCAGCCATTTCGAATACAGCCGGTCGGCGAGTTTATTCAGAGCCGATATATTTGTTGCGAGCGCGGCCCGCATCTCGTCAGGTGTTTGCACACTGGGGAGTGCGGAATCAGCGTTCTCACTCGCCCAGTCTTCGCACCAGTTTTCAATCATCGCTGGCGTCATCTCAACGTGGCACTGCATGGCCAGCGATTTACCGATGACAAACGCCTGATTCGCGCACGCCGCGCTGGTGAGAATGCGTTCTGCACCATCCGGAATTGAAAACGTTTCGCCGTGCCACTGAAAAGTCGTGAGCGGGCTCTTTTCTGCGCCCAGCCAGGCGTCAGAGAGCCGTGAATTTTCCACCTGCAACGCATTCCAGCCAATTTCTTTCACCGCGTTGCCGGTCACGCGACCGCCCAACGCCTTCGACATCAATTGCCCGCCGAGGCAATGGCCGAGGCAGGGTTGGTCGTTATCGATGGCGCGGCGGATTAGCTTGAGGATCGGTGCAATCCACGGCAAATCATCATTCACACTCATCGATCCGCCCATGAAAACCAAACCGGAGTAGGCATTGCCATTTTCTGGCAGCAGATCGCCTTCATCGAGCTTGAAGAGCGTCCAGGGAACCTGATGCCGATCCAGAAAGCTGGCAAAATGGCCGGGTCCGTCCTCTTTAGAGAAACGAAAAATGGCCACAGGTTTCAAAGGTTTTACGAGCGCGGGCATCAGGCATTGTAGCCGCAGGCTGGCGATGCTCGCCGCGCTTCTCATCATTTGCGCAGACGCCATCACGGCCGACGTGACGGTTGTCGGACTATTCCCCGGCAAAGCGGTCGTGGTCATTAACGGCGCTTCACCACGCACCATTTCAGTCGGGCAAAAACAGCCTGAAGGCGTGACGCTGATCAGCACCGCATCGGCAAGCGCGGTACTGGATATCGAAGGTAAGCGGCACACGCTCGATCTTGGCGAACATTTCGCCGCGCCAGCTGCCGGCGCGAACGGACGTGCCAACAACACGTTGACGCTTGCCGCTGATACGGTTGGACAATTCTGGACGCTGGGGCAAATCAACGGTAAGACGGTACGCTTTCTAGTCGATACCGGTGCGACCTCGGTGGCACTCCCGGCCAGCGCCGCGCACGCGATGGGCATCGACTATACCAAGGGTCAGCGCGGGTTTGCGGCGACGGCGGGCGGCGTAGTGCCCACGTATCGGGTGTCCCTCGACACGGTGACGCTCGGCGCGATCACGCTATACCGGATTGAGGCGACCGTTTTCGAAAGCGGCCTCGACGTGGCGCTGCTGGGCATGAGCTTCCTGAATCGGGTGGAAATGAAGCGCGACGGCGCACAGATGACGCTGACCAAGCGGTTTTGAGGCTGACTTAAGAGACCGAAGCGTCCGTGACCCGTGCACAAGGATTTTTGACAACCCGCTTGCGTCACCAGCGGCTTTAACGTTATACTTGCAGACTTTGCTGCTCCAGCCGTGGCTTCGTCGGCTGATAGTCTGCTTAAAAACGGATTGCAAATGATCGCAAACCGACCTGCCCGAGCGTCAGCCGAAGCCGAAATTAAGCGATCGGGCAAAAAGAAGTTTTCTAACCTGTTGCCCAAGTCCTTTCGGGATGCGGAAAACATAAGACGGATCCAAGACTGTCTGGGCCACAAGCGTGGTGCGGAATAAGTTGGAGATAAAAACATGATTCAGATGCAGTCGATTCTCGACGTCGCCGATAACACCGGCGCGCGATCGGTAATGTGTATCAAAGTCCTTGGCGGCTCCAAGCGTCGCTACGCGGGCATTGGTGACGTCATCAAGGTAAGCATTAAGTCCGCGCAGCCTCGTGGCCGCGTGAAAAAAGGCGAAGTTTACAACGCCGTCGTGGTGCGTACTGCCAAGGGCGTTCGCCGCAACGATGGTTCGCTCATCAAGTTCGACGGCAATGCCGCCGTGCTCTTGAATGCGAAGCTGGAGCCAATTGGCACCCGTATCTTTGGACCGGTTACGCGCGAGTTGCGTAACGAGCGCTTCATGAAGATCGTGTCGCTGGCACCAGAAGTATTGTAAGGAGCCGACTGATGAGCAAAATTCGCAAAGGCGATCAAGTGGTCGTCCTCACTGGCAAGGATAAAGGCAAGCGCGGCACCGTGTTGAAGGTGTTGCCTGATTTTGCCCGCGCTGTGGTTGAGGGCATCAATCGCGTCAAGAAACACACCAAGCCTAACCCGATGAAAAATACCACCGGCGGCATCGTGGAAAAAGAAATGTCGATTGATCTATCCAATATCGCCGTTTTCAATCCCGCCACCAGTAAGGCTGATCGCGTTGGCTACAAGACCCTGGACGACAAGCGCAAAGTGCGCGTGTTCCGTTCCAACGGTGAAGTCATCGACGCGTAAAGGCGAGGGATAAATGATGGTTCGATTACAAACACACTACAAAGACACCATAGCCCCTGCGCTGATGCAGCAGTTCGGCTATAAATCGATGATGCAAGTGCCGCGCATCTCCAAAATCACCCTGAACATGGGCGTTGGTGAAGCGGTTGCGGACAAGAAAATCATGGACCACGCCGTCAGCGACATGCAAAAAATCGCCGGTCAAAAACCCGTTGTGACGCTGTCGAAAAAATCCATCGCCGGTTTCAAAATCCGCGACGGCTATCCTATCGGCTGCATGGTGACGCTGCGTTCGACCAAGATGTATGAGTTTCTGGATCGCCTGATTACGGTTTCGTTGCCGCGCGTACGCGACTTCCGTGGTATTTCGGGTCGTTCATTTGACGGTCGTGGTAACTACAACATGGGCGTGAAAGAGCAAATCATTTTCCCGGAAATCGAATACGACAAGATTGACGCACTGCGCGGCATGAATATCTCGATTACCACCACCGCGAAGACCGATGCAGAAGCCAAAGCATTGTTGGCGGCATTCAAATTCCCGTTCCGAGGCTAAGGGTAAGTCACATGGCAAAACTGTCCGTCATCAATCGTCAGGAAAAGCGCGTAAAGCTGGTGAAGAAATTCGCAGCCAAGCGCGCTGAATTGGTCAAAGTCATCAACGACCAAAGCTATTCGGAAGAAGAGCGCTTTCAAGCGCGTCTGAAATTGCAGGCACTGCCACGCAACGCCAACCCGACCCGCCTGCGTAACCGCTGCGCGATCACTGGTAGGCCACGTGGTGTGTACAGCAAATTTGGTTTGGGACGTAACAAATTGCGTGAAATCGCGATGCGCGGCGAAGTGCCGGGCATGGTGAAAGCAAGCTGGTAATCCTCACGCAAACGGAGACAT
>JAYVXF010000302.1:0-3505 GCA_043793345.1 Betaproteobacteria bacterium | reverse complement strand
CGCCCAGCAGCACGATGGTGATGTGCTGCGTGAAGGTGAGCGACCACAGTATTGCCGAGATGACAACCGAGAGGCTCAACACCGTCATTAATAATTTGCGGCGACTGACGCGATCTGACAACGCACCTGCGAGCGGCGTGATGAAGATGTAAGGTACCATCGCCAAAAATCCGATCATCCCCGTTGCAGCAGTCGACTCCGTCAATCGATACGCCAGCCACATCACGGCGGTTGATTGCATCCACGAGCCCAACTGCGAGATGGTCTGGCCGACGAAGTAGCGGCGAAAATTCTGGTGGCGCAGGGAGCGGAGGGCGTGGGGGAGGGACATGGAATAGCTCAATGCATTTTCGGCGCAGGGCAGAAACTTTCACATGAGCTTGTCGCCCCGGCGCAGGCCGGGATCCAATTGTTGAGGTTGCCGCACGCCAACGCAAGCTTGGATCCCGGCCTGCGCCGGGACGACAGCGTTTGGGAGGAAACCTGTTTCTGTAGATCGCCTATCCATGCGCCTTGCAGAGGCAAATGCCTCCAAACACCTCGCCAATAGGCGATCTACGTTGCAGAATGCCAGGGGATTTTCTTTACTCGAAATCCTCGTTGCGCTCACCCTGCTGGCACTCGCGATGGGTGTGTTGATGCAAATTTTTTCGCGCGGCGTGAACAGCGCAGCGCTCGCCGACCGTTATGCGAAAGCGACCATGTACGCCGAATCAAAACTTGCCACCATCGGCGTTGAGCAAGAACTGAAAGAAACGGCAGCGACCGGAAAATTCGACGATGATTTTTCATGGGGCTTGGTGGTACGCCCGTACCTTGATCCAAATCCGAAAGAGCCATCGGTGATCGACTTTGAAAAACTGATGCCGACGCAGCTCTACGAGATCGAGCTCAGAGTAACTTTTATGGCGGATGATCAACGTGAACGCGCGGTGAATCTGTCCACTTTGCGGATAGGGCCAAAAGCGTGATGCCAGCGGCACATCAGCGCACCGCGTTCACGGTCGCAATGGCCGGCTTCACGCTGCTCGAATTGCTCGTCGCCCTGACCCTTCTGGGCGCGATGCTGATCCTCATTTATTCCGCGCTCAATATCGGTCTGCGCGCGTGGGACACCGGCGAGAAGCGCGTGACCCAAGCGTCGCACCAACGGGTGGTGCAGAGTTTTTTGCGGCGCGAATTGAGTCAGGTTTTTCCAGTGCGCTGGCGTGGCATTCCCGAATCGAAAATCGCCTTCGAAGGTGGCAAAGACGAGATCAAATTCGTCAGCATGCTCACGCTCGGTGCGGCGGTTCGCGAAGGCGGGTTGCAATGGGGGCATCTCTACGTGGCCGATGATGCAGCGCCAGGTGGCGAGCGGCGGCGGACCTTATTCATCAAGCGCTCAGGGTTTAATTTGCAGGCCAAGGATTGGGATGGCCTCGACGCGGCCAAGCCCATCGCACTGATCGAAGGCGTGAAATCGTTCGAGATCGGCTACTACGGCGCGGAAAACGACACGGCCGAGGCGCAGTGGACGAGCGAATGGACAAACGCTTTGCGCATGCCGCAATTGATCAAAATCACCGTGCAAGTCGACAACGGCCGCGACGTGCCGCCACTGGTGGTCAGCCTTCGCCTCGGCGAAGAAGCGGGCTGCTCCGACAACGCGTTCCAGCGCCAATGCGGGCCGCGGCGGGCATGATGGGTATCACCACCCGACGCAACTTTCCGCGCGGCTCGCATGCGCAACAAGGCATTGCCCTCATCATCGTGCTGTGGATTACCACGCTGCTGATGTTGGTCGCGTCCTCGTTTATTTATGCGATGCGCACCGATGTCCACATCGTCACCAACACGCTGGCGCGCGCGCGTCTGGAAGCCGCCGCCGACGCCGCTGTGCAACGTGGCATTTACGAAATGCTCAAACCGGCGCAAGTGCCGAACCGCTGGACGACCGACGGCGTATTGCAGCCGTGGCGCTTTCAGGGTGTTGCGGTCGACATCAGCATAACGGACGAGTCTGCTAAAATCGACATCAATACGGCGGTCGATGTCCTGTTGCGCGGTTTGTTTTTGTCGCAAGGCATGAAAGATGAGGAGGCCGCTTCCATAACGGATGCAATACTCGATTGGCGCGATCCTGATTCATTAAAGCGCCTGCACGGCGCAGAAGAAGCCGAATATCTCGCGGCCGGGTATTCCTACAAACCAGCCAATGCGGCGTTCCAGTCGAACGAGGAATTACGCCTCGTCTTCGGCATGACGCCAGAACTATTCGATAAGGTTGCGCCATTGATCACGATCTACTCACGGCAGCCCGGCATCAACCCGAACATCGCCTCGCGTGGCGTGCTGCGCGCGCTGCCGGGTGCGACCGCTGCACTGGTTGACCAATTCATCGCGCAACGCGAACAGGCTCGCGCGGCGAAACTGCAACCGCCGCAATTTGCGCCGGCAGCGGCCCTGTCGAGCTTCGCCAATAACGTCTTCATCATCCGTGCTGCGGCCAGCGACGGCCAAGGTGTCGACGGCGCAAGCTTTGTGCGGGAAGCGGTGGTAATGCTGCCGCGCGCACCGAAACGGCCATACGCTTTTTTGCGCTGGAAAGAAGGCGCCGCAATCGTGCCGGTCGATCCGACCATCGCCGCTGCGGCAACGCTGCAATGATCCGCCCATGACGCAGGCTATTTCAAACCCCGGCATCGATCAGGCTTCCTTAACATTAGCCCAGGCGTCAGCGCCCGCGAGCGGCTTGGTTAAGTTTTGGCGGTGGTGGACGGCTGAGTTAAAAGCGCTGCTACCGGCGGCGATGGCAATTTGGCTCGAAGGTGACACGGTCGCCACCAACGTCGGCGTCGATGATGCCGGCGTCACCATCTTCTCCAGCGGCGACGCAACAAAATCAGCGCCGCAACGCGTGCCGAATGACGCGCTCGCGACCAGTCCTGCACTGCGCGAATTGCATGCTGCCGGACGCGACCGTGTTCGCTTGCTGTTGACGCCGGATCAGGCGCTGGTGAAGACCATCACGTTACCGCTGGCGACCGAAGAAAACTTGCGCGAAGTGATCGGCTTTGAGCTGGATCGCCACACGCCATTCACGCCGGATCAGGCGTACTACGATGTGCAAACGGTGCGGCGCGATCCGCAACACGAAAAAATTACCGTCGCACTCGCCGTGGCATCGAAGTTTGAGATCGCCGCACTGGTCGAGCGGCTACGCCGTGCCGGGCTCACCTGTACCGCGATTGGCATCAGCGAGGGCGCGGGAGCGGCAGGCAATGCGGCATTGTTCGACCTGCAGCCTCTATTCGACAAACCGCCGCGCCGATTGAGCCGCATGCATATCGTCAATCTTGGTTTGCTCGCGTTAGCGGCCATGTTTGCGTTTGCCGCCATCATTTTGCCGATCTGGCAACAGCGTGAAGCGGTGAAAATATTGAATCCGCAGGCCGCGAAGTCGGGTGCTGAATTTCTGATCAGCGAGCGCGTGTACACGGAGTACACCAAGCTCGCCGCCGAG
>JAYVXF010000301.1:0-3515 GCA_043793345.1 Betaproteobacteria bacterium | reverse complement strand
TCGCTTAACGTAGCGTGACTTGCCACATAAAAAGCAGTGCCGCGCTCGATGCGCTTGATGCTTTGCAATCCGCAGTTGCGCGCGATGTCAGTCGCTTTAGAGGCCCACGGTGAAATCGTACCGATACGCGGGATCACCAGAAAAAGTTGGCCCTTGCCCACAGCGGCTTGGTGTCCACCATAGGTGAGTAACTTTTCTAGTACATCATGCTCGTGCGAATCAAGCGCGTGGGTGGTCTCGACAAAATGGACGAAGGCGCACTCGATGGATTGAATCTCAGGCGCTGCCGCCGTAAGCGTAGACAGCAATTTATCCAAACGAAAAGACGAGAGCGCTTTTGCGCCGCCCAATGTGAGGATCGCGTGCGGGGCGGAGGAGGCAACGGGCGGGGAATTCATGCGGGGAGAAACGTTTGACGCTGGAAAGTCTAAATTATACCGGTGGCAACCTTCACTTCCACTTCAGCGCCACACGCACTTTCCGGAAAGGCTCAGCCGCCAGACTATCGGGCCAGAGCGGAATAATATGCGGCCACCATTTTCGCCAGCGTGGATCCTGCGGCAAGGCGTAGCGAAGCGCGGTAAACCACGGCGATACAAAAGCGCCGCTCAAAACAATGCCCTCGGCCTCGCGCGACAGCTGCAAACCGGAAAGCTGTGCGTAGCGGACACGAATGCCCTGCTTCGCCGGTTGTGGCGCCGCGGTATCGGCTGTCGGCGCGTCATCGCGATCAAACAGGTAAAACCCGCCGACCGACTGATGACTCTTCAACAAAATCAGGCGCAAGTCCCAAACAAATGCGGCAACAAAAGCGGCGGCGAGTCCGATCCGCGCCCACAGCGGCAGTGCCACCAAGCCCAGCATGGCAAGTGCTAACAGCACGCCGACCGCATTGATCAGCAGGTTGATTCGGGAAACACGCAGCACGATCCAGCGCGGATCGCTCGATGAATTTTCAGGCTCTTGAACATTCGGCATGTGAACCAACTTAGAATACAGACTATGAATATGAACATTCTCCCATGAGCGAGCGCTGGCAGTCCGAGCTCACCCGACAAGGGGCGCAGTTTTCCGACGGACGTATTGCCGATTTCGGCAATAGCCCGGCAACGGCATTCGCGGCGTTGCAGGACGGCGCGGTGTTGTGCGATCTTTCACACCTGGGCTTGATGCTGGCGTCAGGTGAAGATGCCGCTACATTTCTGCACGGCCAATTTTGCAATGACGTTTTAGCGCTTGGCGAAGGCGCTGCCCAATGGAACGGCTGGTGTTCGCCGAAAGGACGACTGCTGGTTACATTTCTCGCTTGGTCGGGCCGTCAGGGAATTTACCTGTTGCTGCCGCGCGCGTTGCAGCCGGCGATACAGAAACGCTTGCAGATGTTTGTGTTGCGGGCCAAGGTGAAGCTCACCGATGAGAGCGACAACTGGGTGCGCTTTGGCGTGGCAGGCGCAACAGCGGAAATACTGTTGCGCGAAACTTTTGGCGCACTGCCGGTTGAGACAATGTCGACACTGCACACGGAGGTGGGTCGCATCATTAAGCTTTCCGACACGCGCTTTATTGTTGTTGCCAATCCGGACAAAGCGATCACATTGTGGAATCAGCTCGCCGATAAAGCCGTGAAAGCTGGCGCGTCGCTGTGGGATTGGCTATCGGTCCAGCAAGGCATCGTCACGGTGCTGCCGGAAACGCAGGATGCGTTCGTGCCGCAGATGGCAAATTTTGAATTGATCGGCGGCGTGAGCTTCAAGAAAGGCTGCTACCCGGGACAGGAAATTGTCGCCCGCACGCAATATCGCGGCATTCTGAAACGTCGCATGGTGTTGGCGCATGTCGTGCTCGCACCTGCACCAAAACCTGGCGACAAATTATTCAGCGAAGCATTCGGCGATCAGGCTGCCGGTGAAATCGCCAACGTTGCGCCCGCGCCGGATGGCGGCTTTGACCTGCTGGTGGTGGCGCAGATCGCTGCCATCAAGGACAAGGCATTAAGCTACGCGGCGCTCGACGGCCCGACCGTCACCATCAAGACGCTGCCATACGAATTGCCAACCTCCTGAATTCGTTTGCACGTTTTCTGATGTTTGGCGAATCGTCTATTCGGCAGTTACAAGTTCGCGCAAACCGGCGCGCTAAGCGCCTGATAAATTTCGCCGGTACGTAAATTCTGCACGAACGCCACCACCGACAAATCACCGCGCTTCCAGCTTTGCTCCAGCGTGATTGGCCGCTTGATGAACAGCTTGCCGTCACCGCGGTCCTTTGATTCACCACCAAGCGGGCCGATCAGCGTGCGGACGACGTGATCGTGCTTGAGTGTGGTACCGCGATTTTCTCCAGCGGTGACGCGGTTGGATAAATTATTTTCGGTAATCGCCAGAAATACCGCCGCGTCAGCGCGATCAGAAATCTGCGGCAACGTCACCGTGAGGGTTGCGTCCAATCCGGCGGTCGCCGTGGTGAATTCCAGCGCGAGGTTTGCGCGCGGTGTGCGTGCAGTGATATTTTTCAACCCCGAACTAAACTGCGACTCATCGCTCCAGCGCCGTTGATCCTGGCCGTTCAACATCACTTGCGGCGTGTACGAAGTCCGCCCGCCCTGACGGCGCACCGAATCGCGCTGCCGCTCTCCAAAATCGGCTTTGGCAAAGCGATCCTTCCAGCCGATGTAGTCCCAATAATCGACATGGAACGCGAGCGGCACGACGCCGTCTTTCTTGGCGTTCAACGTGGAAAACCATTTATCTGCGGGTGGGCAACTGTCGCAGCCTTCGGAGGTATATAACTCCGCAATGGCGACGGTTGACGATCCGCTGGAAAATTGTTGCGCCCCTGCACAGCTTGCTGCAGACACTCCGCCAGCCATCAAAAATACCGGGATCAAAAGTGCCACTGCCGTCGCTTTGCGCATACCGTTCTCCGTATTCAACCAGTGTTTGCTTGGTCGTTAAACGGTGGTACGAATTACAAAATGATTTGGATGCGGCGCTGGAGAGAGCTGCGTGCGCAGCTATTTCTTGGCTGCATTCGCCGCATCGAAAAGTTTCACGCCATCCAGAATCGCTTTCTTGGCTTCTTCGGCACCGACCCAGCCTTGCACCTGTACCCATTTGCCCGGCTCGAGGTCTTTGTAGTGCTCAAAAAAATGCGTGATCTGGGTTTGCGTCAATTCAGGCAAATCGCGCGACGATTGTACGTTGCGATAAATCGGCGTGAGTTTGTCGATCGGCACCGCCAATAATTTTTCGTCGGCACCCGCCTCGTCGGTCATCTTCAGCATACCGACCGGACGGCAGCGCACCACCACGCCGGGAATCAATGGATACGGCGTCACCACCAGCACGTCGACCGGATCGCCGTCGCCCGAGAGTGTGCGCGGAATGTAGCCGTAGTTGCACGGATAGTGCATCGATGTCGACATGAAACGGTCGATGAACAACGCACCCGTTGCCTTGTCCAACTCATACTTGATCGGGTCACCGTTCATCGGGATTTCGATGACGACGTTCACA
>JAYVXF010000300.1:0-11335 GCA_043793345.1 Betaproteobacteria bacterium | reverse complement strand
GCCGTCGAATAATGGTGCCCTTTGGCCTGAAATATTTGATCGCCCTGGATTACCCCGTATTGACTAATCTGTCCGTCGATCGGGCTCACATAATCGGCGTCGCTAATCGGTCTCACGCCTTCCTTCAAGGGACGCGTAAAAAATTCGTTGAAACTCTGATAGCTGGTGACGTCATCATTGGCCGCCTCACTCATGTTGACCTCGTACTTCGCGATGAACCAGCGGATCAAGCGCGTCGTCACGCCGCCCGCTTTGGCGCGCGCGACAACACCTGCGAACGCGGTCAGCGCTTGCTTGGGCAGCAGGTATTGCGGGAGGACTTTGAGGCGATCAGACAAGATGACGGTGGGTGATTTCAAAGAACGACATTTTAACCGATGCGTTGGCGATGGTTTGTACGCATGCGCGCATGGAAAAATGAAACACAAGCACTGGTGCGGGTCTTCAAGGCAAAACGTGCGGAAAGCCGCGCAGAATGGCGGTTTACGCTTGCTTATGCCAACTCGAGCGGCGGATTTACGCCGTGATGCCATCACCCCAAGAGGCAACACTGCAAGGTAGACGCCAATCCGCTATGCTTCAACTCTGGCGCACTTCAACAATAAAAATCAGCTCGCACCTAGTCGGGTTCACAAACTTTGCTTGAGGTGATCATGCGCCACGTGCTCAGCTTTTCTGTTTTCTTTCTCTGTCGCTGCGCTCACGCGTCTTCACGTTTTCTCCGCGCAGCCATCCTGTTGCCGACTCTTTTGCTGGTGCCACTCTCTGACGCGCTCGCTGCCGTCGTGAATTACGACATCGTCTACGTGCGCGCACCGCGCTATGGCGACACCACCATCACCGATTGGCCCGAGGTATTCAATCCAGTCAAGATGGAGCCGGGTGCGGATTTGATGCTGCTGAAACCGGACGGCAGTGAGCAGGTGTTATTCGCCGCCGGCAATGGCGCGGTGATAGACACGGTGGTTTCGTTTGATGCGCAGTGGGTGTATTTCGCGTATTTCCCCGACGTGCGACTCTCGGCGCGGAACTATCAACGCAGCAATGCGCCGAAGCTTGGCTCCGATATTTACAAAATAAATTTACTCACCAGACAAGTCACGCGCCTCACCCAGCAGACCTGGACGCCACCGTCCGGCGGCATCAAGTGGTCGAGCGATCATCTGACCGCATCCAGCCCCGACGCGCATTATCTGGGCTACGGCATTTTCAATATGGCACCGTGCCCGCTGCCGGGTGGCAAGCTGATGTTTGTGTCGAGTCGCGATGGTTATTTACCGAATAAAACTTACACGTTCCCGAATTTTCGTTTGTACGCGATGGACGACGATGGCCGCAACGTCGAGGCGGTCGGCCATTTAAATATCGGCAGTGCGATGCATCCGACGATATTGAAAGATGGGCGCGTGATGTTTTCCACTTACGAGAGTATGGGTTTGCGCGATCAGCGGGTGTGGTCACTGTGGTCGATTCTGCCCGATGGCCGTTACTGGGAGCCGCTGATGGGCTCGTTCAAGATTGGCTCGTCGATGCATTTTCAGACGCAGTTAAGCGATGGCCGTATCGCGGTGGTGGAGTATTACAACCTGAACAATGAAGGCTTCGGCACACTGCTTGCGTTTAACGAGGACGCGTCGGCAGGCGCACCGCCATTCGGCAGCCCTAACGCGGTTGATCCATCGAATCCGAAAGTGCAGCGCGGCATCTGGTTTTTCCAGCCGGGCAATCCTTCGCATTTGCAGCCGCGCTATACGCAGTACCGTTTCTCTCCGCCGGGCCTCAGTGCGCTCACTGCCTTCACCCACGGCGAGGACGAAGCGGCGTCGCCGATTCCCGGCGCGTCGTCGGCGAACCAGTTTGCCGGCAAGGTGACACATCCCGCAGCCGCGCCGAACAACGATGTGCTGTTGGTGTGGAGCTCTGGCCCGGTCAATAACCTGAATCGTCCGACCACGATGCCGCGCATCGACGGTGGTATTTATGTGCTGAAAAACGGCGTGGCGATTGACGACCCGACCAAGCTGGTGCTGGTCAAAAATGATCCCAATTTCAATGAACAATTTCCGCACGCGGTGGTGCCCTACTCGGCGATTCACGGCGTGAACGAGCCGGCCAAAATCGCCTGGCTGCCCAACGACGGCACCGTGCACGCGGCGCTGCCTGCGGGCACGCCGTTCGGCATCGTTGGCACCTCGACATTTTATCGCCGCGATTCCAAGCCCGGCGGCATCGAATTTCGCCCGACCAGTCCCGAATTCGACGGTCTGGATAAATTCAACACCAACGAAAACGACGAGAACCCGAACTGGGTCAATCAAGGCAGCGACGCCGGCAAATATAGCAACGACGATATTGTTGCCGTGCGTATCGTCGGCACGGAGGGCGCCGCGCATCGCAGCTATGGGCCAAGCGAGGGCAATGCCTTCTTCGCGCATCATGGTCGCGAACGGCTGCGTATCCTGGGTGAAATACCGTTGAAGAAAAAAGATGCTTCTGGCAACACCATCCTCGATGTCGATGGCAATCCCGACACCAGCTTCATGGCAAAAATTCCCGCCGATGTGCCGTTCACTTTCCAGACCATCGACAAACGCGGCATGGTTCTCAACATGGCGCAGACATGGCATCAGTTGCGACCCGGCGAAGTGCGCAACGATTGCGGCGGCTGCCATGCGCACGCGCAGCAGGGGCTTGACATTGCACAAACCGCAGCCGGAAAACCCGGTTACGTACCAGTCGATTTAACGACGCAAACACCGATCCTCACCCGTAGCGCGCTGGGTGAAGTACTGGTGAAATATTTGCCGCAACGGGTACTCGATGTCGAATATCACCGCGACATCAAACCGATTTTGCAGCGCGCCTGCGTGAGCTGTCACAGCACCGCGAATCCATCGGCAAATCTGGTGCTCGATGACGCCACCGTCGTCAATGGCTTCGACAATACCTACAATCGTTTGGCCGCCGACACCGACGCCAAGTACGGCTATAAACCGGTGATTAGCGCCAAGGCCTGGCGTGGCACCAATGCATCGCGCTACATTCGCAGCTTTCAATCGCGGCGCAGTTTATTGGTGTGGAAAATTTTTGGCGAACGTCTCGACGGCTGGACCAACGCGAGCCATCCGACCGAAACCGTGCCGGGCGATGCCACCACGCTGCCCGCGGGTGCTGATCCAAACGGCGCTGATCTCGATTACACCGGTACCATCATGCCGCCGCCGAATTCGGGCATCGCGCCGCTGACTGAGGATGAAAAAATGACCATCGCGCGCTGGATCGATTTGGGCGCACCGGTCGATGCGAGCAATGCAGCGGTGGCGCAATTTGGCTGGTTTAACGACGAACAAAAACCGACGCTCACCTTGTCGCTGCCCGCGGGCGGCGCGATTAATGTGCCGCTCACACAAATTCGGCTCGGCGCGTTTGATAATTATTCCGGGCTTGATCGCACCTCGTTTTCGGTCACGGCAAATTTTATGGTCAACGGCAAACCGGCAGGCACGCAGCTCGCCGCCGACATGATTGAGACCAATGACCACGTCTGGACGATCGCGCTTGCCAGTCCGCTCACATCGACCAACAACGGCGTGGTCAACGTATCGGTAAAAGACAAGCGCGGCAACGAATCAGTGGTGACGCGCTCGTTCAGCATCGTCAATCCCGCGGCGCTGTCGCTAGTGGCCGTGCAATCAAGAAAAACGCACGGCACGGCGGGCGAATTTAATATGATCATTGACACGACCAAGGCGATCACAGAGGCCGTCACGGTCGAGCCGCGCAGCATCGGCAATGGACACACGATTGTTTTCCAGTTAAACCAGCCGATCACGATTGCGGGAACGGCAACAGCGACCAGTGGCGCCGTCACGCTCACGAGTGTCGGACAGGAGGTGCAGGTCACGCTCACCGGCGTGGCTGATAACAAGCGGGTGACGGTGTCGCTTGGCGGCGTGAATGGCGACAGCAGCTTCAACGCAAATGTGTCGCTCGGATTTTTAATTGGCGACGTGAATAATTCGCGATCCGTGAATTCAAGCGACATCAGCGCGGTAAAAGCACAAGCCGGATCAACGACCACGGCCGCTAATTTTCAATACGACGTAAACGTCTCGGGTGGAATTAATTCTTCCGATATATCGGCCGTGAAAGCGCGCTCAGGGTCGGTGTTACAGTAGCGCTCGGTGTCGAGCTTGAACACAAGCATCGGCGCGCCTTACAGGGAGAAATTGCCTGAAACGCCGCGCCAGTGCCAGGGTTTGGCCTTTTTGGGAAATTCCATTTATCACGTCATTCCCGCGTAGGCGGGAATCCAAGTTTTCATCAGGTCGTGAAATCTCAACGAAATTGGATTCCCGCCTTCGCGGGAATGACGGAAATTTGAGGTTAGTAGAAATTCCCCTATGCTGCCGCCAGGAAAACCAGCGCCTTCACGAACATAATCCCCGCCGCATTGCCATTGCGGCTCCCAAGAAAAAGCCCATTGTGTTGAACGCCATTCCCCACCAGAGCCGTAACGTCGCACTCTTAAGCGCAGCACAAGCGCTGCTGTTCACCAACAACGTGACGCTGATTGCGTTAAATGGTTTGGTCGGCTATCAACTGGCCGTCGATAAATCTTTCGCCACACTGCCCGTCACCACGCAAATTATTGGCTCTGCATTGTTTGCGATGCCTGCGTCGCAATTGATGCAGCGCATCGGTCGCCGCGCCGGTTTTTTGGTCGGCACCCTGTGCGGCTTTATCGGCGGCGCGATTGCCACCTATGGCGTGTATACGCGCAGCATGGCGCTGCTTTGTCTGGGTACATTTATTCTCGGCATCTACGTCGCCTTCGGCCAGTTTTACCGCTTCGCCGCAGCAGACGCTGCGCCACCGAATTTCAAAGCGAATGCGATTTCACTCGTTGTTGCAGGTGGCCTGGTCGGCGGCATCGTGGGACCTGCACTATCAAAATGGACGCGGCATTTAGCGGAGACTGAATTTCTCGCGTCATACGCTTCACTGATGGTGTTTTGCTTGCTGACTGCGCTGTTGCTCAGTCAATTGCGGATCGCTGAAACTACCGCCAGCGCAAGCAGCGCGCCGACGCGAAAGTTAAATGAGATCGCGATGCAGCCGACATTCATCATCGCCGTGATGTCGAGCTCGGTGGGTTACGGCGTAATGAATTTGCTGATGACCGCCACACCACTTGCCATGGGCATCTGCGGCTATCCGTACAACGACGCGGCGAACGTGATTTCCGCGCACGTGATCGCGATGTTTGCGCCGGCGTTTTTTACCGGTGCCTTGATCCAGCGCTTCGGTGTGTTGAAAATCATGCTCACCGGTGTGGCGTTGATGTTCGTTTGCTTGGGGATTTCGCTCTCGGGCGTGAGCGTCGCGCATTTTTGGTGGTCGTTGATGTTGCTGGGTTTCGGCTGGAATTTCATGTTCGTCGGCGGTTCAACACTGCTCACCGAATGCTATCGACCGTCTGAGAAAGCCCGCGCGCAGGGCCTCCACGACCTGCTGGTTTTTTGCACCACCGCCACCTCGTCGTTCGCGTCGGGCTTACTGTTGAAAGCAAACGGATGGGTGATGTTGAATTACGTGGCGCTGCCGTTTTTGGTGCTCGCTGCATTCGCGATTGCGTGGATGTTCACGCAGCGGCGCACGGTGGCGGTCGCGTAATTCACCGAATAATTAACAGTAAGATCAAGCATTGGCGCGCGTTACCGGCTGAAAACGGCTGAAACACCGCGCCAGTGCTAGTGTTTGACGGTCTTTTGCGGGAGAGACATTCGCCATCCCGCAGGCTATTCCGCCATCATCACCGGCGCGTCGTCCTTCGACTTATTGCCCGGCTTCAGCAACAGCAACAGCGGAACCATCACGACAAAACTCGCCGTGATCAGCCAGAACGCGGCAATCAATCCGCTCATCTGTGCCTGCAAATTGACTTGCTGCGCGATCACGGCAAGCCCCGCACCATCGGGCTTCAAGTGCAGCGGCGCCAAATAATTCATCAGCGCCGGATTGAACGGCTGCACGAAACCGCGCAGATGATCCCAGCTGGCCTGTGTGTTGCGGGCGAAATAGGTGGTCACCAGCGAGATGCCGATCGACGCGCCGAGCGAGCGAATCAGGCTGTAAATACCCGCACCCTCGGTGGCGAGCTCACGCGGCAATGTCGAAAAGGCGATTGCCGACAGCGGCGCGAATATAAAACCGATGCCGAGTCCCTGCAACAACAGCGGTACCATCAGGCTGGCACCGCTAATATTGAGATTGAATCCGGTCATCAGGTAGCTGCCGATAATACTCACGATGATGCCGAACGCGATCATCATTTTCGGATTGACCTTGCCCGAGAGTTTGCCGACCAGCATCATGCTGAACATGCTGGCAAGACCGCGCGGCATCATCGCAAGGCCCGTATCCATCGCAGGATAGCCGAGCAGATTTTCCAGCATCATCGGTTGCAGCAACATGCCGCCGTAAAGCGAGAGGCCCATCGCCGCGCTCAAAATCGAGGCGGCGACAAAATTGCGGTCGGTAAATACGCGCAGATCAAACAGCGTTTGCTTTTTGCTGTTGATACTGTTGGCGATGAACAAGCCAAAGCCTGCCACGGCAATCACGCTGAACACACGAATCGAGGATGAGTCGAGCCAGTCTTCCTGATTGCCGCGATCCAGCACCAGTTGCATCGCGCCGATGCCTAGCGCCAGCAACGTGAGTCCCAGCCAGTCCATCGGCCTTTCCCGCGTCGGTGTATCGGGTACGTGCTTCATCGCCAGAAAAAGGGAAATGATGCCCACGGGAATGTTGATGTAAAACGTCCAGCGCCAATTGATGATCTCGGTAAGATAGCCGCCCAGCGTGGGTCCCAGCACCGGCGCCACCATCACCCCCATACCCCAGATCGCCATTGCCTTGCCACGCTCATTGCTCGGATAGTTGTCGAGCATGATCGATTGCGACAGCGGTACCAGCGACGCGCCAAACAGCCCTTGCAGACAGCGGAACAACACCATCTCGGCCAGGCTGTTCGACAGCCCGCATAGCGCCGAGGCGACCACGAAGCCGGCGATGCTGATCATCAGGTAGCGACGCCGGCCAAAGCGGTCGCTAAGATAGCCGGTGAGCGGCATGAAGATACTTGAGGCGACGATATAGCTGGTGAGCACCCAGCTGATCGAGTCGTTGCTCGCGCCCAGCTCGCCCGCCATGTGCGGCAGCGCGACATTGACGATGGTGGTGTCGAGCACCTGCATCACGGTGGCCGACATCACGGCCAGCGTGATGTAGAGACGACGCACGTCCATCAGATTTTTCTTAATTGATTTTTATATTGACGTTGGCGGTGGCCCCAACCCGCAGCGGAAAAGCCGGATCGGCATCGGGAATGTGCAAACGTACCGGAACCCGCTGGGTGACTTTCACCCAATTGCCGGAGGCATTTTGCGGTGGCAACAACGAAAACGCAGTGCCGGTTCCGCTCGCCACACTCTCCACCTCGCCGGTGAAACGATGATCGGGATACATGTCGACCGTGATGGTCGCTTTCTGCCCCGGCTGAATGCCGTGCAATTCGGTTTCCTTGAAATTGGCATCGACCCAAAAACTCTTGTCGACAATGAGCGCAAACAACGGCGCACCTGGGGTCACTACCGTACCGACCGCGAGATTGAAATTGGTCACCCAACCGTCTTCGGATGCGCGCACCGTCGCGTGCTCAAGATCGAGTTTGGCTTTGTCCATTTCGGCGACGGCGAGTTTTATTTCCGGCGTCAGTTCGCCGCTGCCGACCAGCGCGGTGCGAGCCTTGTCGGCTTTGGCGCGTGACTCGGCCAACGCCGCCGTGGCCGTATTTACTTTTGATTGGGTATCGTCTTCGGCTTGCTTGGACACAAAATTTTTGGCGATCAAGCTGCGGGTGCGTTCAAGATTGGATTTCGCATTGGCAAGCTCCGAATTTTGCCGTGCGACATCGGCCTCAGTGGCAACCAGCTCGGAAAAATCCTGGCGCGCGCCTTTTTGCGCCTGCTTCAGTTTTGCTTCCGCCTGCGACAGCGCAACTTCAAACGGACGGCGGTCGATCTCGAACAGCAAATCGCCGCGCTTCACCGCTTGATTATTGCGCGCTGTAATCGCCGTGATCGGGCCCATCACCAATGACGACACCTGCACCACCTTGGCACCCACGTAGGCATCATCGGTGGAGCGCTGGCCGCGGCTTTCAAACCAGTACCAGCCAGCAACGCCAAGTACGATTGCGCCAATAATCAACAACAACAATTTGCGCTGCACTGACGACAGTTTTGAAAGGAAACTCATGGCATTGCCTCTATTTTTGCCTTCATGCGAGCGAGCACGTCGCTGGTGGTTTTCAGCTCGGTCGCGGTAAAGCCGACCAATAATTGCTCGCGCAATGCATGTGCGACCGCCTCGATTTTTGAGATCAGGCGTTTGCCCGGCGCGGTAAGTGCCAACGACTTCGCACGTCGGTCTCCCGGCATCGGGTTGCGCACAATGAATTCATCTTTCTCAAGCCGGTCGATCAAGGCGACCACCGCAGGCTCGCCGATTTCCATCTTCCCGGCCAGCGCGCGCTGCGTAATGCCGCTGGCGCTACGCGAGATGAAGATCAGTGCCAGCCATTTGGTGCGGGTCAGGCCCAGCGGCTTCAGCCGTCCGTCGAGTTGCTGACGCCAGGCTTTCGCCACCAGATGCAGCACCTGGCCCAGTTGTTCATGGCGATCTTTTGGTTTTGCGGTCATTTAGTTCAATATGTAATAGTTTGCATGTGAAGTATTATACAGCGAATCGGCAACCACCTGTCAAACGGTTAATTTGCCAGATCGGCGCGCAGCGGGTAACCAAATCCGCACGCCACTTGATAAAATGTCGTTACTCTCCAAGGTTCTGCCAAATGCCCCACATGAAAACCTTTGCCGCAATCATCATCGGCGACGAAATCCTCTCTGGCAAACGCCAGGACAAGCATTTGTCGAAAGTCATCACCACACTGAAAGCACGCGGTCTCGATCTCGCCTATGCGCACTATCTCGGTGATGAGCCGGCGCGCATCGTTGCCACGCTGAAGCAAACATTGGCGACCGATCACATCGTGTTCAGTTTTGGTGGCATCGGTGCCACGCCCGACGACTACACACGGCAATGCGCGGCTGCTGCGTTGGGCGTGGCGCTGCGCGCGCATCCGGACGCGATGGCGGCGATGGCCGCAAAGCCTGGCTTTGCGCTCACGCCGAATCGCATAAAGATGGCCGAGTTTCCGATTGGTGCTGCCATCATTCCGAATCCCTACAACCAGATCGCCGCGTTCTCGTGTGGCGATCACCATTTCCTGCCGGGCTTTCCGGAAATGGCGTGGCCGATGCTGGAATGGGTGCTCGATACCAAGTACCAGCAGCTGTTCAATCGTGTCGCGTTTGCGGAAGAAACCATCGTCATTCACGAGGCCGGTGAAAGCAACCTGATCGACGCGATGAATCGTATCGTCAGCGATTTTCCCGGCACTAAGCTTTCCAGCCTGCCGCAGCATTTGCCTAGCGGCAGCATCATTGAGCTATCGATCCGTGGCGATCCTGACGCAGTGTCAGTGGCGATGCAGCAAATGAAAAACGAAGTTCACAATCTCGGTTATCGATTTGACGTAAAGTAGTTTTTTCAACCGCGAAGGAGATGGCAATGGGACTGCTTGATGGATTACTCGGCAACTTGATGGGTGGCAACAGCGGCAGTGGCAGCAACCCGCTCCTGCAAATAGCCATGCAGATGTTGGCCAACAAAGGCGGCGGTGGTACTGGCGGCGGCGCGTTGGATAGCATGGGCGGCTTGTCTGGAATCGTCAGCGCGTTTCAAAAAGGCGGCCTCGGCCATCTTGCGGATTCGTGGGTGGGCAGTGGCGAAAATTTGCCGGTGAGTGGGGATCAACTCACACAGGTGTTAGGCTCCGACAAGATCGGCCAGATCGCCAGCCAGCTTGGCATGTCACAAGGTGATGCGGCTGGCGGGCTCGCAAAAATTTTGCCCGACCTGATCAATCACGTCACACCGAACGGCCAGATGCCCGCCAGCCACAGCATGGTGGAAGACGCGCTGTCGATGTTCATGAAAAAATAGCAAGGCGCACATGGCGCGATGCCGGGCGTGATCAATCGGCCTGAAACCCAGTCTGGATGCGGGTTTTCGGTCGATTGCATGCGCGGCGTAACCATCGATGGCCGCGAAGGCGCAATGCCTTAGCCGTCGTCATGGTTGAAATTACCGGCGTTGCGTTGCCAGTGTAGAATCGCGCGCCGGTCTTTTTTGGTTGGACGGCCACGAAATAATGGTGGCGGCATGTCGCGCAATTCAGCGGCGATTTTTTCACGCGCCGCGATGCTCTCGCTGGATTCTTGAAACAGTGTGCGCGCAATCGTCGCCGAGCCGCGCTGTTCCGCGACCGCAATGACCACAAATTGATATTCCACGGGCGGCTTGCGCAGACACAATTGGTCGCCTTGCTTGATCGTTTTCGCCGGCTTCACGCGCTCGCCATTGACATCGATGTGGCCTGCGTTAATGGCATCGATGGCGAGCTGGCGGGTTTTGAAAAAGCGCGCGGCCCACAGCCATTTGTCCAGACGGACTGAATCGATGATCGCCTTTTGCACGCTGCTTAAAACCGTTACCGTCGTTGCCGCGCAGGCGGGAACGACGGACTTTGTGGTGCGAACGTCATCGCGACAATCGGCGGATCGTATCGCGGCGCATCAACTACCGCGCCTTCCCGTTCAGCTTCACCGACGCGATATTCATCGGCAAACCCGTGCCGGTGTCGTATTCTGCACCGGCCAACACGCCGATCTTGGCGATTTCTTCAGCGCTCTTGCGGCCTTTGAAAACCGCATACATCGCGCCCAACGCAAAATCGCGTCCCGAGCCGATCGACCAGAATTTGTCGAACTCAAAAACTTCACGCATCGAATACACGCCGTAGATGCCGCTGGCGTTCACCACCAGCGCGGTGAGCTGCGACGATTCGTAGGGATCGTCTTCCTCTTCTTTCGGATTCAGGAATGCTTCCTCTTTCAGAATCGGATGGATCGCGCGAAAGCTCTCGTAAATTTCTTCGCGGCCGTGAAATTTGAATTCCGGATGTTTTTTGAGCAAGGTTTCCAGCACCAGTTGATGCGCCGCGCTACCGGCGATGCCGAAATAACTGTCACCGTGCTTCAGTAATTTTTCAGGTGCCGCATCGTGGACACTCGCGAGCCGCGTGGAACCAAAGGTCGTCAGGGTATCTCCCGCAATCACGGCCATGCCGTTCTTTTTTACTACC
>JAYVXF010000299.1:0-3537 GCA_043793345.1 Betaproteobacteria bacterium | reverse complement strand
CTCGAGCATTTGATACGCGCGCTGTTGCGCAATTTCTACAGTATCCCCCAATGCAGTCACACAAAGTACGCGGCCACCGTTGGTGGTTATTTTGTTGTGAGCCTCAGTCGTGCCCGCATGAAACACGTGCGCATCCGTCGTGTTCGCGGGCAGGCCGGTAATTTCATCGCCCTTCACTGGCGCATCCGGATATCCGCCCGCCGCCATCACCACACCGAGTGCTGAGCGTGGATCCCATTCGGCGTCGATGTCGTCCAACGTGCCGGCAATCGCGTGTTCAAGCAGCGTCAGGAAATCGCTTTTGAGCCGCATCATGATCGGCTGCGTTTCCGGGTCGCCCATGCGTGCATTGAATTCCACCACACGTGGATTTCCATCCGAGTCGATCATCAATCCGGCGTAGAGAAACCCGGTGAATGGCGCGCCCTCTGCAGCCATGCCGCGCAGTGTCGGCATGATGACCTCAGCCATCACTCGCGCGTGTACATCGGCTGTGACGACCGGTGCTGGCGAATACGCGCCCATGCCGCCGGTGTTGGGCCCCAGGTCGCCATCGAAAATGCGTTTGTGATCCTGCGAGGACGCGAACGGCAGCGCGTGGTCGCCATCGCACATGCAGATGAAGCTTGCTTCTTCGCCGTGCATGAATTCTTCGATGACGACTCTGGTTGATGCACTTTCCCCTCTCCCGGCCACGGCTGCGCCATGGCCACCCTCTCCCGCGCTCTGGAGAGGGTCTGGGGGAGAGGGCGTTGTTTCTGTAAACATCATGTCGACCGCATTGAGTGCCTCGCTTAGCGTCATCGCGACCACCACGCCTTTACCCGCCGCGAGCCCATCAGCCTTGACCACAATCGGCGCGCCCTCGCGCTCAACATACGCGCGCGCATCAGCAGCGTTAGTGAAGGTTGCATATTTCGCCGTCGGAATTTTGTGCCGCATCATGAATTGCTTGGCGAAATCTTTCGACGATTCCAGTTGCGCGGCACGCTGCGTGGGGCCAAATATTTTCAATCCCGCCGTCTGGAACGCATCGACCACGCCTGCCGCCAGCGGCGCTTCAGGGCCAACGATGGTGAGGTGGATTTTTTCGTCCGTTGCAAATTTGAGAAGCTCATGAATTTTTGTAAGGTTCAGATTGACGAGACCATCCTCATGCGCCGTGCCCGCGTTGCCGGGTGCGACGTAGACGCATTGCACGTGGGGATTTTTTTTGAGATGCCACGCGAGGGCGTGTTCACGGCCGCCGGAGCCGATGACGAGGAGTTTCATTCTGCAATCAATCAGGCGCAATCAGTTTTACTTTCGGAAAGCACTTTGTATAACGCCGTGGGTCGCGGGTCAACAGCGGAAGGCTTGCGACCGCCGCGTGTGCGCCAATGAAAAAATCCGGAAGCGTCCCGGATCGCGTCCCCGCGCGTTTTCTGTACTGTTGAAATGCCTTGGCAGCGAGAAACCCGGCTTCAAACGGTAGCGCCAGACGCTCTATCGAGAACGTCGCAATGGCGTTTTCGAAATCTTCCATTCGTTGATAACGTACGGAAAGCTCGGCGAAAATAACGACGTTAATGGCCGCCTTTCCCTGCAGTGCCACACGATCAAGCTGCTCGGCCGACCACTCGTACCAGACCGGATCAGTGTTGATTACGTCGAACCACACATTGGTGTCGACCAGAATGCTGCCCGCCATAAATCAGTGCAGTTATGCAGTCAGCCGCGCAGCAGCTTCATCAGGGCGTCAGTTGTCATGCCCTTAGGCGTTCTCCCGGCACTACCGCGAAGCGCTTCTGCAAGGCTGCGACCCGCACGCTTCGATGCGGGAATTGGCGTTAACGTGACGCGTCCACGCACGTACTCGAATTCGACTTCGGTGTTCGGCAACAGCCCGGCCTTTTCGCGAATGTCCTGAGGGATCGTGACCTGACCCTTGGTGGTAATTTTCATTGCGGCTCTCCGGTAATACTTTTTCAGGTAAGAATCTTACCAGATCAATGCCTGAAATGCCGCATCCCCGTAATCACCATTGCCAAACCCCGCGCATCCGCCGCCGCAATCACCTCGTCATCGCGCATCGAGCCACCCGGCTGAATCACCGCAGTCGCACCCGCATCGGCAATCACATCCAGCCCGTCACGAAACGGGAAAAACGCGTCGCTTGCGACAACCGAACCTTTCAGCGACAACCCCGCATGCTGCGCTTTGATCGCAGCAATTTTGGTTGAATCCACGCGACTCATCTGCCCTGCCCCCACGCCGAGCGTCATGCCGTAGCGGCAGAAAACAATCGCGTTGGACTTTACAAACTTGGCGACGCGGAAGGCAAATATTAAATCGTTCATTTCCGCAGGTGTCGGCTTGCGCTTGCTCACCACTTTCAATTGCGCCACATCAAAGTCGTCCGAGCTCTGCACCAACAAACCGCCGCCAACGCGCTTCATGTCGACATCTTTTATCGCTGGTGCAAATGGGATTTCCAGCAGGCGGACATTTTGCTTGGTTGCAAACACTTTGCGCGCCGACGCGCTGAACGACGGCGCGAGCACGACTTCGACAAATTGTTTGGAGACCGCTTCCGCCGTCGCGGCATCAACTTCACGGTTGAACGCGATGATGCCGCCGAAGGCCGATGTGGGGTCGGTTTCGAGGGCACGCAGATATGCGGTCAATGTCGTTTCTGCAATCGCCACGCCGCACGGATTGGCGTGTTTCACAATCACGCAGGCCGGCACTTCAAACGCGCGGCAGCACTGCCACGCGGCATCAGCGTCGGCAATGTTGTTATAGGAAAGCTCTTTCCCTTGCAGTTGCTTAAAGTGCGCCAGCGTGCCGGCTGCGGGATGCTTCTCCACATAAAAGGCGGCATCCTGATGTGGGTTTTCGCCGTAGCGCATGTCCTGCGCTTTGGTGAAGGTCAGATGCAACTTATCCGGAAAAACGCGACGATTATTATCGTTGTCGAGCGAGGAAAGATAGGTGCTGATCATGCCGTCGTATTCAGCAGTATGCGTGAAGGCCTTTTTAGCCAGCGAAAAGCGCGTGTCATGACTGATCGCGCCATCGTGCTGCTTCATTTCTGCCGTGATCAATTTATAATCACCCGCATCGGTGACGATGGCCACGAACGGATAATTTTTTGCCGAGGCGCGCACCATCGCGGGGCCACCAATGTCGATGTTTTCAATCGCATCTTCCAACGTGACATCGGGCTTGGCAATGGTCGCCGCGAAGGGATACAGATTCACCACCACCATGTCGATGGCAGGAATGTCGTGCTTGTTCATCGCCTCGACGTGATGGGCGAGATCGCGGCGCGCGAGGATACCGCCATGTACGCGCGGATGCAGCGTCTTCACGCGACCATCCATCATTTCCGGAAACCCGGTGTAGTCGCCGACCTCAACGACTTTGACCCCATTTTCGGCGAGCAGCTTGGCGGTGCCGCCCGTGGAGAGAATTTTCACATTGCGGCTGGCGAGAAATTTTGCAAACTCGACCACGCCGGTTTTGTCGGACACGCTGATCAGCGCGCGCTGGATG
>JAYVXF010000298.1:0-31009 GCA_043793345.1 Betaproteobacteria bacterium | reverse complement strand
AAAAAGGCAGCCGCGGCTGCCTTTTTTATTTCTATCTTGCTGCGCCGGACAATTTTTTGGCCGCGACGCGGTCACAAAATCACTTCTCTTCGATCTTGGCTTTACTGCGCAGCTCCTGCACCAGACGCGCGACTTGCTCCTGCTGCGCTTGCTGGCGGAATTTATCCTTCACTTCATCGAACGCCGGCACTTTCATCGCACGTGAATCATCGACGCGGATCACGTGATAGCCAAACGGCGACTTCACTGGTGTCTCGGTGAGCTGGCCTTTTGCCAGCGCTTTGATCGCGTCGCCGAATTCAGGAACGTAACGACCAGCAGGTGCCCAATCGAGATCGCCACCGTTGTCTTTGGAGCCGGTGTCTTTGGATTTTTCTTTCGCGAGTTTTTCGAACGACTCGCCTTTTTTCAGCGACGCGATGATCGCTTTGGCGTCGTCTTCCTTCTCGACGAGAATATGGCGCGCCTTGTATTCTTTGTCGCCCAATTGCACGACGTACTTCTCGTAGTCGGTCTTCAATTGTGCATCGCTGATTGGGTTGGCTTTGACGTAATCCTCAAAAAACGCACGGATCAGCACCGCCTGACGCGCCATGTCCATCTGCGCAGCGATGGTTGGTGACTTGTCGAGGCCCTTCTTTTTTGCAGCCTGCGACAAAACCTCGCGGTTGACCAGCTCGTCTTTCATGGCGTTGGCAAATTCCGGGGACGTTGGCTGGCCTGACTGCTCGCGCTCCTTGTTCATCGCGTCGAAATAGGCGGGGGGGATGATGACGCCATTGACGCTCAAATTGCCGTCGGCCTTCGAGGTTTTGACGGCCGCGCCCTTCTCGGCTTTGGATTGCGCAATTGCAACCGGCGCTGACATGGCGGCAAGGGCTACGGAGAGAGCGACAACGATGGTTTTCAAATTGTGTTGCATTAGTCTTCCTTTGTTAAGTGGAACAATCGTGGAACAATCAAAAATACAAAATAACAACTCTTCGCCTATGCGGCGCGCGCATCAATCTTCAACGCATGAATGCGCGTGCTCATTAATTCGCCCAGCAAATCGTAAATCATGCGATGCCGCGCAACCAAAGGTTTGCCCGCGAATGCGGCCGAGACGATGGTGAGCTCGAAATGCGTTCCGTCCACAGCACCGGTGCGCTCGGCATGCGCGTGCGCACCGGCATGCCCCGCGTGCGCGGCGGAATCATCGATGACCTCGATCATCGAAGGTGTCAATGCTGCCAGTCTTTCGGTGATCTGATCGCGAATGGAAATCATGCTCAACCTAGAAAACGCGTTTGAACGGTTTCACGTTGACGGAACTAAACACGCCGGCCGCACAGTAAGGATCCGCTGAGGCCCAGGCGATTGCCGCCTCGCGCGACGCAAATTCGGCGACGATCAACGAACCTGCAAATCCCGCAGGCCCCGGATCGTCGGCGTCAATCAGCGGGTAGGGGCCTGCCAGAATCAATCGGCCTTCACTCTGCAATTCTTTCAGCCGCGCCACATGTGCCGGTCGATTGGCGAGGCGCTTGTCCAGCGCGCCGGGCATTTCTTCACAAAGGATGGCGTATAGCATCAGTCGTTTTTCAGGTCAGGATTCTTTGGGTGTTTGCACGGCTTCATCAGGCAAATATTTCGCCATCCATAACGCTTGCGCAATCACAAACACAAAACTTAGCGCCGATCCGCCGAACACTTTGACTTTGACCCACGCATCGAGCGAGAGCGTACTGGCGAAGTATTGGTTCAACGCGGCGAGCGTCAGGAAAAAAAGTCCCCACGCGATGGAAAGTTTGCGCCACACGTGGTCGGGCAAATCAATTTCCTGTCCGAGCACGCTCTTGATCGGATTTTTTCGCAACGCCACCGCACCCAGAATCATCAAACCCATCAAGCCGTAAAAGAGGGTCCACTTGATCTTGATGTAGTACTCGTCGTGCAACAGGATGGTCGCGCTGCCAAAGATCAAAATGAATGCCAGCGCAATCCATTGCACGGGCTTGATTTTTTCGCGACGCCAAAGTGCCCAGCCGATTTGCGCAACCGTTGCAACAATCGCCACGCCGGTCGCGACATAAATATCGGCGAGCTTGTAGGCGGCGAAAAATAGAATGACCGGTAGAAAATCGAGCAGCAGTTTCATTAAACGTAGGATGAAGCAGAAGGGTTATGCGAAAGTCGGGCACAAAAAACAACCGCGTATTTTCTCATGATTAGTGGACTCGCGTCCAACGCGTGAATTCGGCCGCGATGAGTCCCCGCGAACCCACAGGAAACCCGGGCTGCGACGCTATTGCGTGAGCCTCCGCATAAAATCCGGCGCGCTCATCGGGGAGGTGCGAATTGAGCGTGTCGAAGGCATACAGCATGAGCGCATCGTCGCCGGTACGGATGGCCGTGATGGCGAAATTGAGGTTGAGCAATCGCCACGGCCGCTGTGGATTTGAGCGTTCCAAATCCGCTTTGAGCAACGGCGAAAAATGACTGATGAAGCCTTGCATCATGGCGTACACGGCGGCCGTTTCCTGCGTTGACGTCGCCGCGTTCGACTGTGCCGCCAGCGCGTTGACGATGGGCTCGACCGCGTAAATCGACAGCCCGTGGCGCATCGCCCAGTAGCCGACGCCAATTTCCACGGCCTGCAGGTGTACGAGTTGCCCGGTGAGATCAAAGCGAATCAGGGAGCTCTCAAGTTCTGCCAAGGCGCGCAGCGCCTCGTCGCAAGCCTCGGTCGCATCTTCAATTGGCAGCTCGGCATCCGCACCGTATTGCCCATCGAGCCGCGACATCACCGCCAGAAAATCGCCGACCACGGCGAGCAGCGCGATCACGTCGGACGCCGCGCCTGCTATGGCACCGGCGTAGCGTTGACGATAGGCAGTCTGTACGGCGTCAGCGACCGAGCGAAAGCGAACGTCGAGCGAGGCGAGTGCGTCATCCTTGGCGTCAAGGCTCGCGTTAATGGTCATGCGGATCGGTTTGATTTCCATCTTTAGGTCAGGCCTTGAAAACGTGTGGTCGAGCAGAGTGCAATGAATCGAGCCTGCTATGATTGCTTATATTCCTGATAGTTTGATTGTTTTCGTGCAAAATTTTGATTGTCATAACCACTCCATGTTTTCTGACGGCCTGTTGCGGCCAAGGGAACTCATTGAGTTAGCAAAAAAAACCGGCTGCGACGCGGTCGCGCTGACCGACCACGACAACACCGGCGGGTTGGCAGAGGCCGAAGCGGCGGCCGCAGAATTGCATATTCGCTTCATACGCGGCGTCGAATTGTCCGTCACCTGGCCCACCAAATCATCAGTAGCCGTTGCCGCAACGGCCGATGTTAACCCGATCACCATTCACATCGTCGGGCTCGGCATCGATCCGCTTGATGCGGCGCTGGTGGCCGGAATCGCCTCGATCCGCGATGGACGCCTGGAGCGTGCGCGGCAAATGGGTGCGCATTTGGCACACATGGGCATTGAGGGCGTGTTCGAAGATGCGCTGGCGTTGGCGGAAAACAAGGACATGATCGGTCGTACCCACTTTGCGCGGGCGATGGTGACACGCGGGCTGGCGCCCAGCGTTGGCGCGGTGTTCGGGAAGTTTCTCACGCCGGGGAAACCCGGCTTCGTTGCGCACCAATGGGCGAGCCTTGGCGACGCGATAGGCTGGATCACCGGCGCAGGCGGCGTGGCGGTATTGGCGCATCCGGGGCGCTACAAATTATCGAAACAGGAAATGCGCCAGCTATTGACTGAATTCAAACAAGCTGGTGGACAAGCCATCGAAGTGATTACCGGCAGCCATGAAAAACACCAATACCGCGAATACGCAGCACTTGCCCGCGAGTTTGATTTCATGGCCTCGCGCGGATCCGATTTTCATGGCCACGGCGAAAGCCGTTTCCAGCCCGGCACCTTGCCACCGCTGCCGGCTGATCTGGTGCCGGTCTGGTCGGTGCTGCATTGAGCCAGTCTTGAGGCAGCCTTGAGCCAGTTTTTCACGCTGCACCCCACCCATCCTGAAGCGCGCCTCGTCAAGCGCGCCGTCGACATCGTTCGCAAGGGCGGCCTGATCGCCTACCCCACCGATTCCTGTTACGCGCTTGGCTGCCACATCGGCGACAAAAGCGCGATGGAGCGGATACGACGCGTGCGCGGCGTCGATGACCGGCATCATTTCACACTGGTGTGTCGTGACCTGTCCGACATTGGTACGTTTGCGAAAGTCAATAACGCGCAATATCGATTGCTGAAGGCGCATACGCCCGGCAGCTACACATTCATTCTGGAGGCCACCCGTGAGCTGCCCCGGCGGCTGGCGCACCCCAAGCGCGCGACGGTCGGCGTACGCGTGCCCGAACACCCCGTCACGCACGCGTTGCTGACCGAATTGAATGAACCGCTGCTATCTTCCACGCTGATGCTGCCCGGCGACGAATATCCCCTGAACGACGCCGAATCCATCCGCGCGCGGCTCGAACACGAGGTCGATCTCATTCTGGATGGCGGTGTTTGTGGCATCGAGCCAACCACGGTGATTGATTTGTCGGGACCTGCGCCCATCTTGATACGTAAGGGCAAAGGCGATATTGCCAGCATTAGCTTCGCCGATTAGCACAGCGTTTTTCACCCGACGCCGACATTCTTCACTTAGCAACCCAGGACTAAAAAATGGATGCATCCATCATTCAAAAAATCACCGTGTATGCGATACCGCTGATTTTCGCGATCACGCTGCACGAAGCGGCGCACGCCTATGCGGCGCGCTATTTCGGCGATTCGACTGCCTACATGCTTGGCCGGATGACGTTGAATCCGCTGAAACACATCGACCCGATCTGGACTATTCTGGTGCCGATTGTGACGCTGCTGGTGAGCCCTTTCGTGTTCGGTGCCGCCAAGCCCGTGCCGGTGAATTTTGGCGCGCTGCGCAACCCCAAACGTGACATGATCTGGGTCGCCGCAGCAGGTCCGCTGGCCAACCTCACCATGATGGTTTTATGGGCCATTCTCGGCAAAATCGCGATATCACTCGATGCATCGGGGCCCGCCTACTTTTTGGCGTCGGTCGCCGAGGCGGGCATTTTTGTGAATGCCTTGCTGATGGTTTTTAATCTATTCCCGCTGCTGCCGCTCGACGGTGGACGCATTTTGACCGGCCTGTTGCCGGACAAAATGGCCTACACATTTTCACGCACCGAGCCTTATGGCATGTTCATCCTGATTGCGCTGATCGTCACCGGCGTGTTGGGCAAATTCATGTGGCCGCTGATCGATATCAGCATGAAATCGATATACGCTATAATAGGCTTGTCTTGATCGCTGCAGTCTGACCGCTTCGCCTCCCGGCAAAGCCCTCGCAGCCGATTGATCAAGTGCGGCAACCAAGCTCCAAGAAACGCCGCCTGATCCGATCCAATGATCGATTGATCCACCTTACCTTGCGCAGAATGTGCACCACGATTGCGTAACACCTAGTTTTTTTTGAGGGCTAACCCCCACGTATGTTTCCCGACAGAGTACTTTCCGGCATGCGGCCTACGGGTCGACTGCATATCGGCCATTATCATGGCGCGCTAAAAAATTGGGCGAAATTGCAGCACGAATATCCGTGCTTCTTTTTTGTCGCCGACTGGCACGCGCTCACCACGCACTACGAAACGCCCGAGGTCATTGAGACCTACACATATGAGCTCGTGATCGACTACATTGCAGCCGGTATCGATCCCGCCCAGGCGACCCTGTTTGCACAATCGAAGGTGCCGCAGCACGCTGAATTGACGCTGCTACTGTCATTTTTCACGCCGCTGTCGTGGCTCGAACGCGTGCCGACCTACAAAGACCAGAAGCAAAAGCTCGGTGAACGCGGCCACGATCTCGCCACCTACGGGTTTCTCGGCTATCCCTTGATGCAGGCCGCCGACATCTTGATCTATCGCGCCAATCGTGTGCCGGTCGGTGAGGATCAGGTATCGCACGTGGAGTTGACGCGTGAAATTGCGCGGCGTTTTAATCATCTGTTTGGCCGCGAAAAAGGCTTTGAGGAAAAGGCCGAAGCCGCGATCAAAAAACTTGGCTCGAAAAAAGCCAAGTTGTATAACATTTTGCGGACCCGTTTTCAGCAGGACGGCGACGAAGCGGCGCTCAAAGAGGCACACGATTTACTGGGCGATGTGCAGAATTTATCGATGGGTGATCGCGAGCGCCTGTTTGGTTATCTGGAAGGCGGCGGCAAAGTAATCCTGCCCGAACCGCAGGCGCTGCTTACGCCGACATCGAAACTGATCGGGCTGGATGGCCAGAAAATGTCTAAAAGCTACGGCAATACGATCGATCTGCGCGACGACGAAAAAACCGTCACTGAAAAAGTGCGCAAAATGCCCACCGATCCCGCGCGCGTGCGACGCACCGATCCGGGCGACCCGGAAAAATGCCCGGTGTGGAGTCTGCATCAGGTTTATTCCGATGAGGCCGTCAGGCGCTGGGTGGTCGATGGCTGCAAGAGCGCCGGTATCGGCTGTCTCGACTGTAAACAGCCGGTGATCGACGCCATTGTCAAGGAGCTGAAACCGATGCGTGAACGCGCCGCGCCGTTTGAGGAAGATCCGATGTTGGTGAGAAATATTTTGGCCGACGGCTGCGAAAAAGCCCGTGACGTTGCCGAGGAAACAATGCGCGATGTGCGCGCTGCAATGGGTTTGAATTTCGCATGATTGTGAGTCAATGCCAATGAGCGTGGAACTCATCGTCGACAATACTCAGGCGTCCTTTGACATGCCGATGCCGCTGGCGCGGATCAAGGGTGAGCCGATCACCGATCTGCCGGCCGATTTGTTTATTCCGCCCGATGCGCTGTCGGTCATTCTCGATGAGTTTGAAGGCCCGCTGGATTTGCTGCTGTATTTGATCCGCAAGCATTCGCTGGACATTCTTAATATTCCGATGGCAGATCTCACCCGCCAATACATGGTCTACGTGGAAGCGATGCGGGACAACCAGTTTGAACTCGCCGCCGAATATTTATTGATGGCCGCGGTGCTGATCGAAATCAAATCGCGCATGTTGCTGCCGCGTCCACCGCGCGACCATGAAGCCGAGCCGGACGATCCGCGCGCCGAGCTGGTACGGCGCTTGATGGAATACGAGCAGATGAAAGCGGCGTCGCAGGCGATTGATCAATTGCCGCGCAAGGATCGCGATTTCGCGATTGTCGATGTACTGATCGAGCAAAGTCTGGTTACCCGCGTGCCGACGGTACTGGCAGCGGATTTGACGGAAGCGTGGCGGGTCATTCTCAATCGCGCCAAGGCCACGCGAAAGCACAGCGTCACGCGCGAGGAGCTGTCGGTGCGCTCGCACATGTCGCGCATTTTGCGCTATCTGGGTGGCCACGGTTTCGTGCGATTCGATGAATTGTTTCAACCGGAAGAAGGCGTGGCGGTGGTGGTGGTGAGTTTTCTGGCGGTACTGGAACTGGCACGCGAGTCGCTGATCGATCTTAGCCAGAGCGCTGCCTTCGAGCCGATTTACGTGAAATTGCGGGAAGCCGAGCCACCCGTGCTCGAGCTTTCACGATGAAAGTAATTCATAGCAGGCGTAATGATAATGTCCAATGAACATGCGGATTTGAACAGCGAATCGATTGAGCCAATCGAGGCGACTGACACGCAAACTGAGCCAGCAGAAGGCGTCGCCGGTATCGACATTGCGGAGGCCAAGCGCGCGCTCGAAGCGGCCTTGATGGCGGCCGCTGAGCCGATTGCGCTTAACGAATTGAGGCGCCTGTTTGATGGTGAATTGAGTGCCGACATCTTGCGCAATTTGCTCGATGAATTGCGCGACGAATGGGTCGACCGCAGCGTCGAGCTCGCCGTGGTGGCGAGCGGCTATCGCTTCCGCGTGAAGCCGGCGTACCAGAAATATCTCGACAAATTGAGTAACGACAAACCGCCAAAATATTCCCGCGCGGTACTCGAAACCCTTGCCATCATCGCCTACCGCCCGCCGGTAACACGCGCCGACATCGAGGACATTCGCGGCGTGCAGGTGTCACCGCATATTCTGAAAACCTTGCAGGATCGCGGCTGGATCGATGAAATCGGTCACAAGGAAGTGGTCGGTCGTCCGGCCTTGTTCGCGACCACCAGACATTTCCTCGACGATCTGAATTTGCGATCACTCGACGAATTGCCGCCGCTGCACGAGCTGCAAGCGACACTCGACATGACGCAGGTCGGTGCGGCGCTGGTCGCAGGCGGCATGAACGATTTGTTTCCCGCGGCGACCGCGTTGCCGAAAATGGAAATCAGCAATATCAGCGATACCGATGCGCATCAATCCAGCCCCGAACCAGTGAATCTGGATGGCTCTGAAATCAACAGTAAATCCGACAACATCAAGGCCGAGGAGGGTCGTCATGGTTAAGCGTGTGGTGGTTGGGGTGGCCGCACGCGGCTACGTCGATGGCCGTTATCTGGGTGAAGAAAAAGACGCCAATCGCGGCGGCGATGAGCGGGGTCGCGCGCGCCGAGGCAAAGCCGGTGGCGGCGGTTTGCCGGGTGGCGGTAAGCGCCGGGGTGCGGGCTTGGACGCAGACAATATCGGCAACAGCATCGGCGGCAAACGCAGACGCGGCGGCCAGGGTAAATCGCCCGCGGCGGGTCAGGCCGAGGGTCAGGGCAGAGTGCAAAACAAAACGCCGGGGCTGGGCAGGAGCCGCAACGCTGCGGGGCGTGGCGCCAAAGCAGGCACTGCACCAGCGTTGCAGGGCGACGGGCAGGCGCGCCCGCAGGGTCAGCGGCGCGGGCGAGGCCCGGGCCAAACGGTCGGGCAGGGTGTCGCTCGTGGCCACGGCACCGGGGCAGGCGCGGCGGCAGGCGCGGGCCTAGGCCAGGGTCAAGGCAGAAATCAGAAACGCGGCAGACGTGGCGGGCAGGATGCACAGCGCCCACCGCTCGGCGCGAACGGTTTACCGAGTGGTGCCACGCGCGGGCAGCCTCGCCAGCCCGCGCCGCCGCGCGCCAGTCGCGGCGGCAAACGCACACCGTTTCGCGCGCCGCCGATGAGCGCGTCACCCTCTGAGGTCACCGATTTTCGCCGCGTCGGCGACGAAGCAAAAACTGGCCAGTTTGCCGAAGCACTCGCGAGCGAGGCGAACGTCAAACGCGAGCGTCTGCACAAGGTGCTTGCGCAATCCGGGCACGGCTCGCGGCGCGATATGGAGATCATGATTTCCTCGGGCCGCGTGATGGTCAACGGCATCGTCGCCACCACCGGCACGCAAGTCTCACCGGGCGACAACGTGATGGTTGATCAGCGCCCGGTCAAATTGAAATTCGACGAAGAGCTGCCGCGCATTTTGCTGTACCACAAGCCCGAGGGCGAGATCGTGACCACCAGTGACCCGGGGAATCGCATCACGGTATTCGACAATCTGCCGCGCGTTGAAAACGGCAAGTGGGTCGCCATTGGCCGCCTCGATATCAATACTTCCGGCCTGCTTATTTTTACCACCAACGGCGAGCTGGCCAATCGGATGATGCATCCGCGTTACGAGGTCGAGCGCGAATATGCGGTGCGCATTCTGGGCGAGCTCACCGATGAGCAGACACATAATTTACTCACCGGTGTCAATATCGAGGCCGATGAAGATTCCGATGAGCCGAGCGCGCCGGCCCGCTTCGACACGATTGACGCACGCGGCGGCGAGGGCGTAAACCACTGGTATCACGTCACGATCAAGGAAGGGCGCAATCGCGAAGTGCGCAAAATGTTTGAGACTCAGGGTCTTACGGTTTCGCGCCTGATCCGCACGCGATTCGGCAAGATTGAATTGCCACCGCGGCTGGCGCGAGGCAAGTTGATGGAGCTCGACGAGGGCCAGGTCAACGGCGTGCTGGGCTGGGTCGGCATGAAATCCGACGCTATCGTGCCCACCAAAGCGGCGAAGCCACGCCGCGAGCCGCGCAGCAGTCGCGGTGCAGCCGAAGGTGCTGCATCGCCAGAACGCGGCAATGAACTTGGGCCGATCATTGACGTGCATGCGATGGACGCGGCCGACGACATTGGCAACTCGGTCGACATGGGTGTAAATATTGGCAACAACGTCGGCAACGACATTGGTAACGCGGTCACTGCAGCGCCGCCGTCGCGCGCGGAGAATGAGAATCGCGTTCGCCACGATAAACCCGAGGGTCGCGGCGGCGGACGTGGTGGCCTGCGTGGGCGCGGTGGTCGCGGACGAGGCGGTGAGCGCGGTCGTCGCCCTACCGCACCGGGCGGCGCGCCGGAACAAAATCAAGTAGAGCGGCAAGGCCTGCCAACCCACGAATCATTTGCGACACCGGCACCAGAGCTCGACGGCAATCGCGTGAAATCTGCTGACGGCGGTGTTGCCGCGGATAGCGAGAAAAAACGCAACCCCAATAGTCGGCGACGCATGCGGCGCGGGCCAAGGGGTGGATCCTCACGTGGCACCGGTGCGCCGAACACGCGCGAGCCCGGCGAGCCGTCGGGGAACGGCGGTGGCGGCGAGGGCGGAGGCGAAGTCGATTAGGGCTTGACGAATTTCGCGTCAACCGTATCCAACACCACGCACGTCGCACAAAAGTCGCTCGCCTGATCCGCGCTGCGCTGTTAAAATGTACATCGTTGGCACTCGTTCCAGTCACAGGGTCTACGTCAAATCTGACCCCGCTCCCCCTTCGCACGACGCCTGCATATTTCACGGGTCGGCCTCACAGCATGAAAATTGTTTCTGTAAATGTCACTGTCAATGTTGGTTATGCAATTCATTTTGGAGCAACGGCCTACGCGCTCGATGGTGGGCGGCTGGCCGGTGCTTTTCCGTCCTCTTTGTCGCCAATAGCGGCGCTATTGGCTTCGCAGTCGAACGAAAAATCACTCGCCCATCCACACACCCTCGAACGCGTCCCCGCAAAACATGCAGGCTGACTGGCGTCCCGCTTAAAAAGCGGCGGCGACAGGTTCGAGTTTTTTCGAAAGTTTCCCATGAGTTTTTCCTCTCTCGGCCTGGCCGAACCCCTGCTGCGCGCCGTCACTGAACACGGTTACACGATCCCAACACCCATACAGTTGCAGGCGATCCCGGCGGTATTGAATGGCGGTGATTTGCTCGCGGGTGCGCAGACCGGTACCGGCAAAACAGCGGGCTTTGTGTTGCCGATGTTGCAACGACTCACGTTAAGCTCGCTCGCTAAACCGTCCAACAATAAAATCGTCCGTGCGCTCATTCTCACGCCCACCCGCGAGCTCGCAGCGCAAGTCGAGGAAAGCGTGCGCGTCTACGGCAAATACACCAAGCTCACCTCGACGGTGATATTTGGTGGCGTCGGCATCAATCCACAGATTGCGCAATTACGGCGCGGTGTCGATATTGTCGTTGCCACACCCGGTCGATTGCTGGACTTGCATCAACAGCGCGCGGTGAATTTATCGCACGTCGAAATTCTGGTACTCGATGAAGCCGACCGCATGCTCGACATGGGCTTCGTGCATGACATCAAGCGCATCCTGAAATTGCTGCCCGCGACCCGGCAAAATCTGCTTTTTTCAGCGACGTTTTCGAATGAAATTAAAACCCTCGCCGACAGCCTGCTCAACAATCCGGCGCTGATCGAAGTGGCGCGGCGCAACTCAACGGTCGAAGCGATCACGCAAAAAGTGCATCCGGTGGATCGCGACAAGAAACGCCAACTGCTAAGCCATTTGATCAAGACGCAGAATTGGCATCAGGTGCTGGTCTTCACACGCACCAAGCACGGTGCCAATCGGCTCGCCGAATTGCTCAACAAAGACGGCATCACGGCGCTCGTGATCCACGGCAACAAAAGTCAGGGTGCGCGCACCAAGGCGCTGGCCGAATTCAAAAGTGGCGACCTGCAAGTACTCGTCGCCACCGATATCGCCGCGCGCGGCATCGACATTGATCAGCTCCCGCACGTGGTGAATTACGATCTGCCAAACGTGCCGGAAGATTACGTGCATCGCATTGGTCGCACCGGGCGCGCGGGCGCAAGTGGCGAAGCGATTTCGCTGGTGTGTATCGATGAGGCGGCTTTTTTGCACGCGATCGAGCGCTTGATCAAGCGCGAAATTCCGGTCGAAATGATCGCCGGTTTTGAGCCCGATCCGAAAGCGAAAGCGGAACCGATTCAATTGCGTTCACCGGGTCATCGTCCGGCACGCGGCGCACCGCGATCAGGCCAGCACAAGCAAGCAAAAACAGGCGGTGCTGGCGGGCAAAAACCTGCTGGTGGCAAACGGCCGGCAACGACGCAACGCTTTGGTAACGTGCCCGGCGCTGCGCGCGGCGGTGCTGGCGCTGGCGCTGGTCAGGCGAAGAAACCGAGCGGTCGCGGTGGTGGTGGCAACAGTCGATAACGCGTCGGCAGCGGGCGACTGGCAACGGTCGCGTCGCAAACGCGACCATTTAATTTGATTGACAGAACACAAGCACTGGTGCGCCTGTTGGCGGAATTGTGCCTGAAACGCCGCGCCAATGCTTGAAGTACATCAAAATATGCTGGTAACAGCGTTGAATTAATGGCAGCGCGGCGCAGCCCGGTAGAATACGCTCTCGACGCTGCAAAGCATTCACCACGGAGACGCCATGCTTGATTCCGGTTACGTCAGTTACGTCAGTTACATTTGTCGCGCGCAATTTCTGTTGGGCTTCATCGTCTCGGCACTCGCGCTCAATGCGACCGCTGCGCAACCAGTGACAGCGGCCCCGAAAACCAAACCAACGTACACGGAATTGCTCGCTACCTCCACGCCCGCCGACTGGCGAGCGCTCGACCTTGAAAATACGCTGTACATGGATTTGCCGACTGGTCGCGTGGTGATCGAGCTTAGCGCCGCTTACGCGCCCGCGCATGCCGCCAACATCCGCGCCCTGGTGCGTGAAGGCTATTTCGACGGGCTCGCCATACTGCGCTCACAGGATAACTACGTCGTGCAGTGGGGTGACCCCGAAGCGGAAAATACCGAGCCCGGCAAAGCGCGAATGATGAAGCAAGGCAAGAAAAGTCTGCTCCCCGAATACACGCGTGTGATCGATAGCAAACTCGCCTTCACGCGTTTACCCGATATCGACGGCTACGCACGTGAAGTTGGTTTCTCGAACGGCTTTCCGGTCGGTCGCAATCCAACCACCAAACAGACCTGGCTTGCCCACTGCTACGGCATGGTCGGTGCAGGCCGCGATAACGCGGACGATAGCGGCAGCGGTGCCGAGATGTATGTGGTGACGGGCCATGCGCCGCGCCATCTTGACCGTAACATCACGCTGCTCGGCCGCGTGGTGCAGGGCATGCCGCTGTTGTCGGTGTTACCGCGCGGCACGGGGCCGCTTGGCTTTTACGAAAAGGCCGAGCAACGCGTGCCGATTAAATCGATTCGCATTGCTGCCGATGTGCCGACGCTTGAGCGCACCAACCTGGAAGTGATTCGCACCGACAGTAAATTATTTGCGTCGCTTGTCGAGGCGCAGCGCAATCGTGGCGGCGCGTGGTACAAAGTACCCGCTGGGCACATCGAGCTGTGTAACGTGCCGATTGCGGTGAGAGCGGTGACGGTAAAGTAAGCGATTGCGCCTGCACGCGGTATCGCCCCCATCCCAACCTTCCCCCGTGGCCGGGGGAAGGAGCTAGTCGGTGGCTAGTCGGTGATGTGACGACGAGTCGTACGAAATCTGGAATCTAAACTGGCGTCGAAACGCCACGACGGGATAACGTGAACCAAACAACGCTTCGTCAAAAACTTTTTCGCACCACGTCGATGAGCGCGCATGAAAGCACCTCGATCATCACCGACAGCCTGCATCGCACGCTCGGCGTATTTTCATTGACCATGCTGGGTGTCGGCGGCACCATCGGCACCGGCATTTTTTTTACGCTCGCCGAGGCGGTGCCGAAGGCCGGCCCTGCCGTCATCCTGTCGTTCCTCTTGGCGGCCTTCACGGCCGGTCTCACCGCGCTCTGTTATGCGGAACTTGCGTCGCGCATTCCCGCATCGGGCTCGTCGTACTCCTACATTTACGCGACCGTCGGTGAGTTCTTCGCCTACATTGTCGCTGCGTGTTTGCTGCTTGAATTTGAATTGGCGGCGAGCGCGACCGCGATCGGCTGGTCGGCGTATCTGAATAATTTTATTGAGAACGCGTTCGGCTGGCACATTCCGCTGGCGCTGCGTTCGCCAATGATCGTGCTGGGTGCCAACGGCAGCGAATTTCATTGGGGGCAAATCAATCTGCCGCCGGTCATCCTGATTTTTCTTTGTGGCGTGTTGCTGCTGCGCGGCGTGCGTGAATCGATTGGTGTGAATACGGTGATGGTGTTGATCAAAATCGCCATCCTGATTTTTTTCGCGGTGATCGCGCTGAGTGGTTTCAATGCCGAAAATTTCACGCCGTTTTTCAACACCGATAGCAGTAAAGGATTTGCGGGCATGACGGGCGTGACGGCGGCGGCAGCGACCGTTTTCTTCTCCTTTATCGGCCTCGACGGCGTGGCGACGGGAGGTGCTGAAGCAAAAAATCCGCGCCGTGATGTGCCGCTCGCCGTCATTGCGGCGTTGGTGATCGTCACCGTTTGCTACATGCTGGTCGCGGTCACCGCGCTCGGCGCACAGGCGGCGGGGAAGTTTGAAGGCCAGGACGCGGGGCTCGCGGTGATTTTGCAAAACGTCACCGGTAAAGTATGGCCCGCAGTGGTGCTCTCGGCCGGTGCGGTCATCTCGGTTTTCAGCGTGACGCTCGCATCGCTATACGGCCAGACGCGCATTCTGTATGCGGTGAGCCGCGACGGGCTTATCGGTAAAGTGTTCGGTGAAGTGAGCAGGAAGACCAAGGTGCCCGCGAAAAGCACCATCATCGTCTGCGCGCTTGCCGCGTTGATTTCATCGACCGTCGACTCGGGCTATCTATGGGACATGGTCAGCATGGGTACGCTGGTGGCGTTTGGCGTGGTGTCGGCTGCGGTGCCGGTGATTCGTCGCATACCTGTCGGCACGGACACCCGCGCGTACGGCAAAGGTTTTCGCGTGCCGTTCGGCCCGTATCTGATTCCGATCCTGTCGATTCTTTCCTGCCTCTACATCATCAAAGATCTGTCCATCACCACCTACACCGTGTTCGCCGTATGGATGGTGATCGCGGTGTGCGGGTATTTTGTGTACGGCATTCGGCGTTCGCACCTGAACCGCGCAACGAGTGTGGCAGGCTGAATTGGCAGCGCGGGGTGCAGCGGGGATCACGTCGGCGTTGTTTTTTGCGACGAATATGCTTGGCATATTGTTGCGTAGATCGCCATTTGACGGGGCTTACAGCCTGACAATGCCCTGAACGCCGCGCCAGTGCTGGTGGTTTGTTGCACATTCGCTAGTGTCAACCTTGTATCTTGCGCGAAAGCTTGATCGGATCGCGCAGCAGTTGCGCGAGCTGGTTGAGCTTGATCGCTACCTGCCGCCGGATCCGCGGCAGGCTGTTGGCTCGGCACGCGGCATGCGTCCGTGGCCGATATCCTGAATGACGGGACTTGAAATAAAACGCGCGGTGGTGGGAAAGCAGCAGTGAAGAAATAGCTGTCGTTTCGTATATTTCCGTAAAATAGCGGTTCAAAAATAATCGGCAATTTCCTGTGTTCTCCTTTTTCGAAAAACTCGTTCACCCCTATCCCGACGCGCCACCCGAACCAACGCCGAAAACGTTTTTCGCGTTCATGTGGGTGGCTTCGGAGGGCCTGCGTCCCTATTTGCTGCTGATGACAATTTGCACCGCAGCGATTGGCGTGTTCGAAGCGTTTTTATTCAGCATGTTGGGCCAGGTCGTCGATTGGCTCGGCAAAACCGAGCCCGCCGCGCTATGGACGACGCAACGCGGAAATTTATTTTTACTCGCAGCGATTCTCGTTGCCAGCCCGCTCGTGGTCGCGTTACAGGCGCTGTTGAAGCATCAGGCGATGGCGGGTAATTTCCCGATGTTGCTGCGCTGGAAATTCCATCGACTGATGCTCTCGCAGAGTTACAGTTTTTATCAGGATGAATTTGCCGGACGCGTCGCCACCAAAGTGATGCAGACCGCCCTCGCAGCGCGGGACGTGTGGATGATCGTGGCTGACATTCTGGTATTCGTCGCAATTTATATCGCGACCCTGATCCTGATCGTCGGCACGTTCGATCTTTGGGTGATGACCCCTTTCTTCGGCTGGTTGGCGCTTTATGCAATCGCGGTCAGGTACTTTGTCCCGCGCCTGGCCAAAATCGCGCAGCAGCAGGCCGACGCGCGCTCGCTGATGACCGGACGCATCACCGACGCTTACACAAATATCGCCACGGTGAAATTGTTTTCGCACACCAATCGCGAAGCAGGCTACGTGCGCTCGGCGATGCGGGATTTCATGGTCACGGTGTACCGACAGTGGCGCTTGATTACCGCCTTTGAAGTGGTCAACCAGATTTTAAGTGTGCTGCTGATTTCCTCGACGGCCGGTGTCACGCTGTGGCTGTGGACGCAAGGCAAAATTGGCGTCGGTGCGGTCGCTGCGGCTACTGCGATGGCGCTGCGGCTGAATGGTATTTCGCACTGGATCATGTGGGAATTCGCGGCGCTGTTCGAGCACATCGGCACGGTGCGCGATGGCATGACGATTCTTTCCAAGCCGCACACGGTCGTCGATGCGCCGGATGCCAAGCCGCTCGACGTCTCGCGTGGTGAAATTCGTTTCGACAATATGAGCTTTGCGTATGGAGCCACGAACAGCGCCAGCAAAAACGTCATCGAGAAACTAAATCTCACCATTCATGCTGGCGAGAAAATCGGTCTGGTCGGGCGCTCCGGCGCAGGCAAATCCACTATCGTCAATCTGCTGCTGCGCTTTTACGATATTCGCGAGGGTCGCATCCTGATTGATGGACAGGATATTGCCCACGTCACCCAGGACAGTCTGCGTACCCACGTCGGCATGGTCACGCAGGACACGTCGCTGCTGCATCGCTCGGTGCGCGAAAACATTATTTACGGTCGCCCGGATGCGAGTGACGCGGAGATGATCAAAGCCGCCAAACGCGCCGAAGCGCACGAATTTATTTTGCAACTCACCGACCCCGCAGGCCGGCGTGGCTACGACGCGCATGTGGGCGAGCGCGGCGTGAAGCTCTCCGGCGGACAACGCCAGCGTATTGCGATTGCTCGCGTGAAACTCAAAGACGCGCCGATATTGCTGCTAGACGAAGCCACCAGCGCGCTCGACTCCGAAGTCGAGGCGGCGATTCAGGCAAGCCTTTATAAATTGATGGAAGGTAAAACCGTGGTCGCGATTGCGCATCGGCTTTCTACCATTGCAGCGATGGATCGGTTGATCGTGCTTGATGAGGGGTGCGTGGTTGAAGAAGGCGATCATCAGAGTTTGCTCAAGCTCGATGGGTTGTATGCGCGGCTGTGGGCGCATCAGAGTGGGGGGTTTTTGGGGGATGGGGTTGATGACGTTGAGCTTGGGGGTGTGGGACGGGTTGTTAGGCAAACGGTGGCGACTTGACGTATGCCGAACTGCGGCCTCAATCAGATTTTGTGGCGAGAAACCAAGTGGAATTTATGCAGGCAATTTTGTTCGAAAACGCTCAATTTTCTCGAAATATCGGTCAAATTCACAACCTATGGTATCGGTAAGACCAGTTAGCCCACACCTGTGGATAAGTCAAAATAGTTGAGTTAAAATTGCATTTCCACTTACCACAATGGTAAACTTCCTTGCACAAATGTCGATATAAGCCGTATACACCGTGTCCACCGGACATTAAAGCAGGTGGAAATCGGATCATAAGCTCACGTGTATATATCCTCAGCGAAGTGCAATTGCTGCTTTCTCGCGGGGGCAAAATTATCATCACAACGCCAGATGCAGATACAGATTTGGAGAAGTTAGACTGGGATACGGACGATGTGCGTTCTCTGCTTGGATGTCTACGTGACAAACATCACCACAAATCGGAGTGGTGTCTCACAGGAAATAGGTTATGGCTGGATTGCGATGCTTATGTGATTCGCTTTGACGACTCTGAAGGTATTGATGATCAGAATTTTCCTGAGTATTTCGTGAAATTTGGCTTCGCAAACAACAGTGTGATGTGCGCGATCATTTCTTGCCACTTATCTTGATATGGTTAATCAAATGTCCAATATGAATTGCCCTCTCTGCAATGAAGGATCGTTGACGGAAGCGACGCGTGTGAAGGTTTTTGCGCGTCCACACGGAGAGGTCAGTGTTGATCTTTTGTTTTCGCATTGTGGCCTATGCGGCAGCGACTTAGTGACCGAAGAACAGTCACGTGAAAACAAGAAACGTCTGCGCGCGCGTGAAAAGCAATACGACGGTTATTTGACCGGGCAGCAGATACTTGGGTTGCGTCGACGCTACAACTTGACGCAGAAGGACGCTGGGAAACTTTTTGGTGGTGGTCCAGTGGCGTTTTCTAAGTACGAAAGTGAGGATATCGTGCCCACCGATTCTATGAATAAGCTGCTCAAAGTGGCCATAGAATTTCCAGACACGGTGGATTTCTTGGCGCAGTCAGCGGGGGTCGCACTGAAAGGCATTGCAAGCCGTCGCCATGAATCATCAGACCTCTTTAGAGATAGCGCCGCTTTCTCTCTCTCTCCGCAAAATACGCCGACGCTCGATAAAAACATGTTGGGTACTATGCACCCGGAATACGCAAAAGTCCCAGGAAGATTTACCGACACGACAACCCAGTTTGGCGAATGTGCTGCCAACGATGGCAATCAACAAAGTCAGGAGCTTGAGGCAGCATGAAGCACAGTCCTTTACAGCTACGGCATCTACTGTTCAAGAAAATCTTAGTGGACGCAGTTGTAGATAATTCAGAAGGGGGCGAGAGTGCCGCAGAAAATAGCGATGCAACTGCTTTCGATGTTAACGGCGTCACGTTTGATTCAAGCATTGATGTTAGATGTCAAGACGACGAGACCGCCGACCCGCGAGCATATACAATTAATTACGCGTTTCGCATCACAAATGAGACGGGTAAGAAGTGTCCGTACTTGATTGAGTTTATCGCGTCCGGACTGTTCGAAGTTGTCGGGAATGTGCCTGTAGCTGAACGCGAGACTTTTGTTGCGGTGAATGGTACAACCCTGCTTTTTGGTGTGATGAGAGAGCAAATTGCGTCGATCACTGCGCGAGGCTTGAATGGAATGCTGTTTCTTCCCACGGTCAATTTTCTTGATCTAAAAAAACCGAAGGCAGACGTTACAGTCAATGGCGTGTCTCCAGCTTTGTAGTGGCAGAAGAAAGTAACAATGGGTGCAGCAATTCGGTATCAGCGCATCGCACCGCAGATCGCCATTCGACGCGGCTTCCAGACTATAAATGCCTGAAAACCCGCGCCAGTCATCGTGTTTGGCAACTTGCTAGGGCACAGTCGCGCCAGCAGTTGGCTTTGCGCTTCCTCTGCTGCTTCGCACAGTGATTCAAAAAAAGCATCATTTGATGCTGCATTTGATGCTATATTTTCGTGATCGTTGTACTCAAATTAAGAGGCTGCATCATGCGAACAACCATCACCCTCGATGACGACTTGCTTGCTCAGGCAGCACGCATCAGCGGGCTCACAGAGCGCACGTTGCTGATACACGAGGGATTACAGGCATTGATTGAACGTGAGAGCGCAAGACGCCTTGCACGCTTGAGCGGAACACAGAAAGCACTCAAAGTGCCGCCACGTCGCCGTGCTGCCGCATGATACTTGTTGATACGTCCATCTGGATCGACCATCTTCGGTATCGCGATCAGCCGCTGGTTGAATTGCTCACGAATGGTCGCGTATCGATGCATCCTTTTGTGCGTGGAGAGCTGGCGTTGGGCAATCTGAAACCGCGCGCTGAAATTCTGCAACTGCTGGCTGACCTTCCCCGGGCAACGGTCGCCGACGAAAGAGAATTACTGCATATTGTCGAAAACCGAAAACTGATGGGGCTCGGCATCGGCTTGATTGACGCGCATTTGCTGGCGTCTGCGCTATTGGACGCGTGCAAGCTCTATACGCGAGACAAACGATTGCTGGCGGTAGCGACGACGTTGAAGATTGCCTACAAGTAGCATTTTCAGCGCGGGCAGTTTACCAGCCCAACATGCACGCGCACCCCGATGGCTTTATGCCGTTTCCCGCGCCGCCGCTACACGCTCTTCGTCACGCCCATCGAGTTTCTGCCGAACCTCTCGTGGAAACTTCAGGGTCGAAGTCGAATTGTTCCCAGCGAAAAATTTCACACAGGCCCTCACTGATGCAGCATGCGCCATCCACCGCGTGCTCACGCGGCCAGCAGTTCACATCACGTAGTTCGCGACAGCGCTTCTCCCATCGTCTCGCGCACAATCGCCGTGTCGTAATTGGTCTGACCGCGAAGCCACCAGCCGTCGCTCATGCCAAATTAGCGGCACAGCCGCAGGTCGGTATCTGCCGTGACGGCGCGTTTACCGGCGACGATGTCGCCGATGCGCTGAGGGGGCACACCGATGTCTTAAGCCAGACGGTACTTTGTCAGGCCAAGCGGCGTCAAAAATTCTTCCGCCAGCATCTCACCGGGGGAAACAGGGGCATTAGTCATATCACGGCACAAGAAACCGTTTAAGCGCATCGACGACTTTGCCTGGTGCCTCCTGCATCATCGAGTGGCCTGCATCGTCGAGCGTTGTCAGGGTCGCATTGCCGAGACGGGTGGCGAGCGCACTGGCAGCCTTTGCAGGCGTCAACATGTCAAGCTTTCCTGCAACGATCAATGTCGGCACGGTAATGGCAGCCAGCGCCGCGTCGTCAATCTGGAAAGCATGGCATGCAGCCAGATCCTTCAGTAACGCGCCCGGATTGCATTGCATCAACAACCGCCGACCCGCCATCATCGACGCGGTTCCCGGCGTCGGATTTTTTCCCCATTTCAATTGCGGCGCGTGGCCCCAGATATTGAGCATGTCGACGGCATCCTGCGGCTGATGCGTCGCCGCTTCCAGCAGCGCGTCCGACACCGGCATCGGAACGGATGCGCCGATCAGGGCGAGCTGCGAAACCCGTGACGGGTAGCGCGCGGTCGCGTCGAGCGCGATCAGCGAGCCCATGCTGTGACCGATGAGCGCGGCAGTTTTGATGTTGCCGTTGTCGAGCAGATTGATGAGCCAATCTGCGGCGCCCGCGATTGAGGTTTTCGCGTCACCAAAACTTTTGCCGTGTCCCGGTAAATCGACTGCCAATGCATTCCAGCCGTGATGCGCGAAGTAGCGCGCCTGCATCGTCCAGACGCTGTGGTCATTCGCGGTGCCGTGGACGAATATGACGCTTGGTTTTGCCGCGTCAAAGTCCTTGCCACCGGTGTATACATAGGCGGGTTGTTGTTGCACCAAAAATTTCATGCGCCGACTGCTTTCGCGGCCGCGTACAGGGCCTTCGACAAATCCTCCATCAAGTCATCAGCGTGCTCAATGCCGATGGAAAGTCGGATGGTGCCCGCCGAAATACCAGCCGCTTTCAATGCGTCGGCATCCATCCGGAAATGCGTGGTTGACGCCGGATGGATGACGAGTGATTTGGCGTCGCCGATATTGGCGAGATGCGAAAACAGCGAGAGCTTTTCGATGAAAATCTTGCCGGCGTTTTTGGCGTCACCGCTGCCCGCCTTCAAATCAAAGCTGATCACGGCACCCGCGCCATTCGGCAAAAGTTGTCGCGCCAGTTCATGATCCGGGTGCGATTCCAGTTCCGGATAGTTCACCCGCGCCACCGCTTTGTTGGCGGATAAAAACTGCGCGATTTTGCGGGTGTTTTCCACATGGCGCGGCATCCGCACATGCAGCGTTTCAAGTCCCTGCAGAATCTGGAACGCGGTCATGGCGGCCATCGTCGCGCCGAAATCACGCAGGCCCTCGCGGCGCGCGCGCAATGCGAATGCGGCGACTGAGGATTCCTCGCTCATGACCATGCCGTGAAAGCCGTCGTAGGGCTCGGTGAGGGTCGGAAATTTGCCGGATTTTTCCCAATCGAAAGTGCCACCGTCAATCAGCACGCCGCCGATCACGACACCGTGGCCGGAGAGAAATTTGGTCGCCGAATGCATAACGATGTCGGCACCTTGCGTAATCGGCTGCGAGAGGAAGGGCGTGGTGAGCGTGGCGTCAACCATCAGCGGCAAGCCCGCGTTATGTGCGGCTGCGGCGACGGCAGGAATATTGAGTACATCCAGACCCGGGTTACCCACCGTTTCACCGAACAGCAGCCGCGTGTTGGGGCGAATCGCATTTTTCCATGCATCAGGATCGCGACCATTGACGAACGTGGTCTCAATCCCAAAGCGCGGCATTGTGTAGCTGAGTAAATTGTGTGAGCCGCCGTACAAGGCATTTGATGCAACGATGTGCGCACCCGTGCCCATCAGCGTTGCGATGGCCAAATGGAGTGCCGCCTGACCGCTGGCGGTGGCAATGGCGGCAGGTGCGCCTTCGAGGGCGGCCATGCGTTCTTCGAAAACGGCGACGGTCGGATTGGAAATGCGCGAATAGACATGGCCCGAACGTTCCAGATTGAATAGCGACGCAGCGGTTTCAGTGTCGGGAAACACGAAAGACGCGGTTTGGTAGATCGGCACCGCGCGCGCACCGGTGGCGGGGTCGGGCGACTGGCCGGCGTGGACGGCGAGGGTTTCGAGGCGGGGATATTTAGGCGTGGACATTTTTATCGGGATTCAGTAACTTGCAATTGAAATTTAACGCTACACATGAAATCTTGCCATAACCCTGTTTTTTTTGTTATGGTGTCAAATAATTCATTAAACGGTCACAAAGTGCGCCTCCGGTTTTCCCCTATTATTGCAACTTTTTTTGCGACGCTCTGTGCAGCGCTGATGTTTTGCGTCGCGTCCAATGCGACCGCGGCAACGCCACTAAAAGCCAAAAAATCAAAGTCTGCACGTATCAAGCACGCGCCGCCTCGGCTGAAAGTGATCGGTATCGCGGACCTCAATAAAGACGGCCTGCCGAATCTGCAGTCGCACGCGTTCATGGTGTTTAATCCGGCGACCGGTCGCGCGTTATTTTCCAGGAATGCCGATCAGGCAGTGCCGATTGCTTCCATCACCAAGCTGATGACGGCGATGGTGGTGCTTGAGGCCAAACAAAACATGAACGAGCCGATCATTGTCGACAAAGACGATATCGACATGCTCAAAGGTTCACGATCGCGCATTCCCGTCGGTGCCGCGTTTCGGCGCGAAGACTTGATGCGGCTCGCCTTGATGGCGTCGGACAATCGCGCCGCCGCCGCATTGGGGCGCAGTTACCCAGGCGGTACGGTTGCGTTTGTTGAAGCGATGAACGCGAAAGCGCAATTGCTTGGGTTGCAAAACGCTAAATTTGTTGACCCCACCGGCCTCGCACCGGGCAATGTCGCCAGTCCGCAAGACCTGGCCCTGCTGGTCTCGGCCGCCTCCACGTTCGCAGAAATCCGTGAATTTTCGACTGCACAGCAGTTGCACGTGACGCTGCCGAATGGCGGACGCTCGATGGGTTTCAACAACACCAATTCGCTGGTGCGCTCGGAAGGCTGGAATATCGGCTTGTCCAAAACCGGTTTCATCAACGAGGCCGGCAAGTGCCTCGTGATGCAGGCGACCATTGCCAACAATCCGGTCGTGATCGTGTTGCTCGATTCGTGGGGAAAGCTCACCCGCGTCGGTGACGCAAATCGCATCAAGAAGTGGCTCGAAACACAAAAGATTGCAGGGTTCGCCACGAAGCAAGGGTAAATCTCTTGTCAGGTCACCTAGCCTAATCATCGCTGCGCCGTTTGCCTTCACTCCGCGCGCATGCTCAAATAGCAGCATGAAAGTCGGCCTCTTCGTTACCTGTCTCGTTGATCTCGTCCGCCCCAACATCGGCTTTGCGACGCTAAAGCTGCTGGAAGACGCAGGCTGTGAGGTCATCGTGCCTGCGAACCAAACCTGTTGCGGTCAGCCCGGCTACAATTCCGGCGCGCGCGACATCGCCAAAACCCTCGCGCGTAAAGTGCTCGACGAATTCAGCAGCTGCGATTACGTGGTCGCGCCATCGGGTTCTTGTTCGGGGCAGATGAAGCTGCACGTGGTTGAAGATTTATTCAAAGGCGAACCCGAAGAAGCCGATTTTCGCGCGCTCGCCGCCAGATGGTACGAGCTGTCGGATTTTCTGGTGAACGTTTTGAAACTCGAAAAACTCCCCGGTAAATTCACTGGCACCGTGACCTATCACGATAGTTGCGCGGGTCTGCGCGAACTCGGCATCAAAAGCCAACCACGCACCTTGCTTCAGCAAACCGGTTGCACCTTAAGCGAAATGCAGGACGCTGAAAAATGCTGCGGCTTCGGCGGTACTTTTTCGATCAAGCTCGGAGAAATTTCCACGCGCATGGCGGAGAACAAATGCGTGAACATTGGCGTCGCGGGTGCGGACGCGGTGGTCGGTGGTGATCTTGGTTGTTTACTCAATATTGAGGGGCGCTTGCGTCGTAACGGCGACATGAAAACCAGGGTCTATCACTTCGCGGAAGTGGTGGCGGGGATGACGAATTAAAATAGGTAAACACTAGCACTGGTGCGGTTCACAGGGCATTTTGCCTTGAAAAAGCGCGCCAAATGGCGACCTACGTCTTTTTTAGCAGGAGCAGACCTTGCAAGTACAGAGCATGCATTTCAAGCAAACCGCGAGCGCGAAGCTTAACGACGCGGTATTGCAAACCGCGCTTAAAAAAGCCAAGGGCAAGTTCGTCGATGCCCGCGCCATAAGTGTTGCCGAGATCGACAACTGGGAAGCGATTCGCACCCACGCCGCGGCCTTGCGCGACCGCACCATCAACCATCTCGACGCGTGGCTGCTTGAGTTTGAAGCGAACGCGATTCGTCGTGGCGCAGAAGTCCACTGGGCGGAAACGGCGGAGGAAGCGAACGCAATCGTGCTGGAGATTGCGCGCAAAAATAACGTAAAGACGGTGACCAAATCCAAGTCGATGGTCACCGAGGAAATCGCGCTCAACGACGCGCTGATCGGCGCCGGCATTCGCGTGATGGAAACCGATCTCGGCGAATATATTCTGCAGCTCGCCGATGAGCCGCCGTCGCATATCGTCGCACCCGCCGTACATAAATCCAAAGAGCAGGTCGCTGAATTATTCATGAAGGCGCATCACAAGCCGCTACTCACCGACATTTCAGCGATGACGCGAGAGGCGCGCGAACAGTTGCGCAGCCACTTCCTCGGCGCCGACATGGGTATTTCCGGAGCCAATTTCATCATCGCTGAAACCGGTACCACGCTCACCGTCACCAACGAAGGCAACGCCGACATGGTGACGACATTGCCGCGCATTCATTGCGTGGTGACGGGCATTGAAAAAGTCATCCCGACGCTGGAAGATTTTGCGACGCTGATTCGCCTTCTGCCGCGTTCCGCGATTGGGCAAACCATTGCCAACTATCTCACGCTTACCACCGGCATCAAGGCGCCCGACGAGAGCGATGGCCCCGAGCAAATGCACGTCGTGCTGGTCGATGCGGGGCGCACGAAATTAGTTGGCAGCGATATGCAGGAGATGCTGCGCTGCATTCGCTGCGGCGCGTGCATGAATCATTGTCCGGTATATCAAAATGTCGGTGGGCACGCGTATGGCTGGGTCTACCCGGGGCCGATGGGTTCGGTGCTGACGCCCACCTATGTCGGCATCGAGAATGCGGGCGACCTGCCGAACGCGGCAACGTTTTGCGGCGAGTGCCAGGTGGTGTGCCCGGTAAAAATTCCGCTGCCGGATTTGATGCGCAAATGGCGCGAGCGGCAATTTGCTATGAAGCTGCGGCCATTCGGTGAGCGCGCAGCGATTGCGGTGTGGGGATTTTTTGTCAAACGGCCAAGGTTGTACGCATTTGCCTCACGCATCGGCGCGCGCGTGGCGGCCTGGATGGGCGGACGCGAAAAACTGATTCACCGTCTGCCCGGCATCGATGGCTGGACCAACGGTCGCGACATGCCGGCGCCCCAGGGGAAAACTTTTCGCGAACTATATGCGTTGAGGAAATCTGTTCGATGACTGCGCGCGAAAATATTCTGGCACGCATTCGCGCCAAGAGCGGGCGCATCGGCACCACCAGCGACGGCGAGCGCGCGGAGGTGCGACGCGCGATGGCGATGCATGCGCGTGGCCCGCTACCGGCAATGGCCGCGCGCGAGCCGATTCAACACTTCATTGAAGAGTGCGCGCGGCTGAAAACCACGGTGGCCGAGTTGTCGAATGTAGACGCCGTGCCAGGCGAAGTCGCGCGCTACCTCGCACAGGAATCGCTTAGCACGCGGCTGGTTGGCTGGCCGGAGTTTGCCGCGCTGAAATGGGCAGAGGTCGGCCTGACTTTTGAGAATCGTCCCGCCAACGGCGACGACTTGATCGGTTTTACCGGCAGCTATTGCGCGATTGGCGAGACCGGCACGCTGCTGTTGCTCGGCGCGCGCGAAACGCCAAAAGCCACGGCGTTGCTACCGGAGACGCATGTCTGCGTGGTGAAGAAGTCACGAATTGTGCCGACGATGGAAGATGTGTTTGCCTTGATGCGGGCAGAAATTGGCGAGCCGCCACGCGCAACATTTTTTGTCTCCGGCCCGTCGCGGACAGCCGACATTGAACAGACGTTAGTGATCGGTGCGCACGGGCCATACCGCGTGCATGTGATTCTGATCCCGTAGTTCGCGGCATCCGTCTTTGAATGTGTATTGAAGGACGAAGGCCGCAGGGAGGCCATATTTTTCCATGTCATTTCGAACCCGGCTTCATCGGGTGAGAAATCTGCTTTTTGATTATCTGCATAAAAAGCAGATTACTCCCCCGTATCAACTACGGGGCTAAAGGCTTAAGGCTTACGGCTCGAAATGACAGCCAATTATTTTCCGTTTGCTCTGGCTAGAAATACCGTTCAATGACCCCTGAACTCATCCGCCTTTACGGCATTCCGATCGATTTCATCCTGTTCGCAATGACGCTGCTCGGTGTCGCCGTGTTTCACCATCACACCTTGCGTGTTTCACTTATCGGCGTCACCGCGATCTCGCTCTACAAAATCATCTTCACCGGTTTCAAATTCGGGCCCGGCGTGTCGGGTTGGCTGTCGCATATGAGCCACGAGTGGGTCATTCTGGCGAACCTGCTGTGTTTATTGATGGGCTTCGCGCTGCTGTCGCGTCACTTCGAAAAAAGCCACATACCGGTGGTGTTGCCGAAATATTTGCCCGACGATTGGAAGGGCGCGTTCGTGATGCTCGTCATGGTGTTCGTGTTGTCGTCATTTCTGGACAACATCGCCGCCGCGCTGATCGGCGGGGCGATGGCGCATCAATTGTTCCGCAACAAAGTACATATCGGCTATCTCGCCGCCATCGTCGCGGCCTCCAACGCGGGCGGCTCGGGCAGCGTGGTGGGAGATACGACGACGACGATGCTGTGGATTTCCGGCGTGAATCCGTTGCAGGTTTTTGACGCTTATGTGGCGGCCGTCGTCGCATTGGTCGTTTGCGGCATTCCGGCCTCGTTGCAGCAGCACAGGTATTCACCGATTCTGAAAAATTCGCACGCGCACACGCGTGTGGATTGGACGCGTGTCGGCATTGTTGCGTTGATACTGGTTCTGGCGATCGTCACCAACGTCACGGTGAACGTGAAATTCAATGCGCTGGCAAATAGTTTTCCGTTCATCGGTGTGGCGGTCTGGGTGGCAATAATGATTTCGTTGCCGTTGCGACGGCCCGACTGGGAGGTGCTGCCCAGTGCCGGCAAAGGTGCTATTTTTCTGTTGTCGCTGGTGACCTGCGCGTCGATGATGCCCGTTGAAGAATTACCGATTGCGTCGTGGCACAGCGCGCTGGGCTTGGGTTTCGTTTCCGCTGTGTTCGACAATATTCCGCTCACCGCGCTGGCGATCAAGCAAGGCGGCTACGACTGGGGATTTCTGGCCTATGCGGTGGGCTTCGGTGGATCGATGATTTGGTTCGGCTCGTCTGCCGGCGTTGCGTTAGTAAGCATGTATCCAGAGGCGAAATCGGTCGGCTTGTGGCTAAAGCACGGCTGGCATGTGGCGCTCGCTTACGTGGTGGGTTTTTTTGTGATGCTCCTGATGTTGGGGTGGCGTGCAGACGCGCCAATCCAGAAATCGGTCGTCACTCCTGCGGCGCAGACAGTGGCCGCGTCGCTTGCCCGCTAAAAAAATTAAGCCATAAAAATCCAACGATACCGGCGATCAGCGACGCCAGGAGAGTCGCCATCTTCGAGGCGTTTATGGCCTCCGCATTGCCGACAAAAGCGAGATTGGCAATGAAAATGGACATGGTGAATCCGATGCCGCCAATGATGCCGGCACCAATGACGTGCGGCCATTTCAAGTCGGCTGGCAGATGACCAATCCCGCTTGACACCGCGACCAGGCAAAGCAATGTCACGCCCAATGGTTTGCCCACCAGCAATCCGGCCATGATGCCCGCGCTGTTGGTACTGGCGAGGCTTTGCAACCAGTCCGCACCGACAGGAATCGCGGTATTGGCCAGAGCAAAAATCGGCAGGATGACGAACGCGACGGGCTTGTGCAAAAAGTGTTCGAGGCGGTGTGACGGCGACGCCTCGTCGTCGTCCTTGGCCGAGAACGGGATTGCAAAGGCGAGCATGACACCCGCAATCGTGGCGTGAATGCCGGACTTGAACATCAAAAACCACATCAACGCGCCGCCCAGCAAATACGGCACGAGCGACATGATTCTGAAAAAACGGTTGAGCGCCAACAGTGAAAGCCAAACAGCCACCGCCGCGCCGAGATACCACGCCGAAAGTTGCGCCGTGTAAAAAGCGGCAATGATGATGATCGCACCCAGATCGTCAATGACGGCGAAGGCTACGACGAACACTTTAAGCGACGCGGGCACACGGCTGCCGAGTATCGCCAGCACACCCAGCGCAAACGCGATGTCGGTTGCCATCGGAATGCCGATCCCCGCTTGCATCGGTGAGCCCGCGTTGAGCGAGAAGTGAATCAGCGCGGGTGCAACCATGCCGCCAATCGCGGCAAAAATCGGCAGAAGCGCGTTCTTGAAATCTGACAACTCACCGATGTACAGCTCGCGTTCGAGTTCCAGGCCAATGAGCAAAAAGAAAATCGCCATCAGCGCGTCGTTGATCCAATGTTCAATGCTAAGACCGCCGACCTGCTTTTGCCACCAGCTCAAATAGTCTGCGCTGATTGGTGAGTTCGCGACCAGCAGCGAAATGACGGTGCAAATGATGAGCAGTATCCCGCCCGACTTTTCCGAGTCGAAAAACTGGTTAAACGTGTTTGACAATCGTTGTTGCGCTTGGATCATGGTCGGCTTTAGTCGAGCGGAGCAGGCGTGGTTTTCGCCGGGAACAGATAAGCATAAACAGTGTGCCACGAACAACTGCCACCGGCGTGACACCGGACTCTTGCCTGTTGCGACGCACAATCGCGTTTTGATAATAACGCTTGCGACACTTTATTGGCGTCGACCTATTGCGTAACGTGGAGGAGCCGATTACCATACGGAGCACATTTTGTGAGTCAGAGTCGTAGCGTTGGCTTTACCAATGCGGGCTTGCAGGCGATGCCAGTGGCATTTGGCAACCGGGCGGGATTCCGGTTCCGATTGCCGATAAGAGCAGGTGCAAAATTGCGCGCAGACGCAGGCGTATTTGCCGACCACAAGTATTTTAATAAAACCATTCTGGAGGAGCACATGAATTTCCACGTTAAGACGCTTTTGGCAGCGACCGCTGCTGCGCTCTCGTTTGCAGCCGTTGCCGCCGACAACATCAAGATCGGCGTGTCGGGGCCGTTCACGGGCGGGTCGAGCCCGATGGGCATTTCGATGCGTGACGGCGTCAAACTCGCTGTTTCGGAAATCAACGCCAAAGGTGGCGTGCTGGGTCGCAAGTTCGAGCTGATCGAACGCGACGACGAGGCGAAAAATGAGCGCGGCGTGCAGATCGCCCAAGAACTGATCAACAAGGAAAAGGTTGTCGCAACGGTTGGTTTTATCAACACCGGCGTGTCGCTCGCCTCGCAGCGGTTTTATCAGGAAGCAAAGATTCCGGTGATGAACAATGTGGCAACCGGGTCGCTGGTCACCAAGCAATTTTTGCCGCCGGAATTTCCTGACAATTACATCTTCCGCACTTCGGCCAATGACATTGTTCAATCGGCAATGATTGTTGATGAGGTACTCAAACGCAAATACACCAAGGTAGCCATCCTCGCGGACTCGACCAACTACGGCCAGCTCGGACGTGAAGACCTCGAGCGCACGCTCGCGGCCAAGGGCATCAAGCCGGTGACCGTCGAGAAATACAACATCAAGGACGTCGACATGACGCCCCAACTGTTGAAATCAAAACAGGCCGGTGCTGAAGTTGTGATCACATACGGCATCGGCCCCGAGTTGGCGCAGATTGCCAATGGCATGGAGAAGCTGGCCTGGAAAGTACCGATGCTCGGTTCCTGGACCCTGTCAATGGGTAACTTCATCGACAACGCGGGCAAGAATGGCGACGGTGCCCGCATGCCGCAGACGTTCATTCAGGACGCCAATACGCCGAAGCGCAAGGCCTTTATCGATGCCTATGTGAAAGCCTACAAGCCGGCGAACAACCGGATTTCTTCACCCGTCTCGGCGGCGCAAGGTTACGACTCTATTTACATCCTCGCCGCAGCGATCAAGCAGGCAGGTACCACCGATGGCCCTAAACTGCGTGAGGCGCTGGAAAATCTGAAAGAAAAAGTTGATGGCGTGGTGGCAAGCTACGACAAGCCCTTCAGCCACGACGACCACGAGGCCATCAAGATGGGCATGCCGGTGATGGGCGAGGTGGAAAACGGCCGGGTGGTGCGCGCGAAATAATTGCAGGCAGGCTGGTGTCGTGACACCAGGTCT
>JAYVXF010000297.1:0-3546 GCA_043793345.1 Betaproteobacteria bacterium | reverse complement strand
CCGGCAAACAAAGTATTACCGGCGACGGGGCCGTAGACCACGGCACCGGTGCTCTTGTTGAACACGGCGAAGCTGGAATTAATCCATTGCACATATTGCGTGCGACCGATTGCACCGGTCGTATCTGGCGGTGCTGACTGCACCGTGAACGTCCCTTGTGGTCCCGTAAAACCGTTGCCCACGCCGTCGAAGCCGAGGCCCGGAGTGGCGGCGACGGCAGGGGCGATGACTGCACCGGTTTGCGCGGCGCGATCAATCACCGGCGTCGAGGAACCCTTCAGGAAGCCACCGATATATACCGCCGGTTCCATAAAAGTGTCGCCGGTAGTGGATACGGGCAAGTTTCGCAAACTGGTGATTTGGTCACTTTTGACTGCGGGGACTGCTCTCACGTCATCATCGTCCGCTAACGCGAGGAATGGCAGGGACGAACTCAGAAACGCCGCGATCATTAGACCTCGGCAAAAAGATGCTCTCATCAATGTATCTCCCAATAACATCGTTTCAAGGGCACAGGATTGATAATCCAGGCCGTTCTTTGTTGCAGCTCACTAAATTTTATTAACTCAGTGGCTGCGCGATTCTAGGGGGAGATGAACGAATTGTGACGTGTAGTTGCACGAAATATTTTTTTTGCAACACTGGTCAAAAATTCTTGCAAAGCGCAATAGTTTTGTCGTGAAGAGCAACGCCTGCGTGTCGCCGAGTCACGCCATTGATGCCGGAACTTCGTATCGCCAGCGCACCTGGAAAATCGCCGTTCTGTGGCGAATGACCTTAGCGCATCCCGCTGTCGCAGTTGATGTTGGCATCAGCCATGCCGCGCTTGCGAACCGTCACATCGCGCGTCGGACAACGCGGATAGAGCGCGTCGATCACGACTTTGACAACATATTTTCCGTGCCTGGCTGGAATGACGAATTTGCCGTCCTCCGCAGTTGTTGCCTTGCCGACCACCTTGCCTGCTGTGTCGATCAATTGCACTTCCTTGTCGGCGAGGGGTCGGTCGCAAGATTGATCCTTCAGTTGCGGGCCGGGACAGCCGGGCGAAAGACCGACGATGCCGCGTACACCCGTTTGAACCGGTTTCCCCGTGGCAGACGCTATCCCGCACACCGACCAGGTCGCCGCGCAGATCAGGCAAGCAAAGACAATATGTTTTCGCAAAATGTGCATGGTGTCCGATCATGGTTGTGGTCGCAGCGCATACGCAAGTGCATGCGTGGGAAATTTAAGCGACGCCATCTTAACATCGGTTCGGACGTGCGCGCTGTTGCGGCGTGGGTGGCGTTTATTGGTTATGGGATATGCGAGGCCTTGCAATATCGCAGCCATCATCGTTCCCGAAGTTTTTCAGTATGCGAAGCACCACCCTAATGTTGAATCGCTCGACCACGAAGGGCGCGGCGTTGCCCATGTTTGCTGAAAATATTGCGCGACGTGGATGTCGCGGTCGGTAAGCGACTGGAGCCGTGGATCACGACAGCGATGCAGAAGTTTCCATAGCATAATAAGGCCTGGATCGCCGTTGTATGCGGCTTCGCGGGCATTATCAGGCTGTGAGCCGCTCTGGTGCTAGACATCACCTGCGCATGACGCGTGAAGAAATCGGCAGCTATCTCGGCCTCAAGCTCGAAACCGTGAGCCGCGCCTTCTCCAAATTTCATAAATATGGTCTCATTGAAGTCGAGCAGAAGTTTGTTCGCATCAAGAGTATCGAAGGTCTCAAACAGTTCTACGCACACCACGTAAATTGAAGCTCTTCCTTGCTGGCGAGATCAGCGGCAGACGAGCACCGGTAGCTTGCAGTGCGTGAGAACCTTGGTCGTTTCGCTGCCGAGCAGCAGCGCGGAAATCCCCTTGCGCCCATGTGACGCCATCACGATCAGATCACATTTTTTGCGCTTGGCGACGTCGATAATACCGGTGTGTGGTTGATCGACCGTTACGCTTACGAATTGCACCGCGACCGACTTTGCCTTGGCGCGTTTTTCAACCTGTTCACGAACGCGTGCAGTGCTCTTGGCGATGGAGCTATCCCAGTCCTTTAGCGTAATCGGCGTGATCATATAGCCGTCGCCACCAATCATGGTCGGGTAGCTTGGCGAAACGTATAGTACCGAAACCCGTGCCTTGGTCGCATTGGCAAGACCAGCAGCCAGATCCAGCGCTTTAAATGATAGTTTGCTGCCGTCAGTTGGCACCAGAATATGTTTGAACATGCTAACTCCTTTGATAAGGGAAGATGCGTTGAGGATAGCGGGCGAAAAATGTTTGCGGTTGATCAACATCAAACAAGGCGTTAATTCTACAAGATTTGCGCTGGATCAAAAGCTGCTCGCAGCGTACCTGCGAACCTGTTCACACCATGGCAAAGAAAATCGCCGCCATCATCTTCTTTCATCGCGATGCCGACCCGGCTCGTTTTTGCCAGACATTGTCCGTCAGCTTGAGTGAGTTAAGGCGCGCGGCAAGCTGTCCTTCGGCGATGGCCTATGTGAAAAATTCGAAAGGGAACGCTGCATGAAAATTACCTTCGCTGGCGCGGCCGGCACTGTCACGGGTTCAAGGTATGTGGTGGAGCACGAAGGAAAGCGGCTGCTCGTCGATTGTGGCTTGTTTCAGGGATACAAAAATCTCCGACTTCGCAACTGGGCACCATTTCCAGTCCCGGTCGCGTCGATCCATGCAACGATCCTGACACACGCGCATCTTGACCATAGCGGCTATGTGCCTGTGCTGGTGCGCGACGGCTACGCTGGATCCATTTACGCCAGTAGCGCAAGCCGTGACCTGTGCAGCATTCTGTTGCCGGACAGTGGCCACCTGCAGGAAGAAGAGGCACGCTATGCCAATCGCCGCGGATCCTCGAAACATCAACCTGCGCTGCCGCTGTACACCAAAGCCGATGCCATTGCCTCACTCGACCGCATCCGGGCGCAGACCATGGATGACCCGTGGGAAATCATGCCCGGCATTGAAGCCAGGCTTCGCTACGCGGGCCACCTGCTTGGCGCCAGCACGGTCGAGCTTGCGACCAGCCGCGGAAATATCGTCTTCAGCGGTGATCTGGGACGCCCGCACGATTCCATCCTGCTGCCGCCTGCATTGATCAGGCAAGCCGATTATCTTGTCATCGAATCCACCTATGGAAATCGCCAGCACCCAGCCGATGACACCGAGCGCCAACTCGGCGAAATCATCCGGCAAACAGCCAAGCGCGGCGGGATCACGATCGTGCCGTCGTTTGCCGTCGGGCGCGCCCAGACTTTAATGTATGCCATTCATCGCCTCAAGTCACGACGCGAGATTCCCGATTTGCCGGTGTTCCTGAACAGTCCGATGGCGGCCGATGCGACCGCGATTTACCGGCGCAACGCTGCTATGCACCGCTTGACGGCGGAGGAATGCAAAGCCATGTGCGCGGCGGCCAAGATTGTTAATTCAGTCGAGGAATCGCAGGCGCTCAATGTGCTCAAGGTGCCCGCCGTGATCATCGCGGCCAGTGGGATGGCCACCGGTGGGCGGGTGCTACATCATCTGATC
>JAYVXF010000296.1:0-3560 GCA_043793345.1 Betaproteobacteria bacterium | reverse complement strand
AACAACGGGCGCTCATTTTATAGGCAATTCACTTCTGAACAAAATGAATTTTGTACTTTCGAGAAGTATTTCTTAACTAACTGATTATTTGCGAATGTGGCGATCCGTAACCACCACCGCCAGGTGTTTCAAGAACGAACACATCACCGACGTTCATCTCGGTTTCATCCGAGTACGATAATTCACGACGACTGCCGTCCGCGCGCTCGATCCAGGTCTTACCCAGGCCACCCACCCCACCGCCGGCCATACCGAAATTCGGCACGCGGCGATGTCCGGCGAGAATGGCGGCGGTCATCGGTTCGAGAAAACAAATCCTGCGCGTTGCGCCATTGCCGCCGCGCCACTTGCCCGCGCCGCCGCTGCCCTGGCGAATCGAATGTTCATCGACCCGCACCGGATAACGCCACTCGAGAATTTCCGGATCGGTCATGCGCGAATTGGTCATGTGCGCCTGCACCGTGTCGCAGCCGTTGAAGTTGGGCCCCGCGCCGGTGCCACCCGAAACCGTTTCGTAATACTGAACCACGTCGTTGCCGAAGGTGACGTTGTTCATCGTGCCTGTGCTCGCCGCCATCACGCCGAGCGCGCCGTAAAGTGCATCGGTAATGCATTGCGAGGTTTCGACGTTGCCCGCGACGGTGGCGGCCGGCGGATGCGGATTGAGCATCGAGCCTTCCGGGATGATGATCGTGAGCGGTTTCAGGCAACCCGCGTTCAGCGGAATATCGCTATCGACCAGCGTACGAAAAACATACAACACCGCAGCGGTCACAACCGCAGAGGGTGCGTTGAAATTGGACTTCAACTGTGGAGAGGTGCCGGTAAAATCAATCGTCGCGCTACGCTTATCGATGCCGACCGTGACGCGCACGTTGACGACCGCACCATTGTCCATCTCGTAGGCGAAGTGGCCATCCTTGAGCGAGCCGATGATGCGCCGCACACTTTCCTCCGCGTTGTCCTGCACGTGCTGCATGTATGCTTTGACCACATCAAGCCCGAAATGCGCCACGATTTTGCCGAGCTCTTGCACGCCTTTTTCGTTGGCTGCAATTTGTGCGCGCAGGTCGGCGATATTTTGATCGGGATTGCGTGCAGGATATTTTGCGCTCGTCAATCGTTCGCGCATTTCCGCCTCAAGCATGACGCCACTCTCAACAAGCTTTACGTTATCAAGCAGCACGCCTTCGTCCTCCATGGTGGTGGAAAATGGCGGCATCGAGCCGGGCGTGATCCCGCCGATGTCAGCATGATGGCCGCGCGAGCCGACGTAAAACAGAATCTCCTCGACCGACTCGGCAAATACCGGCGTGACCACCGTCACGTCCGGCAAATGCGTGCCACCGTTGTACGGATCGTTCAATACATACACGTCGCCTCGCCTCATCGTGCCCGCGTTTTTTCGCACCACGGTCTTGATGCTTTCCCCCATTGAACCAAGATGCACCGGCATGTGCGGCGCGTTGGCGATGAGGTTACCGTCCGCATCGAATAGCGCGCAGCTAAAATCCAATCGCTCTTTGATGTTCACCGAATACGCGGTGTTGGCAAGCCGCAAACCCATCTGCTCGGCAATCGACATGAATAAATTATTGAACACTTCCAGCATCACCGGATCGGCCTTGGTGCCGACCGCGTAATGCACCGCGCGCGCGACGACGCGCGTCAGCAGCAAATGGTTCAATGCGGTAACTTCCGCCTTCCAGCCCGGCTCGACCACGGTTGTGCCGTTTTTTTCGGCAATGATCGCAGGGCCATCGATGCACTGTCCCAAGCTCAATCGCTCGCGCAAATAAATCGGCGCGTTGTGTGTTTTGCCATCGCTGAAGAGACGCACAGTTGCGTTCGGCATCGCAGGCGTTAACGCTGCCTTACCAAACGAATGCGCAGTCGGCGTGTCAGTGCTGCCAATCGCCTCGCAACTCACCGCCTCGGCGATAAGCGTGCGACCAGGCATGAGAAAGCTGAAGCGCTTTTTGTACGCCGACTCAAACTCGAGCCGCATTTCGTCCACACTGCCAAGCTTCACGATCAGTGCTGAATCCGTCCCCTCATAGCGCAAATGGACGCGACGTTTCAACTTGATTCTTGATACCGCAACGCCCTGCCCTTCGACCTCCGATGAGGCGAGCACACCAAGATGACGCAATTCGCCCTCAAGCGCTGCATGATTGGCGTCGGTCAGCGCGAGCTCTACCGCCTTCTCGCGCATGGTCACAATATCGGCAAGCCCCATCCCGTGCGCCGACAGCACCCCCGCGAGCGGGTGAATGTACACGCGCGTCATGCCGAGCTCATCGGCCACCAGACAGGCGTGCTGACCACCGGCACCACCGAAACAGGCGAGCGTGTATTCGGTGACGTCGTGTCCGCGCTGCACGGAAATGAATTTGACGGCGTTCGCCATGTTGGCAACCGCAATGCGGATAAAGCCCTCGGCCACCTGTTCGGGGGATTGTTTCTCGCCCGTCGCCGCCTCAATTTCAATGGCAAGTGCAGCGAATTTGGATCGCACTATTTCGGCGTCGAGTGGTTCATCACCCTGTGGCCCAAACACATTTGGAAAATGATCCGGCTGAATTTTCCCGAGCATCACATTGCAATCGGTGACCGTCAGCGGCCCGCCACGTCGGTAGCAGGCCGGCCCCGGATTGGCGCCCGCTGAATCAGGACCGACCCGGTAGCGCTGCCCGTCGAAATGTAAAATTGATCCGCCACCGGCCGCAATGGTGTGGATCGACAGCATCGGCGCGCGCATGCGCACGCCCGCGACGTGCGTCTCAAACTCGCGCTCCAGTTCGCCCGCATAATGCGACACATCGGTCGATGTGCCGCCCATGTCAAAGCCGATGATCTTATCAAACCCCGCAATGGCAGCCGTGCGCACCATGCCGATGATGCCGCCTGCCGGACCCGACAGGATCGAGTCCTTGCCCTGGAATTTATTGGCATCGGTCAGACCGCCATTGCTTTGCATGAACATCACCTTGCAGCCCGGCAACTCGCTCGCCACCCGATTCACGTAACGGCGCAGAATTGGCGACAGATACGCGTCGACGACGGTGGTGTCGCCACGCGAAACGATCTTCATCAATGGGCTCACTTCATGCGAAACGGACACTTGGGTGAAGCCAATAGTGCGTGCCATTTCTGCCACGCGGATTTCATGCTGGTGATAGCGATAGCCGTGCATCAGGACAATAGCAATCGCCCTGAAACCCTTATTCCACGCGCCTTTCAGGGCATCGCTCGTGGCTGTTTCATCAAGCGGAGTAACGACTTCACCGCGCGCACCGATGCGCTCGTCAACTTCGACCACTTCCGTATAAAGCAATTCGGGAAGCACGATGTGCCGATCAAAAATACGCGGACGATTCTGGTAGCCAATGCGCAACTGGTCACGAAAACCTTTGGTAATGAACAGCACCGTTGGCTCGCCTTTGCGCTCAAGCAGCGCATTGGTCGCAACGGTCGTGCCCATCTTCACCGCTTCAATTTGTTCAACGGGAATAGGCGCGCCTGCTGGCAACGCGAGCAGATGGCGCATCCCTGCAATT
>JAYVXF010000295.1:0-11472 GCA_043793345.1 Betaproteobacteria bacterium | reverse complement strand
CGATAGTGGATCAGGCGCTGCGGCGAAACCTGGCGCGCGCTGACATCATTCTTGCTGCGTCCGTGATAGTCGAATTGGAGTTGCTTGCGCTCGACGAGTGCTTGCGCGATTTCGGCGAAGCACAGTCCCGGCCCGCGACCGGCTAGGCGAATGATGCGCACGCGCTTGGGCAGCTCGCCTCGGCCCAGATGTTCCATCGTCAATAATTTGTCCAGCTTCGCTTTAAGCGGTGCGAGCGAATTCGTCAGCAGGCTTGGCTCTGCGCTGGCGAGCAGTTCGTGTGCGGTGATCAGTGCGGTGAGTTCGCCTGGCGTGAACCAGACACCGGGCAATTCGAAAGCGACGCTGTGATCGTAGCTGTAGCCATGCGGATCGCGGCTGGTTTTGATCGGCACGCCGTAGTTGCGCATGTCGCGGATGATGCGCTTTGCGGTGGCGGTGGATACTTGAAGCGCGTCTTCGATCACCGTTCTCGCGACGGGATAACGCCTCGCTTTCAGGAGCTGAAGCAACTGGTGCCAGCGCTGAATTTTATCCATAGGTTTTGTAGACGACTCTTGCAAATGTGAATATCCCTTGTACACCATGCTTGTGCGTTAGTCGCCTACTTGATTGAGTGGGAATTATTTGCGTAACTCTGGGTGGGATTTATGCCGAAATTCTCAACAGGCAGAAATATGGCGACGGATGCAGCAACTTGATCCGTCATTCTCGCGAAGGCGTCAAGGCATGTCTTGACGCCAGGTTTGGTTGAGTACGCTTGGATTCCCGCCTTCGCGGGAATGACGGAAATTTAGTTTTCGTTTTCTGCTTTCAACCGCCCCCAACTCCCGCGCACCAATCCCTCTATCGGCTGAAAGTCGGTTTTGTAATTCATCTTGCGGCTCTCGGCGATCCAGTAACCGAGGTACACAAAGGGCAGCTTGCGGCGGCGCGCCTCGGCGATCTGCCAGAGGATGCTGTAGGTGCCGAGGCTCTGTCGCGACTGATCGGGCTCAAAAAAAGTGTAGACCGATGAAAGTCCATCGCTCAAATCATCCATGATCGCGATCATGCAGAGGCGCCCGTGGTCACGAAATTCCACCAGACGCGTGTGGACATTGCTCTGCAACAGAAAATGCGAATACTGTTCGCGGCTATCGTGATCCATGCCGCCGCCCGGGTGGCGTATCGACTGGTAGCGCCGATACAGCGCGTAATGCTCGTGCGAAAATTTCAGATCCATGACGCGGGTGGTGAGCGCGGCATTGGCTTTGATGCAGCGCCGCTGCGCACGACTCGGCAGGAACTCGTCCGCGATCACCCGCACCGGCGTACATGCACGGCAATGGTCGCAGTACGGGCGGTAGGTAAATGCGCCGCTGCGACGAAATCCGGCGGTCACCAGATGGCTGTAGGTTGGCGAGTCGATGAGGTAGCTTGGTGTCGCGACTTGTGAGCGCGCGAGGCGGCCCGGCAGATAGCTGCACGGGTAGGGCGCCGTTGCATAGAACTGCAAATTGGCAAATGGGAGATCGTTAAGCTTTGACATTTTTGTCTGGCGAGGTTGCACGCCACGCAGAACCGGATTGATTGAAGTCTATCAATTCTTTTAACCGCTGCACAAAGTCGCCACGCGGAATCGGCCGCGCGCCAAAGCTGGCGAGGTGCCGTGTCTCTTGTTGGCAATCGACCAATTCAAAGCCGTCGCGTTTGAGTTTGTCGATTAGCGCGACAAGCGCGACTTTGGATGCATCGGTTTCGTTCGCAAACATCGATTCGCCGAAAAACATGCGACCCAGTGCCAGACCATACAAGCCGCCGACCAGTTTGCCGTCGCGCCAACTCTCGATCGAATGGGCGACACCGAGCTTGTGCAACTGCGCGTAGGCGGCCTGCATTTCCGGCACGATCCAGGTGCCACCGTCTTTGCTGCGAGGTGCTGAACACGCCGAAATCACATCGCTAAAAGCGCTATCGAAGCGAGTCTCGAACACGCCGCGCGCCACAGTCTTTGCGAGCGACTTCGAAATTTTGAATTCACCGGGCAGCAGCACCATGCGCGGATTTGGGCTCCACCAGAGGATCGGTTGATCGTCGGAAAACCACGGAAAGATACCGCGTGAATAGGCGGCAATGATGGTTGCGGGTGCGAGATCGGCACCGGCGCAGAGCAAACCGTTCGGTTCAAGCCGCGCGGTATTGACTGGTGGGAAGTCGTTTGGTGATGCGATCCACGGGATCATTCAACACAGCGCCGTTTGCGTGGAATAGGCAGCCAGATCGGTGAGTCGCGCAGTGCCCGTCACAAGCTCTTTTGCCTTCGCGCCCATTTCCATCGACAGTCTGAAATCGTATTTTTGGAAAAATTCGTTGAATTTTTCGCCGCCGAAAGTGCCGACCGCATACAGCTCGTCGGTGTTGGCATCGTGTTCCAGAAGAATCGCCGCAAGCGGCTGCGGTGCCGGCCCGCTCAATACTTTGGCACCGGCGAAAGGGTCGTACACGCTCTTGTCTGCACAACAGGTGATGACCTTGCCACGCGAATTTGCGATACCAGGGCTGGCGCGGAATCCGATGAAGCTCACCTGCCTGGTTGGATAGGCCAACTTGTGTGCGCAGATGGCGGAATAAGCGACGATGGTCTTGCTGCTGCCGGCGCCACCCGGCCAGTCGTAGGTATTTCCGCCTTCGGTCGTAAGGCCCACTTTATCGGGCACCGATTTGTCGAGATTCAGCAGGAAGCAGGGAGTGGATGCATAGGGATAATTAAAAACATAGTTGAAATTGGCCTTGAGTGCCCCTGCCTTGATGGCTTCTCCTTCGCCATTCACCAGCTTGACACGATTATATTTTTGCGCCGACAGACGGGAAGAAACGCTTGTCGGCATCACTGTTTGCGCCGGCGCGTATGCGGCTGAACAAGCCGTGGCACCTGCCACGCAGACCTTGATGAAATTGCGACGTTCCATACCTGCCATCTCCAGTCAACATCGTAAAACTTCAATTGCTGCATGTAACGTTATCAGATTCTCCGGCTGCCAACTCGATCACCTTGCCGCAGTATGTCGGCGGCGGCAGATGCGAGCCTGAACACGACGCACCTGAGTCAGGGCGCCAGCAATAGCCTGATCGCAAATCTGGTTTCTTGCTACCGATGACAAATGATACGACCCGTGCGTGGAATTCAATTGCCCAGGAGTCAGCGTCATTTTGGCGCACTTCCGGGAAGGGCCGGTTTGTCAGCCGCATTGAGCGGCTCCCGAGCGAAAAATGCAAGATAAAGTGTCGGCAATACAAACATCGTCAGCAACGTAGCTGAAACCAGTCCACCAATGACGACCACCGCGAGTGGCCGTTGCGTTTCTGCGCCTATCGCGTGCGAGAGCGCCATCGGCAGCAAGCCAAACATCGCCAATAGCGCAGTCATGAGTACCGTCCGCATGCGTACGATCGAACCCTTTATCACGACCTGCTCAATCGGCAAACCTTCTGCCCGCAGTTGATTGAAATAACTGACCATCACCACACCGTTCAGGACTGCCTGCCCGAACAGGGCGATGAAGCCGATTGCCGCCGAGACCGATAGCGGAATACCCAGCAGCAGCAAGGCCAGAATTCCACCGATTAGCGCGAAAGGAATATTGGCGATGATCAGGGTTGCGCATTTGACCGATTGGAACGCGTCAAACAGCAGGATGAAAATCAGCAGAATGGACAAGGGCACGATCCATGAAAGTCTTTTCATGGCGCGCTCCTGATTTTCAAATTCACCGGACCAACTGACCTCGTCGCCCTCGCCCAGTGGCTCCATTTTTTCCACCAGCGCCTGCATGTCTTTAACAACGCTACCCATGTCGCGGCCACGGATGAATACACCAATGGAAACGACGCGACGACCGTTCTCGCGGGCAATATTCATGGCGCCCGACATCGACTTGAATCGCGCCACTTGCGACAGCGGTATCTGTGCTCCATTGGGGCTGGCGATGAGCAGGTTTGGCAGGTTTGGCAAGGTACGCTCGCCATTTTTGAGTCGTACCACGACACTGAAGTGCCGCTCGCCCTCCCATAGCTCCGACGTTGATTTGCCAGCCATCGCCGTTTCGATCAGATCCTGAATATCGCCGACGTTGATGCCGAAGTTTGCAGCGGCTGCACGATCAATGTCGAGTACATACTGCGGCAGTGATCCGGCACGATCAATGAAGGCGCGGGTGACACCGGGAACGGTCTGGATACGGCCAAGAATTCGCGTTGCGCTGGACGTGAGCCTGTCCAAATCGTCGCCTCGTACCTTGATCACGATCTGGCCATCGATTTGGGAAATGGATTCAAGCACGTTGTCGCGGATCGGCTGCGAGAAAGAAGGCTCGATGCCGGGAAGGGTGGAAACGGCTTCATCCATCTCGCGGATCAAATCCTCTTTTTTCTTGCCGGCTCGCCAGTCCTTGTCCGGTGCAAGTTCAACATACACTTCCATCATGCTGAATATCTTCGGGTCTGTTCCGTCGTCGGGACGACCAACTTTCGAGATCGCCGTTCGTACTTCGGGTATTCCCCGCAATTTTTGACGAACCAATCGTGCCTGTTCCTGCGCTTCCGCTGGCGACACCGAAGGCGGCAGGAATACGTTCACCCAAATCGTGCCTTCATTCAGTTCCGGCAGAAACTCGCTCCCAAGTTGGGTACCCGCCGCGAGGCTGATGGCCAGTGCGCCGACTGCAACGGTAACCACCCGTTTGGGTCGCACGATGGCCCAGTGCAGTTTCGGCTCGTACCAGGTCTTTAACCGCGCGACCAGTTTGTTGTCCTCGTGGGCAACATCTTTTTTGAGGAGCAGATAAGTCAGCAGCGGCACCAGCGTGAGCGACAGGATGAGCGAGCCGACCAGCGCCGAGGTCACGGTCCAGGCCATCGGTGAAAAGATTCGGCCTTCGTGACGTTGCAGGGTGAAAATGGGAATGTGCGCGGCAATGATGATGATCATCGAGAACAAGGTGGGACGACCCACTTCCACAGTCGCGTCAAGGATCGTGTTCAGCCTGGTCTTCGCGTCTGCAACACCCGCGCTTTTGAGTCCCGCGAGTTTCCGCACGATATTTTCCACCACGATAACTGCGCCATCGACGATGATGCCGAAGTCCATCGCGCCGAGCGACAGCAGATTGGCCGGTATGCCGACCAGAGTCAGGCCGAGAAAGGTCGACAATAGTGCCAGCGGGATGACCGCCGCCACAATCAGCGCGGCGCGAAGATTGCCGAGGAAAAGAAACAGTATCAGCGTGACCAGCATGGCACCTTCGACCAGATTGGTGAAGACTGTCGTCAGTGTTTTGTCAATCAACCAGGAGCGGTCGTAATAAGGCACGATCTCAGCGCCTTTGGGCAGGATCGCGCTGTTGATGTAGGCAATTTTCGCCTTGAGTGCCGCCAGCACCAGCGATGGATTTTCGCCCTTGCGCATTACGACGATGCCGTTGACGATATCGTCGACGTCGTTCTGGCCGACCAGCCCTTGCGGCGGAGCACCACTGACGCGTACCTCGGCGATGTCGCGCACCAGAACTGGCGTGCCCTTGTTTTCAGTGACGACTACCTGGCCGATGTCGGCTGAGGTACGAAAACTGCCGAGACTGCGCACCAGGTACTGTTGCCGTCCCTGTGTGACCCCGCCCCCGCCGGCATTGGAGTTGGCGCGTTGCAGGGCGGTAAATAGCTGGTTCAGTGTGACCTTGTAATCGCGCAATTTGGCGAGGTTTGGATTGACCTCGTATTGCTTGATCGTGCCGCCCATGATGACGACATCGGCCACGCCCTGTACCTGGCGCATCTGCTTTTCGACTACCCAATCCTGCAAGGTGCGCAATTCCTGCGAGGAATAATTATCGCCACGCAGCCGGAAACGGAAAATTTCGCCGATCGCCGTGGCGAGCGGCGCGAGGCTTGGTTCCACGCCGGACGGCAGGTCGATTCCGCGCAACCGTTCTATCACCTGCGCCCGAACCAATTGATCATTCGGTTTGTCGTTGAACGTAAGAATAATGAATGAGAGGCCGAATTGGGTATGCGAAAACATGCGCACCATGTTCGGCACCGACGACAGTGCGGTTTCAATCGGGATCGTTACCTGACGCTCCACCTCCTCTGCGGCGCGCCCGGGATACAGGGCAATGACGTTTACCTGCGTATCGGAAACGTCCGGAAAAGCCTCGACCGGCAAATTGAGAAATGCGATCACGCCGGCGATGGTAAACATGAATGTGCCCAGCAGGACAAACAGGGGCTGCCGTAGCGAATACTCGATCACGCGGCGCATGCTTATTTCCTGGCGTCGGTCGCGCGAAGCTCGCTGGCTTCCGTCTTGGTGCTCGCGGCAACCAGCATTTGCTGTAGATAAAGCGCGCCGGATACGACCGCTTCTTCACCTTCTTTCAAACCCGCCAACACCGGCACTGCGCTGCCGTAGGATGATCCCACCCGCACACTGCGCCGTGTAAACGATCCAGGCGCGGTCTTGACGAAGACAAAACTGCGTACGCCGTCGAGGAACACCGCCTTTTCGGCAACCATCGGACTGTCTCCCTTGGGCAGGAGAATGCGTGCGGTGACAAACATCTCCGCCTTCAGGCGCCGGTCGGCATTGGTGACCGCACCACGTAACTTCAACGAGCGCGTGACCGGATCGATGAAGTCTGCAACCTGCCGTAGCTCGGCTGCAAAGGTATCGTCGGGGTACTGCGAGGTAGTCAGGAAAATGGTCGTGCCGGCGTTGATATTCTTTAAATCAGCCTCGTTCGCATCGAGTTGCACCCATAGGCTGGTCGGATCGGTCACCACAAACTGCGGCGCAGTCGGCTGATCCGGGCGCAGTTCCTGCCCCGGATTGACGGTTCTTTCCACCACCACCCCGGTGATCGGGCTCTTCAAGACGAAGCGTTGATCGACCTTGCTCACATCGCCGAACAAAGACAATCGGGCCGTCGCGCGGCGAAACTCTGCATCGGCACTTTGCTGATCCGATGTGGCCTGCTGCAAATCCTTGCCCGCGGCGACACCGGCATCGGTGAGCTCCTTCATCCGCGCTAATTGGGCGGTCTTGGCGGCGAGATCCGCATGCGCCTTGCGGGCGTCTGCCTGAGCCTGACCAAAATCGGGAGAGGTAAGTTCGGCGATGGCCTGTCCTGCATTAACGCGGTCACCTACCTTGGCGATGATGCGGGTCACGCGGCCGGCAAACGGCGTAAATATACGCACCGTTCGGTCTTCGTCCCAGACCAGCCGGCCCGGCACCTGCAGTTCACGCTGCTGCGGCCCCTCGACCTTTATCGTCTGGATATTCTTCAGTTGCGGGCTATCAGCCGGAAACGCGATTGTCACCCCGGTAATTTTTGCGCTGTTTTCCGCAGGCGCTTCCTTGTTTTTTTCACACGCACCCAGACAGCAGGCAAGCAGTGCGCTCAGTAAGGGCAGGAGAATTTTTTCGGGCGGCATTAGCTTGATCCAATATTGTGATTTTATTTGTCCGCTTGCGCGGGTGCCTGTTGTCGCATCGCCGAGAGGGCCTTGGCGAAATCGTTCCTCGCGGTGGCCGCCTCCTGCTGAATCTGGCGCAGCGTGCGGCGCGCATCGAGTAGCTCAAGGAGGCTGCTGGCACCTTTGCGGTAGGAAAATTCCGCCGCAGTGGCGACTTTTTCCGCTTCGGGCAGCAGCGTGGCCTCAAGGCGCTTGACGCGTTCGCTGCTTGCTTGCAGATCGGCGCTGGCGCGACCGGCCTCGGCGCTGGCCAAGGCGCGCGAACGGACGGCCTGATCGCGGGCTTGATCCAGCTCGGCGCGGGATCGAAGCGTTTCGCCCTCAAAGGCATGCGAAGCGAAAAGCGGAATGCTGACGCTCACACCCCACGTATTGTTTGGTGCCGCCTCACCGACCGACGGGAAGTGCTCGAATTGCAGGCCAACCGTGACATCGCGCTTGGCAAGCGCACGCGCGCCCTCGAGCGCCGATTCGGCCGCCGCAACGCGCTGATCGGCGGCGCGCACGTCTGACCGGCTCTCGAGCTGCGCCGCCGTGATTGTCGTGGCCGGATTGGATTCTTGCAGCGACGGCCAATCGTCCGCGCATGCAAGGGTATAGACATCGTTGCTGCGGCCGATCAACAGCGCCAACGCCAATTGCGCTTTTTTCCGGTCTGCTATCGTCGTGCGCGCATCGTTGTCGCTGCGCAAGGCATCGACACGGAGCCTGGACACGTCGGCTTGAGACAGATCGCCGACACTCAGGCGTTTCTCGGCCGCTGTCATGGCATCGCGTGCCAATTGCGCTGTCGACCCGGTGAGCATTTCCCGTACCGTGGCGAGCTTCAGATCCCAGTAGGCGCTGTGCAACTGAATCAGTCCGGCACGCTGAACTTCCTCCGCATCCCGCTCTGCGGCTATCAGGCGCGCTGCGGCACTGCGCGTGCGCAACTGGCGCTTGTTGCCGCGCTCCAATAGCTGGTCCAGACGGATTACCGAGTCTGCATTCTTGTCGCGCAAGCCGCCGCTGCCGATACCGGTACGTGGCGAGAGCGCAACAGCACTTAAAGACAGATTGGGATTTTCGCGCCGGTCGGCGGTGCTTACGTCCCCACCCGCCGCGCTAATGGCGTGTTTCGCCAGCTTCAAGTCGATGTTGGCATCGCGCCACAGCGCCTCAGTGCGAACAAGCGTGAGCGCCTCGGCACCAGCCGGGCAAGGCAGGTAAGCCATACAAACGCAGACAATAAAAAATAATCTAAAACGTGGCATGGCGATCATTGCTTGGTGTGTTTTGGTGATCCATCGTCAAACTGACTCGCTGCTTACAAAGTCTAGCCGGCCGGACTGAAACAATTGAAGAGAAAAATGCACCCGGTGCAGGCAACCGATTCACGTTAAGTCGAAATGGCCGCTGGGCACTTGCTCAAACGTCTTGGCCGGCGGTCACATGACGCCTTCAAGCACTTGCACCTCGACCGTTGCGCCCGCATCGACATTGCCGACATGGTCGTGCAACATGATGAAACAATTTGCATCCGACATCGATTTCAGAATCCCTGATCCTTGTTCGCCCGTGGTGCGTACTTTGTACACGCCGTCCTCCAGATAAAGAACGCCGCGCTGGAACTCGGTACGACCCGGTGCTTTCTTGATCGCCGACGTGCAAATCGCATTCAGCAGCGGCTGCGCGGGCAGCGGATTCACCCCCTGCAAGATCAGCAGCGCATCGCGCACAAATTGATAGAACGTCACCATCACGCTGACGGGATTACCGGGAAGCCCAAAAAAATGCGCCTTGCCGATTTTTCCGTACGCTAGAGGGCGCCCTGGCTTCATAGCAATTTTCCAGAACACCACTTCACCGAGTTTGGACAGTAGCTGTTTCACATAGTCGGCTTCGCCTACCGACACGCCGCCCGAGGTAATCACGACATCGCCAATTTCACTGGCGTCAACAAAGGCACGCTCAAGTAACGCCGGATCATCGCGCACCACGCCCATATCGATCACTTCACAGCCCAGCCGCGTCAACATGCCGTGCAGGGTATAGCGATTGCTGTCGTAAATCTGGCCTTCACCCAGCGGTAAACCGATAGACACCAACTCATCACCGGTGGAAAAAAACACCACGCGCAGCGATCGATACACGCTCACCTCACCGATACCGAGTGAGGCGAGCAAGCCCAATTCAGCAGGCCGCACGATGCGACCTTTGGCCAATGCCACCGCACCTGCTTTCAAATCCTCACCAGCATCGCGCACGTTTTGGCCGAGCTTCACACCAGCCGAGAACGTGATCGACTTGGCGTCGGCCTGCGCTTTTTCCTGCATGACGACCGCATTGCAGCCTGCCGGCACCACGCCGCCGGTAAATATCCGCACGCATTGCGTCTTGCCGACGGTACCAGCAAACGGCTGACCGGCAAAGCTCGCGCCGATTTCAGTGAATACGGCGGATGGATTCTCGGCCAGGTCTTCGAAGCGGAGCGCCCAGCCATCCATCGCGGAGTTCACATGCGCCGGTACGTTCACCGGGGAAATAATATCTTCAGCGAGCACCCGTCCGAGGGTCGACCGAAGTGGCACGCGCGCAATGCCTGTCACCGGCGAGAGAAAAGTGTGAATGAACGCGCGCGCTTTCGCGACCGGCATCGAATCCGGATCGTAGTCGTCGGCGCAGGAGGCTTCGGTAATGGTGAGTGGTTTAGTCATACTTAATTCTATTTGCTGAAGTTGAGTTGAATGGAATTATCGTCGAACATCAGGGCGGTGGAATATTCGCACTCGACTGCTCGAAGGATTTCAGCTCATCGATGGTATTGATATTTGAAAATGCCGCTTCCTCATCGTCGAATTGAACTTCCACTATCTTTAACGTGGCGGTCCACTTGTCGATTTTTCGTTGGCCACTTTCCAGAAATGTTTGCAAATGCGGCGCGAGGTTGGCTTTGACGAGACAAAAAACCGGATGTGGCTGCGCAAATGTTTTAGCAACCGCCAGGTCGGCGTTTGATTTTTGCATCGCAGCCGAAAGCCGCGCAATCAGATCCAGCGGCAGGAACGGTGAATCGCATGGCACGGTCGCGACCAGCGGGTGCGATGCGTGCGTCATGCCGATGTGCAGCCCCGCGAGCGGGCCGGCGAAGCCATCAATGGCGTCGGGAATAACTTGAAAACCGAATTTTTCATAGTCCGCGATGCTGCGGTTGGCGTTGATGAGGATTTCATCTACCTGCGGCTGAAATCTTGCCAGCACGTGCGCGACCATGGGTTTGCCTTTGAAAAATTGCAAACCTTTATCGACGCTGCCCATGCGTGAGCCGCGACCGCCTGCGAGGATCAGGCCGGTGATTTTTGTCATGGCGTTTCCCGCTCCCCCCAACCCTCGCTTCGCTCTCCCTCGGTCCCTCCCCCACAAGGGGGGAGGGAGGACGAAATTTTGAGGTCGAAGCTTGCGATTGCTGAGTCGTTTTTTTTCGACAAAGATGATTTTCCCGGTCCCGTTTCATCCTTCGCCAATGAGAGCGTTTCTTCCCTCCCCCCTCGTGGGGGAGGGACCGAGGGAGAGGGGGAGAGAGCCTCAAGAATCCGCGTCAACACCCCATCAAGATTCTGCGAAACCTCATTATTCCAAAATCGCAGCACAGCAAAGCCTTGCGACATCAACCATTCATCCCGCAACTTATCCGAGACTGATTCATTGTGCTGCCCGCCATCCACTTCAACAATGACACCCGCTTCAAAACAAACAAAATCCACAATGTATTTTCCAATCGGCTGCTGCCGTTTGAATTTGTGACCGGCAAATCGGTGCGCGCGTAAGTGCCGCCAAACAATCGCCTCGGCATCGGTGGGAGCAGCGCGCATGTTGCGTGCGAACGCCTGCAATTTCATCACGGCGAAACCACCGCAGGCGCTTTCACCAGCCGCTTCGCACCGGTAAATAATAAATAGTGTTTGTTGACCGCACGGC
>JAYVXF010000294.1:0-31220 GCA_043793345.1 Betaproteobacteria bacterium | reverse complement strand
GCCCGCTCAATAATCCGGCTGATCGCGATCACTGCGTGCAGTACATGGTGGCGATGCCGATTATTTTTGGTCGCCTCACCGCCAGCGATTACGAAGACAGCATCGCTGCCGACAAGCGCATCGATGTGTTGCGCGACAAGATCGTCTGCGTGGAAGACACGAAATTCACGCATGACTATCACGATCCGGCAAAACGCTCTATTGCCAACGCGCTCACGGTGGAATTTACCGACGGCAAAAAGTTGAAAGAAATCGTTGTCGAATATCCGATCGGCCATAAGCGCCGCCGCAAAGAAGGCATGCCGGTGCTGATGGCAAAATTCAAAACCAATCTGGCGCGGGTGTTTGCCGAGAAACAGCGTGGCGCAATCTGGGACTTGTGTACCGACATCAAAAAACTCGATGCGACACCAGTGAATGAATTTGTCGACATGATGGTGATCTAGCAAGCCCATGTAACCAACATTTGAAACGGCACGATTTACGTGCCGTTTTCTTTGACGATGATGTCGCAGGGCGCAGGTTTCTACCGCAATCATTTCAAAGGCCTTAGAATCATCAATCCCATCGCGTCAGTGACTCTCGCGCGCCCTTTAATAAAAGGATCACCATGGCACATAACCTGTACGACACCCGCCAACAACTCACACTCAAATCGGGCAACACCGCGAGCTACTATTCGCTGCCGAAATTGGCCGAGACGTTTCCCAATGTGAAACGATTGCCGATTTCAATTCGCATCGTGCTGGAAAGTGTGTTGCGCAATTGCGATGGCAAAAAGGTGACGGAAGAACACATCAAGCAGCTTGCCAGTTGGCAGGCGACTGTCGCGCGCACGGATGAAATTCCGTTTGTGGTGGCGCGCATCGTGTTGCAGGATTTTACCGGCGTGCCGCTGCTGGCTGATCTGGCGGCGATGCGCGGCGTTGCAGCCAAACTCGGTAAGAATCCCAAAGTGATCGAGCCGCTGGTGCCGGTTGATCTCGTCGTCGATCATTCGGTGCAGGTTGATCACTACGGCACGGCGGACTCGCTTGACCTCAACATGAAGCTCGAATTTCAGCGCAATCAGGAGCGCTATGAATTCATGAAATGGGGCATGCAGGCGTTCGACACCTTCAAAGTCGTGCCACCCGGCATCGGCATCGTCCACCAGGTGAATCTCGAATATCTGGCGCGTGGCGTGCATGATAAAAATGGTGTGCTCTATCCTGATACGCTCGTCGGTACCGATTCGCACACCACCATGATCAATGGCGTTGGTGTGGTCGGCTGGGGTGTTGGCGGCATCGAAGCGGAAGCGGGCATGCTGGGTCAGCCTGTTTATTTCCTGACGCCCGATGTGGTCGGCGTGAATCTCACCGGCAAATTACCCGAAGGCACTACCGCAACCGATCTGGTACTCACCGTAACGGAAATGTTGCGCAAGGCAAAAGTGGTCGGCAAGTTTGTGGAATTTTTCGGCGAAGGTGCGCGCGCCTTGAGCGTGCCGGACCGCGCAACGATTGCCAACATGGCACCCGAGTACGGCGCCACGATGGGATTTTTCCCGGTCGATGAAGCGACCATGGAATATTTCCGCGCCGGTGGCCGCACGGCGGAGGAGCTCGATAAATGCGAAAGCTACTTCAAGGCGCAAGGCATGTTCGGCGTGCCGATGGCGGGTGATTGCGATTATTCCACCACGTTGTCGCTCGACCTGTGCAGCATCAAGACCTCTTTGGCAGGCCCCAAGCGTCCGCAGGATCGGATCGAGCTGGGGAACATGAAATCGCAATTCACCTCGCTCTTTTCCAAGCCACCCGCAGAGAATGGTTTTTCCAAAGCGGCGGGCGATCTCGCCAAGCGTTTCAAAACCGCCGATGGCGTTGACCTGGGGTCAGGTGATGTACTGATCGCCGCGATCACCTCCTGCACCAATACCTCGAACCCCAGCGTCATGCTGGCTGCCGGACTGCTCGCTAAAAAAGCAGTCGAAAAAGGCCTGAAGGTGAAACCTCATATCAAGACCTCGCTGGCACCTGGCAGTCGCGTCGTCACCGACTACCTGACCAAATCAGGGCTGTTGCCGTATCTGGAAAAGATGGGTTTTTATCTGGCCGGCTACGGCTGCACGACCTGCATCGGCAACGCCGGTCCGCTGGCCGAGCCAATCGAAGAATCAATCGTCACCAATGATCTGGTGTGCGCGGCGGTGCTGTCGGGCAATCGCAATTTCGAGGCGCGCATTCACCCTAACCTGCGCGCGAATTTCCTCGCCTCGCCGCCCCTGGTCGTGGCGTATGCGATTGCTGGCAACGTGCTCATCGATTTGCAAACCGAGCCCGTCGGCCAGGGCACCAATGGCCCCGTGTATCTCAAGGACATTTGGCCGACCAGCCACGAAATCGCCGGCGTCCTGGGCTTTGCGATGGATCCTGAAGTATTCAAAACGCGCTATTCAAATCTGGGTGCCGACAATCCGCTGTGGCAGAAAGTCAAAGGCACCATCGGCCAGGTTTACGATTGGCCCAAGTCGACCTACATCGCCGAGCCGCCGTTCTTCGCCAACTTTGGCACCGGTGCGGGCAAGGCACACGATATCAAAGGCGCGAAAGCGCTCGGTGTCTTCGGCGATTCCGTGACGACCGATCACATCTCGCCAGCGGGATCGATCAAGGATACGTCGCCTGCCGGCAAATATTTGATCGCGCACAATGTATTGAAAGCCGATTTCAACAGCTACGGCGCGCGCCGCGGCAACCACGACGTGATGCTGCGCGGCACCTTCGCCAATGTGCGCATCAAGAATCTGATGATCCCGGCGAAAGCCGACGGCACCCGCGTTGAAGGTGGGCTCACACTGATGCAGCCGTCCGGCGAGCAAGTATCCATTTACGATGCGGCGATGAAATACATGGCGGCAGGTACGCCGACGGTGGTATTTGGCGGCGAAGAATACGGCACCGGCTCATCGCGCGATTGGGCCGCGAAAGGCACGCAGTTGCTCGGCGTAAAGGCGGTGATTGCGAAAAGTTTCGAGCGCATCCACCGCTCCAATCTGGTCGGCATGGGCGTGCTGCCGTGCCAATTCAAAGGCAACGATACGGCGGCGTCCCTCGGCATCAAAGGCGATGAAGACTTCGACATCATCGGCATCGAGGCCGGCATCAAACCGCAGATGGATGTCACCCTCGTCATCAAAGCGCCGGATGGTTCCACGCGACACATCGCCGTGCTGCTGCGGATTGATACGCCGATTGAAGTCGACTACTATTTGCACGGCGGAATTTTGCCGTATGTGTTGCGCGAGTTGGTGGCGTAGCAAGTAAATCGCGTCGCAGCAAGTAAAAAAAGAGTCGGCTTCGTCCGGCTCTTTTTTTTGTTTTATGGTGGGAACAAACCCGCGTAAAATGATTAAACTCTAGCACTGGCGCGGTGTTCAGACGGTTTTAAGCCTGTGAGGCGCGCCGGTGCTGGTATTCAATACAATACTAAATATCTCCTGTCCTCCCGGCCTGCGCCGGGAAGTCAAACTATTTTTTTCCAGGACGTCACCAACAATTTCTGTCATGCACCTTCACCGCGCCCTCACCCCACCTTCAACACCAGCTTCCCAAAATTCTCCCCCCGGAATAATTTCATCAACGCCTCCGGAAACGTCTCCAGTCCTTCGACCACATGCTCGCGTGATTTCAATTTTCCTTCCGCCATCCACTTGCCCAATTGCATCGCACCTTCCTTGAAACGCGGCGCGTAATCAAACACGACGATGCCTTCCATCCGCGCCCGGTTGGCGAGCAGTGAGAGATAGTTCGACGGGCCTTTGACGGGCTCGGTGTTGTTGTACTGGGAGATCGCGCCGCAGATGATGATGCGCGCTTTCAGGTTGATACGCGTCAGCACAATATCGAGAATTTCACCGCCGACATTATCAAAATAAATATCGATCCCGCCGGGGCAGGCTTCTTTCAACCCTTTGCGCACGTCCTGATTTTTGTAGTCTATGCAGGCATCGAAGCCGAGTTCGTTGATCGCGTAATCGCATTTTTCCTGTCCACCGGCAATACCCACCGCACGCAGGCCGAGGATTTTTGCCACTTGCCCGACGGTAGCACCCACCGCGCCGGTCGCCCCCGAGACCACCAGCGTCTCGCCCGCTTTAGGTAGACCCGATTCGAGCAAACCGAAATAGGCGGTCATGCCGGGCATACCGAGCACGTTCAAGTAGGAGGTTAAGGGTGCGCGTGTTGGATCGATTTTAACCATGCCCTTGCCGTCTGAAACGGCATATTCCTGCACGTTCAGCATGCCGCTCACGGTGTCGCCAACCTGGAACTTCGGATGCTTTGATTCGATCACGCTGCCGACCCCGCCGGCGCGCATGACGTCACCCAGGCCGACCGGGGCGATGTAGGATCGCGCATCGTTCATCCAGCCGCGCATCGCCGGGTCGAGCGAGAGGTAAAGCGTCTTCACCAACAGTTGACCCCCGGTGAGCGCGCTCACCGGCTCGACCGCGAACGCGAAGTCATCGCGCTTCGCTTCGCCGACCGGACGTTTGGCCAAACGGAACAGGCGGTTTTGCAGGGTGGCAGTCATGGGCATTCTCCAAACGTTTCAGGCCAGTCAAAAAAACAAAAGCCGGTACACCGCGTTGGGTATACCGGCCTTTATGTCGAGCAACCTTACAGGTCGCTGACGACGTTTCGCCGAGGCGTTTACTTCAAATGCTGGGAAACGAGCTTGGTCATTTCAAACATCGAAACGACTTTCTTGCCGCCAAACACGGCTCTAAGTTTCTCATCAGCATTGATCATGCGACGGTTGATGGCGTCTTGCAGTTTGTTTTTCTTGATGTAGTCCCAAAGCTTCTTGGTGACTTCGGTGCGTGGCTGTGGCGCAGCACCGATGACGGCGGCGAGCATGGAGCTGATGTTCATCGGCTTCATGAAAGCTGCATTGGGCTTGCGTTTGACGGCAGGCTTTTTTGGAGCGGCTTTCTTGGCAGCAGGCTTTTTGGCTGCTGGTTTCTTCGCTGCCGGTTTTTTAGCAGCAGGTTTTTTTGCTGCGGGCTTTTTCGCTGCCGGTTTTTTAGCGGCAGGTTTTTTGGCTGCCGGTTTTTTGGCGGCGGGTTTCTTTGCGGCGGGTTTCTTTGCGGCCATGTAAATCCTCCAGATTGTTTTCAAAGTGTCATTAACTTACGCGGGGATCCACAACGCTTGTGAGAGTGAATCCGTACCACAGGGCAAATATAACGCATTATCTGGAGAAATGTGCAACGACACGTTGTAATCGTGCAACGCGTTCATAGCAGCGGATTTCCCGCACGCAGCGATTAGAGCGACTATGATTGCAGATTTTTCGCAGCCAACATGAACACCGACGCATTCATCCACGTGCTCACCGCACACACTCCAGCCGATCACGAAGAAGAAAATCATCGCGACGAAATTCTGCATTTCGTTTCGACAAATACACGCCGCTGGTGGATGCGCCAAACGCAAAGTGGACACGTCACTGGCTCTGCCTGGATATTGAATTTTGCATGCACGCATGCGCTGCTGCTGCATCACGCGAAGCTCAATCGTTGGGTGCAACCCGGCGGCCATCTCGACGACAGCGACGCTTCACCCGCAGCGGGTGCGACGCGCGAAGCACTGGAAGAAACGGGGCTTGCAAATTTGCAGCGCGTCAGCGATGCGCTGTTTGATGTCGATGTCCATTTGATTCCCGCGCGCGATGCACGTCCCGGCAAATCGACAATGGAGCCCGCGCACTTGCACTACGATACGCGTTACCTCATCATTGCTCCATACGCGGATGTCACGATTTCCGAAGAATCACTCGATGCAAAATGGATGCTGCTAGAAGACTTGGCACAACCAGCAACGGAACGCAGCATCGCCCGCATGGCCGAAAAATCACTCCGATTGAGAACATGAAACTTGCCGACATCCGTAAAGATTACAAACTTGCCGCACTCGATGTGGGCGACGTCGCCGCGTCGCCATTCACGCAGTTCGATGCGTGGTTTGCCGAAGCGCTGAAAGCCGAGCTGCCCGAGCCGAACGCAATGACACTCGCCACCTGCGACGCGAGTGGCCGCCCGTCTGCGCGGGTGGTGTTGATCAAAGATGTGGATGAACGCGGCATGGTATTTTTTACCAACTATCAAAGCCACAAAGGTCAGGACCTCGCCGCCAATAATCGCGCGGCATTATTATTTTTCTGGCCCGAGCTCGAGCGGCAAATTCGTATCGAAGGCCGCGTCGAGACTGTAAGCGCGGCCGATTCGGACGAGTATTACCAAAGCCGCCCGCCGCTAAGCCGCATCGGCGCGTGGGCCTCGCCGCAGAGCCAGGTACTGCCCTCGCGCACCGATCTCGAAGCAAGGTTTGCAGCCTTCGCCGCCGAGCACGGCGACAATCCGCCGCGCCCCGCGCATTGGGGCGGCTATCGCGTGGTGCCGAGCTTTTTTGAATTCTGGCAGGGGCGGCGTAGTCGCTTGCATGACCGGATTTGTTATCGGCTGAGTGACAAGGAGTGGAAAGTGGAGAGGTTGGCACCTTAGCCGTTCGCGCGGAACCTAACCGCGCAGATCATCCAAAAAATCTGTGTTCCTCGCCGGTGAGTTTGGCGGGGCTATTGTTGAAGGTGTCGGCAATACGGAATCCATTACGGTTTCTTATCCGGCAACAGCTTCACCATGCGGTCAAAGTCCGACTCGAAGCGCTGGTCATCCAGCTTCTGAAATTTGTCGAACTCCTGTTCGGAGTGGGCTTTGGCCAGTTGCGCCGACATCTTGCCAGCACCTTGCAAAATCTCGCGGTCATTCAGTTTTAAAAAGCCTTCCAGTTTGCTGATCCAATCCTGCATGCTCATGGCAATCCGCCGCGTCGCCTGGCCTTCGGCAAAAATCAAATACTGCTCGGCCAAATTATTGAGGGCACGCAGCTCTTCCTCATCGAGGTAATTCTTCGCGATGCCCACATCGGCCTTGCGGATGCGCGCACCGTCCCATGTCGTCAGCCCCATGTTTGGCTGGCTGCTGTCGGCGCGGGTGGCGATCAGTTCAGCAGCGGTCTGGCCGTGAATGGCGTAGTGCACCTTGTTCTGCACCGTAGCAAAGAATTCCTGAGTAAGCGCATGACTGGCGTCGTAATCCACGCTGGTCGCGTAGATGTCAGTAATCTTCTGGTAGAAGCGCCGTTCACTGGTGCGGATGTCTTGCAGGCGGCGGGTAAGCTCATCGAAGTAATCGCGCCCCTTGCCCGGATTCTTCAAGCGCACATCGTCGAGCACAAAGCCCTTGACGATGTATTCCTTCAGCTTGTCGTTGGCCCACTGGCGAAAGCGCACACCCACCGCGCTGCGCACGCGGAAGCCCAAGGCCAGTACCATGTCCAGATTGTAGTGTTCAAGCTCGCGGGTCACGTCACGACCTCCCTCGGATTGAACTGTTCGGAATAACCGAACAGTTGCCGCCGGGGTCAACTCGCCATCTTCAAAAATGTGTTTGACGTGCTCGCTAATCGTCCCCTTGGCTTTGCCGAAAAGCTCAGTCAATTGCTTTTGGTTCAGCCAAAGTGTTTCCGCTTCCAGCATCACGTCGATGCGAGTGGAGCCGTCTTCGCTTTGGTAGATCAGGAATTGCTGGGGTTCGGTCATATCACCATCTTGTCCGCAGGTTTAACGGTTCTTTGTTCTTCACCCGTCAGTCTGGTGAGACCAGGCGTGAAAGTGTCGGCAATTTGGAAAATCACTAGGACACCATCAATTTGGATTTTTGCCGAACACTGATTTTGTATCTTACCGACGTAACAGCAACCTCGCACGGCTTGCTATCACGAGCGCGATTTCTTTTTGTCTGGCTTTTTGTAAATCTGGATCTGATTGGTCAACCGGCCAATTACAAATGACAGCGTGTCTGGGAGGCGGTTCATCGGCTGTCACTGTCAACTTCTCGCTGCGCACCACTTCTGCAACAATAATTGCCGCGCCATAAAGCGTTCGCGTCCCTACCGCGTCTTCGACACCAATTTGCCAGAGTTCGGATTCGGGCTCTCCGCCATGCCGGAATACAGACGTACTTTGAGCGTCGGGATTGGGTAGAAATGCGGAAGGCTTAACGCCTTTCGTATTGTACTGACTAGAAGAAGTCAGAAAGCGCGCAAGGTGCTCGCTATCGGCAATGGATTCAGGCGAACCCGAGCGTATCGATTCCATGCGCCACGACCTCGTCGATGCCATCAAGAATACGCTGGGGAATCATGCTGCGATCAAACGTCGCGACACCATGGCCGCGATCAGAACCATCCAGCCACGCATACGCCAAGCGATCCCGTGGGCTAACGCTAATCGAAAATACGCGGGTACGCGACATAATCCAGTCTAGCGAAATCGAACCGTCAGGCTCGGGCGAAAATTCCGGCAATATCATTCGCCCAGGCAACGCCCGGACAAATGCAACCGCATTGAAGACGGTCGCCTTTTCGACTGGGCTTGCTCCATTTCCATCCCAGTCAGCGTTGGCACATTCATTGGCCATATTCCAAAGCTCGGTAATCGCCACCGCTTTGACACCAAATAACGCTTCCGAACGTTCAAACGAATCGACGACTTGAACAGCTGATTGCTGCAGAGCGCGAGCTTCAGACGATGCCGCAGTGCTCGGTAACAAAGCAAGCATTGCAATAGGGACAAATCCGCCTACAAAGGCTGGAATAGGTTTAAGCATGGTTGAGTAAGTGTTTTTTCAAATACCGAATTCTTAAGGCTTCGAAGGGTTTGAATCGTTGGCAGTATCTTGTTCCATTCATCAACTTCACAGGTTGCTTCACTCTGTGCAGTGATATCAAGTATTACAGGAAGCTTATCATTTTCCGGGGACTGTGCTGCAAGGACGATGTTGACGCGGTTGCCGGTTTCCTTTTCAATTGCCGAATGTTGATTTAGAAATCCAACAAACACTAATCGTTCCTCATCTGGCAGTTTTGGTCCACCAACGAAGTAGTGATCCAAGTCCAGATTTCCATCACTCAATGGCAAGAGCAATCGATTGATATATCGCAATCGTATTTGCCGAATTTGGATAGGAACTGCAAGTTTTATAAATTCTTTCCATGCGAGCTCTATCTCGGGCAAGTAGACATCAAGACTTGAATATGGAGTCAACCGGTTAAAAGAAAAGCCTTGTGGACGAAATTGCACTATCTGCTTTTGATCTTCGTGTAGAACCTGAAGAGCCTGTAGGCCTTGGCTCGTCGTTAGTTTTGGAGCCTCATCTATTTTTGCTTCAAACTGAAAACCCTGGTGCATTTGTTTTTTGAATATAGGGTAATGATCCCGAAAGCTCTCACGAAACGCGATTTCCATCCCAGCCAAATTAAACGTTGGCGACATAGCGCAATCGAAATCGAGAACTGCCTCGACAATTGGCGGATTTTTTAATTTCAGTGCGGACTTTGTCATTGCAGTTATCACTATAACTTAAACACCTTCATCACCTCATCCCCCAGAAGATTGATCACCTTCAACGCAATCCTCCTAGACATGCGCTGCATACACCTACGGCGAATTGAGAATCGGCTTCTCGAAGAATGCGTCGTTCATTGATTAGGTTGTGTTGTGGGCTGTGCTTGTGCGACGTGCGGATTTTACAAACTCTAGCAGTGGCGCGCCTTTCAGGAAATAAATGATTGGAAAAGCGCACCAGTGCTAGAGTTTGTTGTTTTTTGCTGCACAATTATCGCCTTATCGTACAGCATCCCTCGAAAGTAAAACCGCCTCACCAACAGGGTTCGCCGAATTCCCGCAGTGATTCTGTCCGCTCATTTCTGAAACCTCCGTCACTCGCGAATTCGGTAATACCCCGGCAACCCCCGCAAATACGTCGGCAAATTTCGGTTCCTCATCAGCCGCGAAAAAAACTGCGCGTCTTCATTCGTCGTCAACGGACTCACGGTCGTTTTCTCGAACGGCAATCCGAAGCGGCATTTCAGCATGCGTTTCGCATCGGCTGGCGTGGCTGGATCGCTCGGTTTGGCGAGTTCGCAGCGCTGCAAATCCCTGCTCATCTGATCGAATGAAACTCTCGACGCCACATAGGCAGGCGCAAATTCGAGCGCTTCCTGCAGGCGGGCACGCGTCTCGGCAACGCTCATCACCGGTAGCCCGGTACTCGCACAATTTGGTGCGATCATTTTGTTACGCGCGCTCTTGCTGCGACGCTTGAATGTCGATGTCGTCTCCACGTCGTTCAACGCGCCGCGCGCCGCTTGCATCAGCGCCGCGTCGCCATACAGCGGCTCGCCGCGCACGATGACCATCTGGATATTTTCTTCAATTGCGGCAATCAGATTCCGATACGGGTCGGCATTCTTATCATCGACCACGATTACATCGGCCAGATAGCCTTCGCTGATTTGCCCCAGGCGTTTGCTCCAATCCATCGCTACCGCAGGATTTCGCGTCACCATCTCGACCAATTCGTGATCGGTAAAAAGTGATTTCAAATCGTGTTTGTTCACCAGATCGGCTACCTTCAATTCGCCCAGCACCGACTTGCTGCCGGACGGTGCCCAGTCGGGCGCTAAGCTGATCGAGAGGCCCGCACGCTTGGCCGCCGCGACGTTCGCGGTCTTGCCGTAGAGCATGAAATTGGATAGCGGCGACCAGACCAGTTTTGCACCCGCCTTGGCCATCTCGATCAATTGCGGCTCGGTCAATCCCACGCCGTGAATCGCAATCAATTCTGGCCCGAGTAAACCGCTGTCCTTGATGCTGTTGAATTCGCCCGCCATGCGCGCGGACGCGCCCTCGGCCAAATGAATCACCAGCGGCCCTTTTGCTTTTTCTGTCTGCATCTCGGCCCACGCCTTTGCGCTGTTGCCGATGTCGACGCGGCTGGTCGCGACGCGCGGCTCGACCTTGGAGAATTCAATATTGCGCACCAGACATTCTTCGCGCGCATGCACCATGCTCACGGAGGTTCCAAACAGCGACGGGCTGCCGCCGGGGAGCTCCTGGTATTTTCCATATTTGCCAACGGCCAAACCGCGATTGAGCGCACCGCCGCCCTGAATGGAAGTGGTGCCGCCCGCGAGCGCCTTGTACTCACCGTAGCGACCAATTTCCAAACCGAGATCAAAATAATAAGCGCGCGTCATCAACTCCTGCGGGAACGTGATGCGCTTGTTGTACTCGTTGTCGTACCAGCGCCATTCGTAGCGGTCCTGATATTTTTTAGTGATTGGCAGCAGTGGATAGATCGCATAGTCCGGATGATTGTGCAGGTCGATCATGCCGGGATATATCGCGCCTTTGGTGTCGATCACCACTGCATCTTTGGCAGCTTCCGGAAGCGACTCGCCCGCTTTGGCGATGGCCATGATCTTGCCGTTGGCGAGCCACACCTGCGCGTTTGGCAATACATCACCCGCATCGTTCATCGTTACCAATTTGCCTTTGATGATCAACCCGGTATCTGGCTTCCATTGTGCATGTGCGGCGCTGCACAGCAAAGCCGTCAGACACGATAGTGACAGCCAGTTTTTCTTCTTCATCGATATTTCCTTTTTGCTAAAAATTTTCACTTCGCGTTTTTCCAATAGTATCCCGATCAGACATTTAACTTTCATCGTTATTGCCAGCTCTCAGTGCCAAAGCCCCCACCAGACTCAACCCAGCCAGATTTCTTTGGGCTCCCAGAGCCAGAGAAACGCGACGACCCGGCCAGGCAAACAGCCAAGCCCAAGCGTGCGTCTGCAACGCCGTCCAGCAAGACCGCAAAAGTAGCTGCGATCACTGCGTCACCTGAACTGTTGACGCTTGGCCAGGCATTACCCGCCGCGTTGCATCTGGGCACGTCCTCGTGGTCGTTTCCGGGCTGGAATGGCTTAATCTATGACGGCGAATTTCGTGCGCCGCAATTGGCGCGTGATGGACTTGCGGCCTACAGCAAGCATCCGCTGATGCGCACCGTCAGCATCGACCGCACTTTTTACGCACCCATCAATGAAGCCGAATACGCGAGATACGCGGCACAAGTGCCGAATAATTTTCGCTTCCTCGTCAAAGCACCGATGGCCATTACCAGTTCTTATTTGCGGGCAGACACCGGTGAATTTACCGACAGCCCAAACTTTCTCGATGTCGACTACGCGATCAATGAATTCATCAATCCCTGTATCGCCGGCCTCGGCGCAAAAGCCGGTCCATTGGTATTCCAATGCCCGCCGCAGGGTCGTGCCACCACCGGTAATCCCGATCCCTTCATCAATCGGCTGTATCGTTTTTTGAAGGCGCTGCCACAAGATGTGCTGTACGCGGTCGAAGTGCGCGATCCGGAAATTTTGACCGAGCGTTTTTTCGCGTGTCTCAATACAACCGGTGTGAGATTTTGCGTGGCCAGTCACGCGCGCATGCCGCCGCCGCGCGCGCAAATCGAGCGCTCGCAATCGATGGCCGCAGGCCCGCTGGTGGTGCGCTGGAGCCTGCACTCGGGCTTCAAATACGAGACGGCAAAAGCCAAATATTTTCCGTTCAATCGATTGGTCGACGAAGACCCCGAATGCCGCGAGAGCCTCGCGCGCGAATGCGTTCGCACGCTCGATGCGGGATTTCCGGTCTATGTTGTCATCAACAACAAAGCCGAAGGCTCTGCACCGTTAAGCGTCGAAAAGCTCGCGCAGCGTGTGGTGGCGATCCAGACGAATTCGCGTGACAGCGATTGAAAATTCAAACATCGTCGCCACCTACAAGCAATGTTGGATAACTTGTTCCGGCCATTGTTCAAAACCACGGTGCGCGCGTTTCGCCGGGCGAGGTCCTTCGCCTCGCGTAAAGTTGCGCTCATCGATTTGGACGCATGGCATCGCGCGACCGCCGATTATCAATTCGTACAACGTTTGACGGCCGAGGAGAATCGCCGCTTGCGTTTGATCGCGTCTGATTTTCTCAGCAGAAAAATCATCAGCGGTGCCGCCGGTTTGGACATTGATGAACAGATGCGTATTCAGCTTGCAGCCCAAGCGTGCATTTTGATCCTTGAGCTCGATGCGGATTACTACGACGGCTGGCGCGAGATCATTATTTACCCCGGCGCATTCGCCAAGACCCACGATGTGATCGATGAATTCGGCGTCGTGCATACCACCCGCGACCCGTTAGCGGGCGAGGCGTGGCTCGGCGGGCCGGTGGTGCTGTCGTATGCCGACGTCGCGCACACCGAAAATGCAGTGGATCGCGGTGACGGCTACAACGTCGTCATCCACGAATTTGCCCACAAGCTCGACATGCTCACCGGTGAAGCCAACGGCTATCCACCGCTGCATCGGGGCATGAGCAAAGAGACATGGAAACGCGCCTTCCTCGCTGCGTATTTGGCGTTTTGCAAACAGGTCGATGAAGCCGATGCCAACGCACGCCGCGACGGCGGCGCCGCACTCGATGCGCTGTCGATTGACCCGTACGCCTCGACTAATCCGGCAGAGTTTTTCGCGGTGATTTCGGAAGTTTTTTTTGAAATGCCGGAAAATGTGTTCGACGCGTTCCCCGCTGTCTATCAGCAGCTGAAAGCGTTCTATAAACAGGATCCGATGGCGCGCCGCGCGCTGCATGCGCCATCGCGCGAACGTGAGTGCGATTCAAACTAATGTGGCGCAAACCGGATTGATCATCACACTAAGAATTGTCATTTCGACCGCAGGGAGAAATCTGCTTTGCGCCTTTAGCGAACACAAAGCAGATTTCTCCCTGCGGTCGAAATGACAGTGGTTATATATTGCGCAAATCACGTTGAACCGCACCCCGAGAACGTTGAAAATTTGCGCGCACGGCACTAGTCGTCTATCATGTGCGACTTAGCGGGAGAGGTGGATGAGCGGTTTAAGTCACACGCCTGGAAAGCGTGCGTAGGTTCATAGCCTACCGCGGGTTCGAATCCCGCCCTCTCCGCCAAATAAAACAAACGGGCCTTGCGCCCGTTTTTTTTATTTGATGGTGAGCGCTTGATGAGAAGCCGCTTCGGGTTCGACAAATCGAATGCCGGGGGCATTCGGTTGGACGCGCGGAGCGCGGTCGCGAAGCGATGGCAGGATCGGCCTAAGCCGAGACTGACACAATCCCGCCCTCTGTTCGGGAACATTAAACCCAAGCACTGACGCGCCTCTCCGACCTTTTCGCCGCCAAACGCCGCACCAAATGGCGTTCTACGCGTTGAGGGAACTTCTATTTACCCGTCATTCCCGCGAAGGCGGGAATCCAATTTCGTTGAGGTATCACGCCCTGTTGAAAACTTGGATTCCCGCCTGCGCGGGAACGACGGAAATTTACGTTTAATAGAAGTCCCCTTGACACGCCATGAAATGCCCCATTGCCCATCCCCCAATTACGCAACCCATTCGCGAAATACCCGGCATATCATGGTGAGGGTATTAACGATAAGGAAAAAACCATGCACGCGACTGCTGCCGCGCTTCCCGCGACGATTACCGCGCTGATTGCTGCCGCTGACGGCGGTGATCCCGCTGCCGCAGGCGAGCTGTTCGCCGTTCTCTACCGCGAATTACATCGCGTTGCCGCGCGCCAGCTGCGGGTGGGCGCGCCCGGCTCGACGCTGGGTGCCACCACGCTGTTGCATGAATGCTATCTGGACATGGCTGGACGCGCGTCGATATTTGCCGACCAGCCGCGCTTCATTGCCTACGCGGCACGCGCGATGCGCGGACTCATCATCGACCATATTCGTGAACGGCGCGCGCTTAAGCGCGGTGGTGAATTCCACCTGACCACACTCAATACCGAAACGGATGAATCGATGCCGGTCATCGACGACATGCCAGCGCTCAACGATGCGCTCGCCTTGTTGGAGCAAGCCGATCCGCCGCTGGCCGAATTGGTCAACCTGAAATTTTTCTGCGGGTTTTCGTTTGCCGACATCGCCGCGATGCGCGGTGTATCAGAGCGCACCGTGCAACGTGATTGGCAAAAGGCGCGGCTGTATCTGCATCACGAACTCGCGGTCAAGTGAGCGTGATGACGTTGTCAGCGCAGGCTTAGGCAAAGCCATGGCACACATCGACAAGGCGCGTTGGGAAATCATCAGCCCCCTGTTGAATCAATTGTTGGATGCCGATGCGACTGAACGCGCAGCACAGCTTGACAGCATCCACCGCAGCGATCCGCTGCTCGCCGACCAGCTGGACGCGTTGCTTAAACAGCAGACCATCGCCGACCGCAAGGCATTTCTCGACGGCAATGCACTTCACGGCGAGGCAAATCTGACGGGGCAGGCATTGGGCGGCTACACGCTCGACCATCCCATCGGCCAGGGTGGCATGGGCAGCGTCTGGCTCGCGCATCGCAGCGACGGACGCTACGAAGGACGCGCCGCTATAAAGTTTCTCAATCTGGCTTTGCTCGCCGCTGGCGGCGCCCAACGCTTCCAGCGCGAGGGCAGCTTTCTCGCGCGTCTTGCACACCCGCATATCGCGCGCCTGATCGATGCAGGCGTTGCCGCCGGTGGCCAGCCGTATTTGGTGCTGGAATATGTGGACGGTGAGCCGATCGATCGCTGGTGCGATTCACACGCGCTGAACATCGAAGCACGCGTGCGATTGTTTCTCGACGTGCTCGCCGCCGTCGCGCATGCGCACAACAATCTCGTCCTGCATCGCGATCTGAAACCCTCGAACATCCTCGTCACCGACGATGGTCAGGTGAAGCTACTCGACTTTGGTGTCGCGAAATTGCTTGACGATGAGGGCACGTCGGGGCATGCGACCGCGCTCACGCAACTGGTGGGCAGTGCATTTACGCCCGAGTACGCGGCACCCGAGCAAGTGCAGGCGCAGGACGTCACCACCGCCACTGATGTCTACGCGCTCGGTGTGCTGTTGTATGTTTTGCTTAGCGGTCAGCATCCAACGGCGGCTGATCGCAACACCCATGTTGCGCGACTTCAGGCGGTCATCGAGACGGAGCCGCTACGCTTGTCTGACGCGGCGACGCCTGGTGCAAAAACGAGTGCTGCGGCGTTAACCGACATCGCCGTCAAGCGTGCGACAACGCCGCAGAAACTTGCGCGGGCGCTGCGCGGTGATCTTGAAAACATCGTTGCCAAGGCGCTGAAAAAAAGTCCGCTGGAGCGTTATTTTGGCATCGCGGCTTTTTCCGACGACCTAAACCGCTATCTCAATCACGAGGTCGTGAGTGCGCAGTCCGACTCCATCGCTTATCGCGCGAAAAAATTCCTGCGTCGGCACTTGCTCGGCGTCGCCGTGACAACGCTGGTGATGTCTGCCCTCATCGCCAGTCTTGGCGGCGCACTTTGGGAGGCGCAGAAAGCCTCTGCTGCAGCGCACCTGGCGGTGAAGGCGGCTGAGTCCGCACGCGCGGAGCGTGACGGTGCGCTCGAGCAACAGCGCTTGCTCCGCGGCAACAACGAGTTCATGCAACTGCTGTTGCGCGACGGTACTAAAGGCGACCCTGGTGCAATCAAACGGCAACTCGACCGCGCGACCGAGCTGATTGAGCAGACACGATTTGAAGCGCCCATCATCAAGGTCGCATTAATGCGGCAGACCGCGGGCCGGTACGCGGAACTCGGCGAGAACCATATCGCGACCGCGCTCATTAGCAAAGCGATCGCCTCTATTAAGGGTACGCCATTGTCGGCGCCAAACAGTGCGGTGCCGGTAAATCTGGCGTGCTCACTGGCGGGGTACTTGCTGCGTGAGGATAAGCTGGCGGAATCGCTGGCTGAACTTGATCGTGCCGACCGGCTGCTGGCCGCTGGCGCCGAGGTAAGCGTGCCGAGCCATGTCGAGTGCATCATCCGCCGCAGCCAAGTTGAAAGTAGCGCGGGTCACAACGAACGCGCGATCCAGCTCTCTCAAGATGCCTTACGGATGCTCGAGGAGGCCAACATCCGCGATGGTGAGCAGCACCGCGTCACGCGTAGCGCGGTGGCGCAGGCTATGCTCGGCGCTGGGCGCAACGCTGACGCCTTGGCGATCGCCGCGCCACTGTTGAAAGAAAGCATCGCCAGCCAGGGGCGGGCGTCGATGGCCGTGATTGCGCGCTCAAGCACCGTCACCACGATCACGCGCGCCGGTGGCCTGCCGCTCGCCGCGCTGCCGCTGGCGCGAGCCGATGCGGCATCAGCACAGGAACTGCTTGGCGGCAATCGCATCGACCCGCGCACGCATCTTGAGCTCGGGCTGGTGTTAGCAGCGCTCGGTCAAAATGAAGAGGCGATTGCCGTGCTGGCAGCCACTGCGTCGGCGGCAGACCAGACCGGTGTCAGGGCGATTGCGTTACAGTCGTCACTGGCGCGCGTTGAGGCAATGCTCGGCTCGAAAAAAATAGCCGAAGCGGGCCGCTTGTTCGACAGCTTCGTTGCGCAACGCAATGCCGCAGCGCGCAACGACAGTCCCGTCAACCTCGACATGATGCGAATGCAGGCGCTGCTGGCCATCGCCCGCGGCGATCTGGCAACCGCACAAAAAGCGTTGGATGCGGCGCAACAAGAAATAACCATCGCCGGTGGCGCCAGCCATCCGCTGGCCTTCGCAATGGCGATGACGCGTGCCGAGCTCGCGCTCGCAGGCGGCAACGCAGATCTGGCGCTGACCGACACTGATCGCGCGCTCGACGCAGCGGGCCATCTGGCGCTGCAGTCGAACCAATCCAGCGACATCGGCATGGCGCTGCTACTGCGCGCACGCGCGCTTGCAAGCAAACACAGCAGCGCGGAATCGTCTTCTGCCGCGAGAGACGCCTTACGCCACTTGCGTCCGACCTTGGGCCTCGAAAGTGCGTCCACGCGACTCGCCGAAACGCTTGCAGGCAGCTCCGACACAGCGGCCATCGTCAGACGCTAAAGGCCTGTCGCCGCTTTACTGGCCTTGCCTCTACACAAGGTTAGTGCGACCACATTTATATTTTCTTCATCCAGAAAAAGCTGGTCGGGTTGCGCATTTGAGTTCACGGCGGCCGCCTGCGACGCGACCGGCAGTCAAGGTTTGAGACAAAAAAACGCAGAACGCTTATCCACGCCCCTCTCCTGACACAAATGGCATGGAAGCCGCGCCAACGCTAGAGGTTACCCGTCACGCCGAACCCACCCTCCCTCAATCGGGGGATGCCGCCCGCGTCGGCTTTCCCCTTGTGATTTCGATTACCAAGTAGAGGCCGTCAATGGTTGATGGTCACGACAGGAGAACACGATGAACATGTCAGCGCAAACGAGATTTTCGAACGTTTGCGGCCATGCCCAGGGTAACCCGATCAGGGGATATGCGGCAGCGTCGACTGTGCACAGAATGCGTCCGCAGTGAATGCATGCCGCCCCCGCACAACAGCACGTGTCATTGCAGCACGCGATGTACGCGCAACTTCGGAAATTCCACGCATCACGATTGGTGGCTGACGAAATCGAAAGCAACCAGAGGAGAGCACCATGAACCACCATCAACATCACAGCGCAACGCCGCATCAATTCAGCCGCCGCCAGATTCTGCAAGGGCTCGGTGCCGCCGCGGTCACTGCAAGTACCAGCGGCCTTCCCGCCTTCGCGCGACCTGCCGCGTCCACCAACTTCACGCGCATTTTCAAGGATCTGCCGCCGTTCGCGCAGACCAGCCCACAGCTAACAGCAGCGTTGCTGGACATCGGTCGTGCGGGCGGCATCATGGACGCCAAGGACAATTTAGCGGCCGGCCCGATTTTGTTGATCACGGATTTGTCGCTCAGCGCCAACAATCAAAACGCGGCGCTTCCTGAGGGTGTGGCCGGCTCGACGTTCATGGGCCAGTTCATGGATCACGACATGACCTTTGACGCCAACTCACGCTTGGGTGTTCCGACGAAACCGAGCACGTCACCCAACTCGCGGATACCGAACTTTGATCTTGATTCGGTCTATGGTGATGGCCCGGTGGCTGAGCCGCTGCTGTACGATCCGCGCGACAGCGTCAAATTCAAGATTGAGAGCGGCGGACTGTTCGAGGATCTGCCACGCAACAACGATGGCCGCGCGATCATCGCCGATCCGCGCAACGACGAGCACGTCATGCTGGCCGGATTGCAGGCGGCGTTTTTGCTTTTTCATAATCGCGCGGTTGACTATGTGCGTGCCTCTGGCGTCTCGGAACGGGGCGAAGTATTTACGCGCGCGCGCCAGCTCACGACCTGGCATTACCAGTGGATCGTGCTCAACGAAATCCTGCCATCGTTCATCGGTCAGCCGATGATCGCGGACATTCTGCGGCGCGGGCCGCGCTTTTATCGCGTCGATGATGACGAGAATGCCGCGATGCCGGTTGAGTTTCAGGGTGCGGCGTATCGCTTCGGTCATTCGATGGTGCGCCCCTCTTACCGCGCCAATTTGAAGGGCGATAACGGCAATCCTTTTTTCGGTTTGATTTTCGATCCCGCAGGCCAGGGTCAAGCCGATCCGGCTGATCTGCGCGGCGGTGCGCGGGCGCCGCGCCGTTTCGTTGGCTGGCAAACGTTTTTTGATTTTCGCGATGGCCAGGTCAAACCAAGGAAGCGTATCGACACCACCATCTCGACGCCGCTGTTTAACATACCGTTGGGTGCCATTGCCGATGGCAGCACGCCAACCTCATTGCCACAGCGGAATCTGTTGCGGCAGGTGACGTGGCAATTGCCGTCGGGCCAGCGGATCGCGCGGGAGATGGATGCGCCGGTATTGGCGGCGCGTGATCTGAGTGAGCTTGGCGGCTATGGCATCGGTCTGGATCGCAATACGCCGCTGTGGTATTACGTGTTGAAAGAAGCCGACATCATTGGTGGTGGCCAACATTTGGGGCCTGTCGGTGGCCGCATCGTCGGCGAGGTCATCATCGGTTTGCTGCGCAATGATCGCGACGCTTATCTTTCGTCACAGCCGAATTGGCGGCCGACGTTGCCGTCGAGCAGTGGCGCGGGCTTTTTCAAGATGGTGGATTTCCTGACGTTTGCCGGTGTGAGTCCGTCGAGTCGCGGGCAATGAGGACGCAGGCGTGTGACGAGGGGAAAAATCATGACGCGTAATTTCAGCGGTTGGTTGATCGCGGTCGTCGGCGCGTTGGTGATCGCGGCGGGCGCGTTGCTGATGGTGGACGCATTCGATGACTCGCGACTTGCCGGCGGAAATATAAATGCGGCGACGACCGCACGCCTTGGCGGGGCTTGACAGTTTGCGTTTTGCAGCTGGCGAAAATCGACAAGAAAAATATAAAACACTAGAACTGGCGCGGCTCGCAAGACATTTTTGACTTGTGAGCCGCGCCATTGCTAGAGTTTAACCGATTTTTGCTCGGCAGGATTACAACAAAAACGGCGGCAACTTTTTCTTCACTGCCACATTTTTTAACGTCACGTAACGCGGTAATCCGCCTGCGTACGGAGGATACGCTTCGCCTTCAATCAGCGGCTGCAAATAATTGCGGCATTTCTGCGTGATGTGAAAGCCATCTGCCGTGATGAAATCGCGCGGCATTTTTTTTTCCTGATTGGCCACTTTTGACAGCGGCGCAGGAACAATTTCCCACTGGTACGGTGTGGATTTCAAGCGCTTGATGGCGGGCATCACGCCGTTCATGCCTTGCACCGCGTACTCCACCGCCGCCTTGCCGACCGCGTAGCTTTGCCGCACATCGGTTTTCGAGGCGACGTGGCGCGCGGCGCGTTGCAGGTAGTCGGCCACGGCCCAGTGATTTTTTAATTTCAATTCACGCCGCACCATGTCGGCAATGAACGGCGCAACACCACCCAATTGCGCGTGGCCGAAGGCATCGACCAGACCGGATTCGGAAACGAATTTCCCGTCGGCGCTGCGAATGCCTTCCGAGACGCCGATCGCACAGAAGCCGTGTTTTTTTACACACGCATCCACCCGCGCGAGGAATTTTTGCGCATCGAACGCAATCTCGGGGAACAATAAAATTTGCGGCGCATCGCCCGCTTTTTCTGCCGCAAGCCCGCATGCCGCCGTGATCCAGCCGGCGTGGCGACCCATCACCTCCAGCACAAAAACCTTGGTCGAGGTTCGCATCATCGACACCACGTCCAGCCCCGCTTCGCGCATGCTCACCGCCACATATTTGGCCACTGAGCCAAAGCCGGGCGAACAATCGGTAATCGGCAAATCGTTGTCGACTGTTTTCGGCACATGGACTGCGGTGAGTGGATAACCCATCGATTCACTTAGCTGCGAAATTTTCAGGCAGGTATCGGCAGAATCACCACCGCCGTTGTAGAAAAAATAGCCGATGTTGTGCGCCTTGAACACCGCGATCAACCGCTCGTATTCGCGGCGATTGATGTCGGGACTTTTGAGCTTGTAGCGGCACGAGCCGAACGCACCAGCCGGCGTGTGCCCAAGCGCTTTGATGTTGGCCAGCGACTCTTTGCTGGTATCGATCAGGTCTTCGGTCAGGGCACCGATGATGCCATTGCGGCCCGCGTAGACCTTGCCGATTTTTTTAGGATATTTGCGCGCGGTTTCGATCACGCCCTGCGCGGAAATATTAATGACGGCAGTGACGCCGCCGGATTGGGCGTAGAAGGCGTTGCGGGGGAAGTGGGAGGGATTCATGGTGGAGGATTCGGAGGGTTGAAAAAATGTCGGCGCTTGTTAGGTGTTGACGCAAGTCACTCCTGCCTCGGCAGTTGTGCCCCCTTTGTCAAAGGGGGAAGTGCTACGTCGCCAGCGCTGCAAAAATCCGGTCGCGAATTTCTTCCACCCTGCCCACACCAGCGATGCGCACGTAGCGCGGCGCGCCACCCACACCGGACGCCGCCCAATCGCCGTAGTAAGCAACCAGCGGCTTGGTCTGCTGGTGATAAACCGCCAAGCGATTCTTGACCGTTTCTTCCTTGTCGTCATCGCGCTGGATCAGATCCTCGCCGGTGACATCATCCTTGCCGGCGATTTTCGGCGGATTGAATTTGACGTGGTAGGTGCGCCCGGAACCAGGATGGGTGCGGCGTCCGGACATGCGCTCAACAATTTCGTTGTCGTCGACCGCGATTTCAACCACGACATCGATCACAACACCCGCCGCCTTCATCGCGTCGGCTTGTGGAATGGTGCGCGGAAAACCGTCGAACAAAAATCCTTTTGCGCAATCGCTTTCCCGAATGCGCTCTTTGACGAGACCGATGATGATGTCATCCGACACCAGCGCGCCGGAATCCATCACTTTTTTCGCAGCGATCCCCATCGGTGAGCCCGCCTTCACCGCCGCACGCAACATGTCGCCGGTGGAGATTTGCGGAATGCCGTATTTCTCTTTGATGAAACTCGCTTGTGTGCCCTTGCCGGCACCCGGTCCTCCCAGCAGAATCAGTCGCATGTTATCTCCCCGTCGTGGTTATGTTCTTTAATCATTCTAGCGGGATTTCGCAAACGCGCCCCGCACCCGTTCCAGATCCTCAGCCGTATCAACGCCGACTGATAACGCGCCATCCCAAATGCGCACCGCGATACGGTAGCCGTGATACAGCGCACGCAATTGCTCGAGCGATTCAAACTGCTCGGTCGGCGCGGGTGGCAGTGCCGCGTAGCGCTTCAGAAACGACGCGCGATAGGCGTAAATGCCGATGTGGCGCAACGCGGCAAAGTTATCGGGCAACGCGGACGTGCAAATCGCAAATGCATCGCGTGCGTATGGGATCGGAGCACGGCTGAAATAGCTGGCAAACCCCGCCGCATCGCAGACTACTTTCACCACGTTCGGGTTAAAAAATTCCGCCGCGTTGGTGATGATGTGCGCAGCGGTGGCGATGGCCGCATCCGGTTTCGCCGCCAAAAATTCTGCAACCGCGTGAATCAACGTTGGCTCAATCAGCGGCTCGTCACCCTGCACATTCACGACGATGTCGTCGTCCGCGAGACCCAGTTGCGCGACCACTTCGGCGATGCGATCCGTGCCCTGCGCGTGATCGGTGCGGGTCATCAATGCAAAATGCCCATGCCGCTCGGCAGCCGCTTTCACATCCGCGTGATCGGTGGCAATCACCACGCGTTGCGCACCGGATTTTCTCGCCTGCTCTGCAACCCGCACCACCATTGGCTTTCCGGCAATATCGGCCAGCGGCTTGCCGGGCAGGCGGGTGGAGGCGAAGCGCGCAGGGATGACGGCGATGAAGTCCATGGTTCAATATTTCTATCGAAATGACTACCGATCAACCACGCACTTCTTCCGCCTTCAACTCACGCGCCTCGTCGGCCAACATCACTGGAATGCCGTCGCGAATCGGGTAGGCGAGGCGCGCGGAATAAGAGATCAGCTCGGTCTTGTCGGCCGACATGGTGAGCGGGCCTTTGGTCACGGGGCACACAAGAATTTCCAAAAGTTTCGGATCGAGTGACATGGTCAGGCCTTGTGTTGGTGGAGTTTGTCCAAAATGAAATCAGCGAAGTCGGGCGGCAGCACCGCAACGACCTGCATGAACCACATGCGCTCGTCTGCAAACGCCGCACATTTTACCGCGTCCTTTTCGGTCATCAGAATAATCCCGGCTTCAACGCCCGAAAAATCAGCGGCGCGATAGTCGTGGTGATCCGGAAACGGCTGCGTCGCGCACGTTTCCATGCCAAGCGCGGCAAGATGGGCAAAGAATCGCTGCGGATTGCCGATGCCCGCCAGCGCGTGGATGTGCTTGCCGTGAAATGCGGCGAGCGCATCCGACTTTTCAAGACGACGATCCGATTGCAGATTGATGAATGTTTCGTTCGCGAGCATCATGTCGAATCGCGCTGTCGATGGACGCGCGGGTGATGCCACGGCCCGTCCTATTGGCCCCTGTGGCCATTCACGGCAGCGACGGTCTGGTTTAACCTCTGGGTGAATGGCGTTGCCGTTAACCACAATTGCATCGACCGCATTCAAGCGCGAAGCCGGTTCACGCAACGGCCCCGCAGGCAACAGCGCACCGTTGCCAAGTCCGCGTGCGCCATCGATGACGCAGATTTCAATGTCACGCCGCAACGCGTAATGCTGCAAGCCGTCGTCGCTGATGATGACATCGACGTCGCCGTGGTTGCGCAGCAGTGCTTCGGCAGCCTCGACACGATTTGCGCTCGCGTAGACGGGAACACCGGCGCGGCGCGCGAGCAGGGTCGCTTCATCGCTGATCACGCTGCCCGGCGGAAGATTCGGCGTGATGTGAATTGGGATGTCGCTTGGAACAGCGGCGCGACGATTGTAGCCGCGTGTGACGATGCCGCAATGCATTCCCCGGCGGGTCAGCATGTCCACCAATGCCAACACCAGCGGTGTTTTGCCGGTGCCGCCGACGCTGATGTTGCCGACGACGATGACGGGCACACCGACGGAAGAAGACTTAAACAGATTGAATTGATAGGCACGCCGGCGAAGCGCGACCAGAAGTCTGAACAGCCACGAAACGGGCCGCAGAAAAATTTGCCAGGGGCCGTTATGTTGCCACTCGCGGGTCAGCCACGCTTCCATTTTGAAGCGCCGCTATTTGCCGGTCGCTTTTGCCTGGGTCGTAAACGAGATTTTGGTGAATCCCACCAGGCGCGCGGCTTCCATGATATTGACCACGGCCTGATGCGTGGCACCCGCATCCGCGCCGATGGCAACGACCGGATCCTTCATGCCGCCGGCAGTGGCCGCATCGCGCAGCACGGTGGAAAACGCTTCCACGCTACCGAAGCTGACGGGCAGGCTATTGACCGAATATTTGCCGTTGGCATCGACGCCGATATTGATGACCTGCGGGCGGTCCGGCGCTTTTTCGGCGCTGGCTTCGGGCAGATTGATTTGCAACTCGGCGTATTTGGAGTAGGTGGTCGTGACCATCAGGAAAATGAGAATGACCAGCAAGACATCGATCAGCGGTATGAAGTTAATCTCAGGCTCTTCGCGTTTCCTGCCCTTCCTGAAATTCACGCGCGCTCTCCGTGGAGCGTTTCAACCAGACGAATGCCCTGCTGCTCCATGTCGACCACCATTACATCGACCTTGCTGCGGAAATGGCGGTAGAAAATCAGCGCAGGAATTGCCACCGCGATACCGCCCGCCGTGTTGTAGAGCGCCACTGAAATTCCGTGCGCCAATTGCGCAGGATTGGCACCCTGACTACCGGACGCACCAAAAATATCGATCATGCCGATCACAGTGCCGAACAAACCCAGCAACGGCGCCACGGTTGAAATGGTGCCCAGGCTATTGAGGAAACGCTCCATGTCGACCATCACCGCGCGACCAGCCTCCTCCATCGATTCCTTCATCACTTCGCGCGAACTTTTTACGTTGGCGATACCGGCCGCGAACACGCGCCCCAGCAGCGAATTATCGGTAAGCTTCGTCAACAGCTCGGGCGACGCACCGGCCGCGCGAAACGCCTGCACCGTATCCTGAAACAAGGTGGGTGGCAGCACCGCGCTGCGCCGCAGCGTCCAGAAGCGCTCGCCAATGATGGCCAGACAAATGACAGAACAAAAAACGATGAACCAGATTGGCCAACCTGCGGCTTGGATAATTGAAAGCAAGTGATACTCCGTGCGGTGATGGTTGGTGGATGTGACTGGTGAGTTGCGCATGCAGCGACTGCTTCACTTTAGCCGATGCGGCGCGCTTTTCGCAACCGGCATGCGCAGTCTACACCACGCAAAACAACGTCGCATGGAAGTGGTTTTTACGTCGCCGCACGGGCGAGATTGGCGGATTGCAAAATATGTGAACCGGCCTGCGACCCAGTATTGGCGGGGTGTTTGCGGCAGGTACCGCGCCAGTAAACAGCGTCAGGCGAATTCCAGAATATTATCCACAAAGCTTGTGGATAACTCTGTGGGTTCGCGCCGATGAATGATGCTAAGTCATGAAACTGTAACGCTTTTTGTCTCGCGCTCAAAAATTACACATTAAAAATATTCATATTTTCAAATACTTGTGTCTACTCTCCCAGTGCGGCATCGCGTCGAAAACGACAGCGAACTGGATGAAGATCACCTTGAGCAGGGCGCGGTGGTAGCATCGCGCCATGCCAGCTGACATTCCCAAACAAACGCCGTTTGATTTCGATATCGACGATACGCCCTCGCCACCGCCATCGACGGCCCGTCGCGCCGACACGACGCCAATCTCGGTCACCGAGCTCAATCGCCGCGCCCGCAATCTGCTCGAAGCCAAGTTCGAGTTGCTATGGGTGGCGGGCGAGCTGTCGAACGTGACCCGTGCGGCAAGCGGACATTATTATTTTGTATTGAAGGACGACGAGGCGCAGGTGCGCTGCGTGATGTTTCGCAATCGCGCCGCCGCGTTGGGTTTCAAACCTGAAAACGGCATGCAGGTCGAGGTGCGCGCGCTACCCTCCTTGTACGAAGCGCGTGGCGAATTCCAGCTCGGCGTGGAGAGCATGCGTCGTGCCGGGTTGGGGGCGCTGTTCGAAGCGTACGAGCGCCTGAAAGCGAAACTTTCAGCCGAGGGCGTGTTCGATGCCGCGCGCAAACGTGCGTTGCCGGCGTTTCCGAAAACCGTCGGGCTGGTCACATCGCTGCAAGCCGCCGCCTTGCGGGATGTACTCACCACGCTCAATCGCCGCGCGCCGATGATTGAGGTAATTTTGTATCCGACTGCGGTGCAAGGCACCAATGCGGCCGGGGAAATTGCCACCGCCATCGACACCGCGCGGCTGCGCCGCGAGGTCGATGTGCTCATCATTTGTCGCGGTGGCGGCAGCATCGAGGATTTGTGGTCATTCAACGCGGAAGTGGTGGCGCGTGCCATCGTGCGCTTCCAGAATGACACAGAGATTGCGGTGGTGTCCGGTGTCGGCCACGAGACCGATTTCACGATTTGTGATTTTGTCGCCGATGAGCGTGCGCCAACACCGACGGCGGCAGCGGAAATGGTTTCGCCTGATGTCCTGCAACTCGGCGCGGAAGTGGCGGCCATGCGAACAGCTTTTGCGCGGCTGCTGCGCCACATGCTCGACACCGCGTATCAGCGGGTGGATCGCGCGCAGCACAGCCTGCTGTCACCGCAGGATCGCGTGACCCGTGAACGCGAACGCCTGATGCTGATCGAAGCAGGTCTCGGTCGCGCGCTCGCTGCGAATCTCACGCATGCAACATTTACCAGCGCATTGCTCAAGCAACGCCTCGCTACGCAGCGACCCGATTTGTCGCGACAGCGATCTGTGCTGCTGCAGCAGCGGACGAGTCTCACGCAATCGATCCAGCGCACGCAAATGACGCGTAGCGCGCGCCTGCAATGCTTCGCGCAGGCTTTGCAACTGCTCGCACCGTCCCGCGTTTTGGAGCGCGGCTACAGCATCGTCGAACACGACGGCGTCATCCTTCGTGACAGCGCCAAAGTGCAGGCGGGTGACGCGATCACCGTGCGGCTGGCGCGTGGCAGTATCGAGGCTGACGTGAAATCAAGCACCCGCTAAATTCAGCCAATCGCTTGCCAGCAGCGAAAGGTAGGCGTAGATTTATATGTCCGATCAACAAAAATATCTTGAGGGCACCATGGCAAAGAAAGAAAAAGACGATAGCTCGCTGTACAAAGTGATTGAACTTGTCGGTACCAGTACTGTTTCATGGGCTGATGCGGCCAAGAACGCGGTCAAGACCGCATCCAAATCATTGCGCGATGTGCGGGTGGCGGAAGTCACCAAGCTCGACGTGAAAATCGGCAAAGAAGGCGCGATGACGTTTCGCGCCAAGATGAAGTTGTCGTTTAAGTATCAAGGGTAACAAGGCGCTGCCATTGGTTTGCGCGCGAATCAAATTTTTTGCGCGACGACCGATAGCTGCCTTCCTTCCCCCGCTCTGTGGGGGAAGGCTAGGATGGGGGCAACTCATAAATCGCGCAACATAATTAGCATCGCCCCCATCCCAACCTTCCCCCGTGGCCGGGGGAAGGAGCCACGGTGAGTACGCGAACACCTCACGTTAAATATTGACGTTTCCTGATTTCATGACTACACCTCTCGTATTCCGTCGTTCCCGCGAAGGCGGGAACGACGGAAAGTTTCTTTGGTGTGTCGCGAGTATTGGAAACGCCAATAAACATTTAGCGATGCGACCGCAGCCGTCACCCCCGCTGCAAAAATTCACCCACCCGCCCAGCAATATTTTCCTGCAAATCCGCGCGCAGACAATCGACCGGCTCGACATCCGGCATTGATCGCAACCACGTGAGTTGCCGCTTGGCGAGTTGACGGGTGGCGGCGATGCCTGTTTCACGCAGCGTTGTTGCGTCGATTGCCCCGTCGAGAAATTCCCAGCTCTGCCGATATCCCACGCAGCGCATCGACGGCATTTCCGCCGTCAGCGCGTAACGCGTGCGCAGCGCTTTCACTTCATCGCTAAGCCCGGCGGTCAGCATGGCGTCGAAGCGCGTCGCAATACGTTCGTGCAACACTGCGCGCTGCTCGGCAAGCAAACCAATTTTTAGCGCGCGGTACGGGAAATCATCCGCCGTTGCGGCACGCGTTTGCAGCGCCGAAATCGGTGTCCCGGTTAATTCGAATACTTCCAGCGCCCGCTGAATCCGTTGCGCGTCGGCCGGTTTTAATCGCGCAGCGGTTGGCGGATCGACGCGCGCGAGTGCTGCGTGCATCGCGGGCCAGCCCATCAGCGCCGCCCGAGCGGCGAGTGCGGCACGAACCTCGGTGTTGGCTTCCGGCAATGTTGAGAGACCTTCGAGCAGCGCCTTGGCGTACAACATGGTGCCACCGACCAGCAGCGGGATTTTTCCGCGCGCTGAAATTTGGCTCATCGCACGCAACGCGTCCCTGCGAAACCGCGCTGCCGAATAGGCCTCCGTCGGGTCGATCAAATTGATCAGTTGGTGTGGATATTTTTGCAGCGTCGCCGCGTCAGGTTTCGCGGTGCCAATATTCATGTCGCGATAAACCAGCGCTGAATCGACACTGATGATTTCGACCGGAAAGCGGTCCGCCAGATGCATCGCCAGCGCCGTTTTGCCCGACGCCGTCGGGCCGAGTAAAAAAATCGCAGGCGGCATGGTCATCGCAAACCAGCCAGCAACTTAACGTCCACGCATGAACAATTTATCCAGATCGCCAATCGCGAATTGGTACCAGGTCGGTCTGCCGTGATTGCATTGGCCGGAGCGCTCGGTGGCCTCCATTTGTCGCAGCAGCGCATTCATTTCCGGAATGGTCAGCATGCGGTTGGCACGCACCGCGCCGTGGCAGGCCATGGTGCCCAGAATTTCATCGCGCTGCTCGGTGAGCGCGCGCGACGCGCCGTGTTCGGCGAGGTCGTCGAGCAGCTCGCGCAGCATGGCCGGCGCATCGAGGCTTGGCAGCATGGCGGGCACCGCGCGAATGGCGATTTCGCGGCTCGACAGGCTGCCAAGATCAAAGCCGAGCCGCGCGAAAAACGCATGGTTGTCAGCGACCAGCTCGATGTCGCGTTCACCCAGTGCAACCGCTATCGGCGCGATCAGCGGCTGCGAAGCGAGCTGATTCAAATCGAGTGCGGATTTTAATTTTTCATAAACGATGCGCTCGTGCGCGGCGTGCATATCGACCAGCACCAGGCCATGCGCGTTTTGCGCGAGGACATAAATGCCGTGCAATTGCGCAAGGGCAAAACCTAGCGGCGGAATGTCGGCCGAATTGCCAAACTCATTATCTGGCGCGGCGTTCCAGCCATTTTCGGCCTGCAAGGCAAGCGGGGAGCGGACTTCGGCTATATTATGCTGGGCGGATTCACCACGCAACGTCTCGTAAAACGCATGCGGTTCGCGCGCCGTCATGTGGCCAAATGTCGCCTGCTGCGCAGCGCGCGGCCAGTTGCTTGGCGCTGGCGCGCTCACGCCACGACGCGCGATGCCGCTGATCCACGCCATCGGGTCCGCCGTTGGTGGCGCCTCACTTGAGGTTGGCCGTGCCAGCGCTTTTTGCAAGGCGTGGAATACAAATTGATGCACACCGCGCGAATCGCGAAAGCGCACTTCCGATTTTGCCGGATGCACATTCACGTCGACCATGCTCGGATCAATCGACAAAAACAGCACGTACGCGGGATGCCGATGGCCATGCAAAATATCGGCATAGGCACTGCGCACGGCGTGCGTGAGCAGCTTGTCACGCACGAATCGGCCGTTCACGAACAGATATTGCTGGTCGCGCCCCGCGCGCGAATAACGCGGCAGCGCAACCGAGCCTTGCAAGCTGAACGCCGGATGCGGCTCGTCGATCAACAAACTCGCCTCACGAAATTCTTCCCCCAGAATGGTCGCAATGCGCGTAGCGGAATCGCTCATCGGATACTGCCAAATGCGTCGTCCATTGTGGGTCAACGACATCGCCACGTGGGGTGCAGCCATCGCGATGCGCTGCGCGGCGTCTTCGCAATGAGAAAATTCGGTCGCCTCTGTTTTCAAGAATTTGCGGCGCGCGGGGGTGTTGAAAAACAAATCCTCAGCCGTCACCACCGTGCCGCCATCGAGCGCCGCCGGCTCTACTGTGGACATTGCACCACCGACCGATTCGATCCGGCTGGCGTGCTTCGCGTGTTGCTGGCGCGAGGTTACGATGAGTCGCGAGATTGAGGCGAGACTGGCCAGCGCTTCGCCGCGAAAGCCCAGGCTTGCGACGCGTTCGAGATCGTCGAGCGAGGCGATTTTACTGGTGGCGTGACGCGCCAGCGCCAGTGGCAAATCAACCGCTGCCATGCCGACGCCGTCGTCGGCAACCGACAAGCGCTTGATGCCGCCCTGAACAAGGTCAATATCGATGCGCATGGCGCCGGCATCGAGCGCGTTTTCCAGCAACTCTTTCAACGCCGCCGCCGGACGCTCAACCACCTCGCCAGCGGCGATCTGGTTGATCAATAGTTCGGGGAGTACCCTGATTGCGGGTTGGTCGGACAAGATGATTGCCTGTGTCAGGAGGGAACGGTGGTCACGCGAGTTTGATCGTCATTCTACCGTGACCCACCATCGCGAAGGCGGGCAGGAAACCACGGGCGCGATTCAGACTGATGCAGCGGAGATCAGTTTGGTCAACACTCAACACAAAAAAATTGTCATTTCGACCATCGGGAGAAATCTGCTTTTTCCCGCAGCTAGCGCAAAGCAGATTTCTCCCTGCGGTCGAAATGACAATGCTTGTATAGCGTGCAGCTCACTTTGAAACGCACCCAAAAACGATCATGCAAACCGTTTCATGCGGCGTGCCGGCACCTGATGGCGGCGCGCGGCTTGATCCAC